>NZ_BAAFVK010000016.1:126347-224999 GCF_054661535.1 Actinophytocola sp. KF-1 | reverse complement strand
GGACAGCGATCTGATTCTGTATCTGTTCGGTACGCCGGGTCAGCACCGGTTCTGGTTCATGTGGGACGACCTGGTCCGCGGCGCGATCGGCGCGGTGGTGCTGGTCGACACCCGCAGGCTGGCCGACGCGTTCGCTTCCATCGACTTCTTCGAGGACCGCGGCCTGCCCTACATCGTCGCGATCAACTGCTTCGACCGGGTTCTCCACCACCGCATCGACGACGTCCGCGACGCACTCACCGTCGAGCAGTCGGTGCCGATCGTCACCTGTGACGCCCGGGACCGCGAATCGACCAAGGAAACGCTGATCACGCTGGTCGAGCACGCCATGCACCAGCGCATGAGCGCCCGCGCGGGCTGACGGAACACTCGAGCGAGTCTCGCTCTCGACGACCGGGAGCGAGACTTGTCGCAGTCAGGCCGGCGACTCACTCGCCGTGGGCCCGGCGGGCGTAGTACGCCATCGACCGGGTCGCCTCCTGCGCGGTCGCCAGGTCGCCGCGGGCCAGGGCGCGCAGCGCGTCCGCGGCACGGCTCACCCCCATCAACGCGTCCAGCATCCGCTCGTGCTCGTCGTCGGTGCGGGTGAGGTCCAAGCGGGACAGCAGGGCGCGCACGCCGCCGTCGATCGTGTCCGCACGCGCCACCAGGTCCGTTGCCATGACGGGACGGTGCGCCCGCCCACTCGAACCCCGCTCGAGCCCGGCTCAGTTCTCCACGAGCGATGCCGACGTGATCCGGTGCAGCGGGTACTGCCGGACCGCTCCGTGCGTGACGTCCCGCCCCTCCAGCACACCGCCGCCGACGCGGAACGGGTCCACCACGCGCTGGCTCGCCACGCCACGCGAGTCGACGAACCCGATCCACACCTGGCTGTTCTGCTCGATGGCCTCCCGCAGCAGCGCCAGCGTCGCCGCGGTGTCCGTGGCCCCTGTACCCGCCGCGAGGGACACCGTCCGCCCCCGCTTGGTGCCCGCCGCCATGTCCCCGGCACGCAGCTGCTCGACCATCGCCTGCAACCGTTCCGGCGAGGCCGGTGCCATGGCCCCGGGCCGCCGTGACCTGGCGGGTGCCGGCAGCCGCAGCCCTGACGGCCGCAGGTCCAGCACCTGACCGTGCGCGTCCTCGGCGGCGGGTGCGAACCCCGCCCCGCGCAGCTCCTCCAGCACGTCCGCCAGCGGTACCGGGCTGACCAGCACGGTCGGCGCGATCTTGCGCAGCTCCAGCCGGGCCGCGGCCGGGTGCGCGGAGACCTCGGCCAGCAGCACCGGGTCGTCGCAGCGCAGGAACGACGCCGCGGCGCCGCCGCGCAACCGGCCGTGCCGCCGGGCCACGTCGTCGATGAGGTAGGTCAGCGACTGCGGCACCGGTGTGCGCGACCGCGTGGTGAACAGGTCGTGCAGCTCCTCGGCCGTCCGCCCGGCGTCGAGGGCCCGCCGCACGGACGACTCCGTCACCCGGTACACGGTCGCGCTGCCCGCCGACTCGACGTCCGCCACCTGCCCGATGTCCACGGCCAGCGCGGGCTCCAGCGGTCCGGGCGCGACGACCGTCAGGTCTGCCTGCACCAGGACGTGGTCCAGCGGCTCCGGCATCGAGTCGGCCATCCGCTTCGCGGCCGCCGCCGGGCCGTCGTCCAGCAGCGCCCGCCCGGCGCCGGTCAGCGCGCCCAGCGCCACCAGCCCCATCGTGGTGGCCTCGGAGAGCGTCCACCGCACGATCTCGTCCCGCAGCCGCCCACCGCGCCGCGGCGCCCGCCATGCCAGCACGGCGGCCAGGTCGTCCGGCGACGCGACGCCGGTGCCCGCCCGCAGCTCGGCCAGCGCCGCCAGGATGCGCCGCCGCTCCGCGGGCGCCGGTGGCCGCCGCAGGTCGTCGGACAGCGGCGCCAGCACCTTGTCCTTCGCGTCCCGCATGCCCGCGAGACCGGGCAGCCGCGGCATGTCCAGCCACGCGGCGGCGAGCGTCGCCCACTGGTTCGCCGGGGTGGCGGTCAGCCACGGGTCGACCAGCGTGGTCGGCATCCACTCCGGCGTCGTCGCCGACGCGCTGTCGGCGACCATGCCCGCGGCGAACAGCACCTCCACGATCAGGCCGACGCCTCGCTCGTCGGTGTCCAGTTCGCGGGCGAGCTTGCGCAGGTCCCGCACGCCCAGCCCGCCTGCCTTCAGCACCGCGGCGGGCTCGGCGGACCACAGCCGGACCAGCGTCTCCGTGCGGCGCAGGAACTCCAGGGCCTCACCGGCGGCCGTGGCGTCCACGGTGGAGGACTTGTGCTGCTTGGTGGCGGGCGCCGGTTCGTCCAGTTTGACCGTGCCGAGCGGACTGTCGCCGCGGATGACGAGCCCCACCTGCCTCGGCAGCTCCACGGTCTCGGCGTCGCGCCGCAGCAGCAGTCCCATGGCGAGCAGCCGCTGCACCGGCGTGGTGGCCTCGTCGAGCGGCACCTCGACACCCGCGTCCTTCGTGCGGCCCAGCGGGGAGCCGTGCGCGAGGGTGTTCAGCAGCCGCCGCTCCGCCTCCGGCAGGTCCGCGAGCATGCCCGCGATGTCCACACCGTCCAGCGCGGGCGACGGCCTGCCCAGACCCGCCGGGAACATCCCGCCCGCCTCGCGCGCGGCCGGTGCCACCGACAGCTCGTCGGTGCCCCACGCCAGCGCCAGCCGCACCAGCGTGTCCAGCGCCTCCCGCACCCGCACCGGGTCGACGTCCGGCCCGACGATCTCCCGCACCCGCTCCTCGGTCACCGGCGCCTTGTCGGCGTCCGCCACCACGAGCGCGTCCAGCACGGCCAGCGTGAAGGTGTCGAGCCCTTCCGCCGCCCTGGTCACCGACGCCCTGGTCGCGGCCCGCGCGGCCAGGACCACGGAGTCCGGTGGCGGGGGAGTGGCCAGGTCGGGGCGGGCGGACAGGAGGGCGGCCAGCGTGGCGTCGTCCTGGGCACGCAGCCAGTCGTTGAGCGTGAGACCGGGCACCGGACCACGGTATACGCGGTCGCCCCCACCTCGCGCTCCGGTAATCTCTGGACACCCGAGCTGAAGGAGGACGCGTGGCCAAGAAGGGCGCCAAGGACGGCCGCATCGACCCGCACTGGCCTGCCGACGACGACCACGGCAACCACCCCGTGAGCGAGCTCGCCGCGGACCGCCAGGGCGCGCTCGCGCCGTGGGGTGACCTGGTCTTCCCGCTCGATTCGGTGCCGTACACACACCCGCAGACCGAGATCAACAAGTAGGTCCCCGACATGCCGGTTCCAGGCCCTGGCTACTCCATCACCGTCCGCGTCGAGGCCCCGCCGTCGGCGAGCGCCGCGGGCGACCTGACCGGCGCGGCCGGCAGGGCCGGCGCGGTGATCACCGCGTTCGACGTCGTCGAGTCCCACTCGGACCGCATCGTCGTCGACATCACGGCGAACGCCCACTCGTCCGACCACGCGGAGCAGATCACCGCCGCGCTCGAGGAGCTGCCCGGCGTCTCCGTCCGCAAGGTGTCGGACCGGACCTTCCTCATCCACCTCGGCGGCAAGATCGAGATCAGCTCGAAGGTCCAGCTCCGCAACCGTGACGACCTCTCCCGCGCGTACACGCCGGGCGTGGCCCGGATCAGCCAGGCCATCGCGAAGAACCCGGCCGACGCCCGCCGCCTGACCATCAAGCGGAACACGGTCGCGGTCGTCACCGACGGGTCCGCGGTGCTCGGCCTCGGCAACATCGGCCCCTCCGCCGCGCTGCCGGTGATGGAGGGCAAGGCGGCGCTGTTCAAGAAGTTCGCCGGGGTGGACGCGTGGCCGGTCTGCCTGGACACGCAGGACACCGAGGAGATCATCCGCACGGTGCAGCTGCTCGCGCCCGTGTACGGCGGCATCAACCTCGAGGACATCGCCGCGCCGCGCTGCTTCGAGATCGAGGCCCGCCTGCGCGAGATGCTCGACATCCCGGTCTTCCACGACGACCAGCACGGCACCGCGATCGTGGTGGTCGGCGCGCTGCGCAACGCGCTGCGGGTGGTCGGCAAGGACCTGGCGGACTCGAAGATCGTGGTGTGCGGCGCGGGCGCCGCGGGCTCGGCGATCATCCGGCTGCTCCTGCAGAAGGGCCCGCGCGACATCATCGCGGTCGACGTGAACGGCATCGTCCACCCGGACCGCGGCGACCTCGACGCGAACCTGACGTGGCTCGCCCAGAACACCAACCGCGACCTGATGACCGGCAAGCTGACCGACGCGCTGGTCGACGCGGACGTGTTCATCGGGGTGTCGGCCCCGAACCTGTTCGGCGCCGAGGCGGTCGCCACCATGGCCAAGGACGCGATCGTGTTCGCGCTTGCCAACCCGGACCCGGAGATCGACCCGCTCGAGGCGCAGAAGCACGCCGCGGTGGTGGCGACCGGGCGCAGCGACTACCCGAACCAGATCAACAACGTGCTCGCGTTCCCCGGCGTGTTCCGCGGCCTGCTGGACGCCCAGGCCCGCGCCATCACCGACACGATGCTGCTGGCCGCGGCGGACGCCATCGCGGACGTGGTGGACGGTGACCGCCTGAACGCGTCGTTCATCGTGCCCAGCGTGTTCGACTCGGCGGTCGCACCCGCGGTGGCCGAGGCCGTCGCTCGGGCCGCGCAGCCGTAGCATCGACTTCGTGAGCGACCTGACGCACGTCGACGAGTCGGGCGCCGCGCGGATGGTGGACGTGACCGGCAAGTCGGTGACGTCCCGCGTCGCGGTGGCGACCGGCCGGGTGCACACCACGGCCGAGGTCATCGGCCTGCTGGCGTCGAACGGCCTGAAGAAGGGCGACGCGCTGGCGGTGGCCCGCGTCGCCGGGATCATGGGCGCCAAGCGGACCCCGGACCTGGTCCCGCTGTGCCACCCGCTGGCGATCACCGGCGTGACCGTCGACTTCGACCTGGGCACCGACGCGGTGGCCATCACCGCGACGGTCCGCACCAGCGGCCAGACCGGTGTCGAGATGGAGGCGCTGACCGCGGTGACGGTCGCGGGCCTCACGCTCCACGACATGATCAAGGCCGTCGACCCGGCCGCTGTGCTGTCCGAGGTGCGTGTCGAGCGCAAGGAGGGCGGCAAGACCGGGGTCTGGACCCGACCGGAGGGCCGATGAGCACCGCTGTCGTCATCGCTGCGTCGAACAGGGCCGCCGCCGGCGTGTACGAGGACAAGACCGGACCCGTGATCGTCGCCTGGCTGCGGTCGCGCGGGTTCGACGTGCCCGACCCCGTGGTCGTCCCGGACGGTGAGCCCGTGCTGGCCGCGCTGCGGGACGCGGTCGGCGCCGACGTGGTCATCACGACCGGCGGCACGGGCATCAGCCCCACCGACGCCACCCCGGAGATGACCCGCCGCCTGCTCGACTACGAGATCCCCGGCCTCGCCGACGCCATCCGCGACGCCGGCCTGCCGAAGGTCCCGACCGCCGTGCTGTCCCGCGGGGTGGCGGGCGTCGTCGGCCGGACGCTGGTCGTCAACCTGCCCGGCTCGTCCGGCGGCGTGAAGGACGGCCTCGGCGTGCTCGACGGCGTGCTCGACCACGCCCTCGACCAGCTCCGCGGCGGCGACCACAAGCCGGCCTCCTGGCCCGCCGCGCGGGTGTTGCGCGCGGAGATCAGCGAGGCGCCGATCTCCGTCGACGAGCACGCCGCCCTGGTCGGGGACGACGCCGCCGGTGCGGTGGTCACGTTCGCGGGCGTGGTCCGCGACCACGACGGCGGCAAGGGCGTCACCCACCTCGACTACGAGGGCCACCCGAGCGCGAAGGCGGTGATCGAGGAGGTGGCCGCCGACGTGGCCGCCCGCCACCGGGGTGTGCGGGCGGTCGCCGTCAGCCACCGCATCGGTCCCCTCGCCATCGGTGACGTGGCGCTGGCCTGCGCCGTGGCGGGCGAACACCGTGCGGAGGCGTTCGCCGCCTGCGCCGACCTCGTCGACGACGTGAAGGCCCGGCTGCCCATCTGGAAGCACCAGGTCTTCACCGACGGCACCGACGAGTGGGTCAACTGCCCCTAGACGAATGATGCGTAACTCGGTCAGTGGTCGTAGGCGGTCAGGGATCGGGTGATGGCTTGGCCGGTGGCGCGGTTGTGCCAGATGGCGGCGGTGAGGGCGAGGAGGCGTTGGGCGATGCGGACTCCGACGCCTTCGATGGTGCGTCCGCCGTGTTGTTCGAGGTTGAGTTGGCCTTTCAATGTGTCGTTGACCGATTCGATGAGTTGGCGGATCGACTTGAGTAGCGGTTCGCCGGGGTGTGGTGTGCGGTTGCGGTAGGACGGTCGGATCAGTTGGATCCCGCGCTGGGTGAGGTAGTGGTCGAGTTCGCGGGAGATGTAGCCCTTGTCGGCGATGATGAGCAGTCCGGGGCGTTCGGTGAGCAGGTGGGGTTCGTGGTCGCAGATGGCCACGAGGACCTGCCGTTCGTCGATCTTCGGGTCGGCCAACGCCCAGGCGACCGGTAGGCCGGCCGGGGTGCAGACCAGGTGCAGGCGCAGGCCCCAGAACCAGCGCGAGTGTGAGCGGCAGTAGCCGTACTTGGCCCAGCCGGCCAGTTCCGAGCGCTTCACGGTGGGCAGGGACCGGCCGCACTCCACCGGGGTTGAATCGACTATCCAGGTGGTGTCGGTCCATAGATCGGTGTCCGCGGCTACCAGCCGCATGACCTGCTTGATCAGTGGTAGTGCGGCACGCAGGCGCCGGTTGTAACCGGACTGACCAGGCAGATATCGGAACGCGCCGGGCATCCGTAAGGGCAGGAACCGCAGCCACCGTGCCTCGGAGGTGAAACCGAGCAGCGCCTGGGCCACAGCCAACGTCACCAGCTCCGCGTCAGTGAGCTTCGGTGGTCTGCCCATCCGACGCCCACCAGCGAGGTAGTCATCGATCTTGACGTAGAGTGCGGTCAGAAGGGTGTTCAGGTCTGTCGTCACAAACGGATCTTGAACACCCTTCGTCCGTCTCCAGCCACCGCCCCGACTTACGCATTACTCGTCTAGCTGTATGCGCAGCCGGGCGCGGTCCAGTTCGATACGCGCCCCTAGTGCGTCACTTCTCGATCGGCGAGTAGACGCCGATGTGGTTGCCCGCCGGGTCGAGCAGGTGCGCGAAGGTCAGGCCGTCCGGCGTCGTCGTCGGTGGGTCGACCACCTTGCCGCCGAGCCGCTCGGCCTGCGCGGCGGTCGCGGCGACGTCCGACACGACCACGAAGAACGTGGCCCGGTTGCGCGTGCCGGTGGACACGCCGCCCTGCGGACGGTTCGAGTCCTTCGCGGTGACGAGCCGGTAGCCGGGGCTGTTGGGGTCGTTCGCGAAGGTCCAGTCGAACAGCTCGCCGTAGAACCGTTCGGTGCTCTGGGTGTCGTCGGTGTCGATCTGGAACCAGTCGACCGAGCCGTGTGCCATGTGGTGCCTCCTCATCTCGTGCGTGGCACCACGATCGGGCTCGTCGGCGACAACGTCCTGTCGGTGTTTCCAGCCCGGTTTCACGTGAACGCTGTGGCCTGCGTCACGTGATAGGGGAGATTGAGGTCCTCGGTCGGCCGGTCGGGCACGGACTCGCCGGTGTCATGGACGGCGACGACCCGGTCGAGGCGGAAGGCCCGCAGCTGGTCACGCAGGCGGCACCACCCGACCAGGTACCAGTTCTCCTCATTGGCGACGAACATGACCGGCTCGACGAGCCGCTCGGTCGGCGTGCCGCGCTTGTCGACGTAGTCCAGCCGCAGCACATGGCGCGCGGCGAGCGCGTCCTCGATGACGACGGGGATGGCCGGTGCCTCGGTCTCCGGGAACAGGAAGCCGACCCGGCCGGCCAGCTCCCGCGTGGCCGACGCCTCGTGTGCGGGCATGGCGGCCATGATCTTCCGCAGCGCGCTGCTCGCGGCCCGCGCGAACGGGGAGCCCGCGGCCTGCTTCAGCGCCACCGAGACGGCGACCGCCTCGGCCGGGGTGAAGTTGAGGGGTGGCAGTGTCCGCGCCGGGTCGATGGCGTAGCCGCCGCGCCTGCCGGTGTCGGCGTAGATCGGCACGCCGACCTGCTGCAAGGCACTGATGTCCCGCTCGATGGTGCGGACGCTGACCTCGTACCGGGCGGCGAGCTGGCGGGCACTGCGCCGCAGCGGCGCGGCTGCCCGCAGGTCCTCGACGATCCCGTACAGCCGGTCCGTTCGGTTCATGGGGCGGACCGTAGCCCGCACCACCGACAGAGAAGGACTCCACCGCCGGGGGACCGCGGTGGAGTCCTTCTCGCCTGAACCAGCCAGTTACTTGGTGGCGATCTTCTGACCGGGGACGATCAGGTTGGGGTCGCCGATGAACTGCTTGTTCTTCTGGTACAGCGCCTGCCAGCCGCCGGCCACCTTCTTCTCGGTGGCGATCTTCGACAGGGAGTCGCCCGCGACGACGGTGTAGTCGCCCTTCGGGTTGGACTTGACCAGGATCGGACGCGCCGGCGCGGACTGGACCGGGGCCTCCTCCTGCTGCTGCTGCTGGGTCTGCTCGACCGGCGCGCTCTGCTGCTGCTGCGGGGCGGCACCGCCGCCACCGCCGCTGGCGCCCGCACGAGCGCCGCACACCGGCCATGCGCCGATGCCCTGCGTCTGCAGCACGTTGTTCGCGACCCGGATCTGCTCCTCACGCGACGCGTTCGCCGGGTTGCCGGACCCGCCGTTGGCCTCCCACGTGCTCTGGGTGAACTGCAGACCACCGTAGTAACCGTTGCCGGTGTTGATGCTCCAGTTACCGCCGCTCTCGCACTGCGCGATCGCGTCCCAGTTGACGGGGTCGGCAGACGCGAAAGCGGGTGCCACCGCCAGTGGCGCACCGACCGCGACGCCGGCAACGACGACGCGAGCGATGGTGCGACGAACGGAGGTGGACGGCTTGCGGTGAATGCCTCGATACGCCATTTCTGTCTCTGCCCCTGCGTCTGCCAAAGGGCCGGTAAGACCCTGTGTCCCGATCCGGAGGCTTTCTTTCACTCGGGGGATATCTCCTTCGTGCCCGCCGGATCGGGATGACGCTCCGGGCACTCGGGTCCTGCCGGTTGGTCGGGGCCAACCAGAGAGCGACGGTACGTATCCAAAAGCGAGTTGCAAAATTGTAAGGCATGTGACCGTCGTCACAGTAACACTATTCGGGGTATCGCGATGGGGTGTGTAACCGCAGGTCAGAGCCATGTTTTGGGCCGTTATAACCCCGTGATTGCACCTCAACAATTCACTCTGGCTGAGGGTTGGGTCACGTTGCGGAAGCAGGCGTGAAGGGTACGGCGACTGCACGCTGAATTCACTCCGTTACCTGGCGCAAAGCCCTGCGCAATCCCAGGTTGAAATGATCTCGGGGAAAGAAGGGCAGTAAGGGGCGCAAGTGCGCCGATGTCGCCGCCCGTGGTCGGGCGGTAACGGCCCTTGTCGATCAGTCTGATCGTGCCTCAGGTCACCAATCGCCGCATCTTTTCGCGCCAGTCCGGGGGTGTGGAGCGGTTTGAACTGGCGATTCCGCCACTTGGCGGGTGCGGCGACGTGCGAAAACGGGCGCGCACGGGCCAAGCGTTCAGCTCGGGGGCGCGGTTCCCGGGGAGGTGTCGCCGTGTCGAGGCGGGTGGCGCTGACCTGCTGGTCAGCCGCCTGCGAACGGAGGGAGGACGTCCACTTCCGAGTTGTCCGGGAGGGGGGTCGACAGGTCCCGGACCGCCACGCCGTCCAGCAGGAAGCTGCAGGCCGTCAGCACGCGGGTGAGTTTCTCGCCGTGTCGCGTGCCCAGGTCGCTCACCAGGGCCTGCACGGTGGCGTCTTCCGGCACGGACACGGTCTCCTCGGAGAGGCCGACCGCGCCTCGGGCACCCGCGAAGTAGCGCACTCGGACGGTGGTCACACCTCAAGGTTAGCCGCGCCTGGGACTTCCGCGTTTGCGGCTATATCCTCCTTCTCATGCCGCAGTTTCGGATGTCCGAAGCAGCTCGACTGCTCGGGGTCAGCGACGACACGGTTCGCCGGTGGGTGGACGGGGGGCAGCTGACCGCCGGGGTCGACTCCGCCGGGCGGAAAGTCGTCGACGGGGCCGCGCTGGCCGCGTTCGCGCGGGACAACGCCGCCGACGTGCACGACCCGACGAGCGTGGGGCGGTCCGCGCGCAACCGGTTCGTCGGGCTGGTCACCCACGTCGTCGCCGACACCGTGATGGCGCAGGTCGAGATCCAGTGCGGGCCCTACCGGGTCGTGTCGCTGATGAGTGCGGAGGCGGTGCGCGAGCTGGCGCTCGAGCCCGGCTCGCTGGCCGTCGCGGTGGTCAAGGCGACCTCCGTCGCCGTCGAGGTCCCCTGAGGAGAGGTTTCATGCGCAAGCTGGGTGCGGCCGTCGTGGCCGTTGGGCTCCTGGTGGCCGGGTGCTCGTCGTCCGGCGCGGGGGCTTCCGGCGAGACGGGGACGGAGGCGCGGACGTTGACCGTGCTCGCCGCCGCCTCGCTCACCGACTCGTTCACCGCGCTGGAGAAGAAGTTCGAGGCCGACCACCCCGGTGTCGACGTGAAGATCAGCTTCGCCGGCTCGTCGGCGCTGGTGCAGCAGATCACCAACGGCGCGCCGGCCGACGTGTTCGCCTCCGCCGACGAGAAGAACATGGCGAAGGTGACCGACGCCGGGCTGGCCGACGGGACACCCGAGGTCTTCGCGACCAACCGGCTCACCATCGCCGTGCCGCCGGACAACCCCGCGGGCATCGCCTCCTTCGCTGACCTCGCCAAGGACGGTGTCGTCGTGGTCGTGTGCGCACCGCAGGTGCCGTGCGGCGCCGCGACCGAGAAGGTCGAGCAGGCCGCCGGCGTGACGATCAGGCCGGTCAGCGAGGAGCAGGACGTCAAGTCCGTGCTCAACAAGGTCCAGACCGGTGAGGCGGACGCCGGCCTCGTCTACGTCACCGACGTGAACTCCGCCGGCGACAAGGTCAAGGGCATCGCCTTCCCCGAGTCGGAGGATGCGGTCAACTCCTACCCGATCACCGTGCTCAAGGACGCGCCGCGGGCGGACCTCGCCAAGGAGTTCGTCGACCTGGTCACGGGCGACGTGGGCAAGGCCGAGCTGGAGAAGGTCGGGTTCGTCGTCCCGTGACCAGCAGCACCGGCAGGAGGCGGACGAGCACGGCGGTCCCGGCGCTGCTCTGGGTGCCGGCGTGCCTGGCGCTGGCGCTGGTGGTGCTGCCGATCGTCGGGCTCGTCACCCGCACCGATCTCGCGGAGTTCCCCGCCCTGGTGACCTCCCCGTCCGCGCTGGCCGCTCTGGAGCTGTCGTTGCGGACGGCGGCAGCGTCGACGGTCCTGTGCCTGCTGCTCGGTGGTCCGCTGGCGGTCGTGCTGGCCCGAGCGCACGTGCCCGGCATCCGCCTGATGCGGGCGGTCGTGCTGCTGCCGCTGGTGCTGCCGCCCGTCGTCGGCGGGCTCGCGTTGCTGTACCTGTTGGGGCGCAACGGTTTCGCCGGCCAGTTCTTCGACTTCCTGTTCGGCTGGCGCATCCCGTTCACCACCGCCGCCGTGGTGATCGCGCAGACGTTCGTCGCGATGCCGTTCCTCGTCGTGGCACTGGAAGGCGCGCTGCGCACCGCGGGGGAGCGGTACGAGACGGTCGCCGCGACCCTCGGTGCGCGGCCCTGGACGGTGTTCCGGCGTGTCACCGTGCCCCTGCTGCTGCCCGCGCTCGGGTCCGGGCTCGTGCTGTCGTTCGCCCGTGCGCTCGGCGAGTTCGGCGCCACCATCACCTTCGCAGGCTCGCTCGAGGGGGTGACCAGGACCTTGCCGCTCGAGGTCTACACGCTCGGCGAGACCGATGTGGACGGTGCGGTCGCCCTCTCGTTGCTGCTCGTCGTCGTCGCCGTCGTGGTCATCGCCGTGGCCCGCCCCCGGGCCGTGGAGGGCCGCCTGTGATCGACGTCGACGTCACCGTCGTCCGCGGCGAGTTCCGCCTCGAGGTCGCCTTCACCGCGGCACCCGGCGAGGTGGTCGCCGTCCTCGGGCCCAACGGCGCGGGCAAGTCCACGCTGCTGGACGTGCTCGCCGGGCTGCTGAGGCCCGACCGAGGCCACCTCGCCGTCAACGGCAGGACACTTGTCGACAAATCTACTTTCGTGCGGCCGTACGACCGGCGGGTCGGGCTTCTCTCGCAGGACCCGCTGCTGTTCCCGCACCTGACCGCGCTCGGCAACGTCGCGTTCGGGCCCCGAGCGCTCGGTGAGAAACGCGCGGCGGCGGAGGAGAAAGCCCGGACCCTGTTGACCGAAGTGGACGCCGCGTCGCTCGCGGACCGTCGTCCTCGGGCCATGTCCGGCGGGCAGCAGCAGCGCGTCGCGCTCGCCAGGGCCCTCGCCACCGACCCCGCGCTGCTGCTGCTCGACGAGCCCTTCGCCGCCCTCGACGTCGATGCCGCGCCCGCCCTGCGCGGCCTGGTCCGTCGCGTGCTGCGTGCCAACCCGGACACCCAGGTCGTGCTCGTCACCCACGACCCGCTGGACGCGCTCGTGCTCGCCGACCGGGTGCTGGTCCTCGACCAGGGTCGCATCGTCGAACAGGGCGCGGTGAAGACCGTCCTCTCCGCACCGCGCACCCCGTTCGCCGCCCGCATCGCCGGGCTCGACCTGATCGCGGGGATCGCCACCGCCGACGGCCTCGTCACCGCCGATGGCACCCCGGTCGCGGGCGCCCACAGCGAGGACGTCGTCGAGGGGGAACCGGCCGTCGCCGTGTTCCGCCCGGCGGCGGTCGCCGTCCACATCGAGCGCCCGCAAGGCAGTCCCCGCAACGTCTTCCCCGCGACGGTCGGCGCACTCGAACCACGTGGCGACGTCGTCCGCGTGCGTGCCGTCGGCGACGGTCCCGCCGACGGGCTCACCGCCGACCTCACCCCGGCCGCCGTCGCGGACCTCGCCCTGGCCCCCGGCGACCAGGTGTTCCTCGCGGTGAAGGCGGCCGAGGTGGATGTTCACGGCGTTGCCGCGACAATGGACGCATGGCCGAACCGCGCAAGTGGACCTACCTGATGGACATGGACGGGGTGCTGGTGCACGAGGAGCACCTCATCCCGGGGGCGGACAAACTGATCGAGGAGCTGCGCGCCAAGGGCAACCAGTTCCTCGTGCTCACCAACAACTCCATCTACACCCCGCGTGACCTGCGGGCACGCCTGCACCGCACCGGCCTCGACGTGCCGGAGGAGTCGATCTGGACCTCCGCGCTGGCCACCGCGAAGTTCCTCGACTCGCAGCGCCCGGACGGTTCGGCGTTCGTCATCGGCGAGGCCGGCCTGACCACCGCGCTGCACGAGATCGGCTACGTGCTCACCGACCGCGACCCCGACTACGTCGTGCTCGGCGAGACCCGCACGTACAGCTTCACGTCGATCACCACGGCGATCCGGCTGATCGAGCAGGGCGCCCGGTTCATCGCCACCAACCCGGACGCGACCGGCCCGTCGCGCGAGGGCTCCCTGCCCGCCACCGGCTCGGTCGCGGCGCTGATCGAGAAGGCCACCGGCCACGCGCCGTACTTCGTCGGCAAGCCGAACCCGTTGATGATGCGGTCCGCGCTGAACACCCTCGGCGCGCACTCGGAGTCCACCCTCATGATCGGCGACCGCCTGGACACCGACGTCCGGTCCGGGCTCGAAGCCGGTTTGCGCACGATTCTCGTGCTCACCGGCATTTCGAACCCGGAAACGGCCGAGCGATTTCCCTACCGGCCCAGCAGGGTCATCGACTCGGTCGCTGACCTGGTCGGGAACGTCGACGACCCGTTCCCGGCCTGAGCGCCGCGGCAACTTTTTGCCGACTGAGAAGCGGGCGAAATCGGCCTGGCATATTGTCGCGGTGTGCAGGAAGAAGGACCGTCGACCTACGTGGTCGGTGACGTGCACGGGCATCTCGACGAGTTGCTCGCCGCACTCGCCGACGCCGGGTTGATCGACGACGAGGCGAACTGGTCCGGCGGCGAGGACCACCTGTGGTTCCTCGGTGACTTCGTGGACCGGGGTCCCGACGGCATCGGCGTGATCGACCTGGTCATGCGCCTGTCCGAGGAGGCCGCCGACGCGGGCGGCCAGGTGCAGGCCCTGCTCGGCAACCACGAGATCCTCCTGCTCGGCATGCACCGCTTCGGCGAGACGGAGGTCCCGTCGGACTTCGGCCCGCGCAGTTTCGCCCGCAGCTGGGAGATGAACGGCGGCCAGCTCACCGACCAGGAGGCGGTCACCGACGAGCACATCGAGTGGCTGACCTCCCGCCCCGCGGTCGAGCTGGTCGGCGACCACCTGCTGATGCACTCCGACACCCTCGAGTACCTGGTGTGGGGCGCGGACATCGAGGAGATCAACGAGAACATCCAGGACGTCCTGGACTCCGACGACATCGTGGAGTGGTGGGAGGTGTGGCGGCGGCTGACCACACGCCACGCGTTCCGCGGGCCGAACGGAGCCGATGTCGCGACCCGGCTGCTGACCGTGCTGGGCGGGGAGCAGGTCGTGCACGGGCACTCGGTGATCGCGGACCAGCTGGGCATCGCCCCGGCCATGGTCGACAGCCCCTACGAGTACGCCGGTGGCAAGGCGCTCGGGGTGGACGGTGGCGTCTTCGTCGGCGGGCCGTGCCTCGTGGTCAAGCTGCCGTGGTCACCGCCCGAGTTCGGTGACGAGACTCCGTAGCCAGCTCTCCCGGCGGGCGGGTTCCCCGTCGGTGGCACGGGCGAGCGCCCGCCGCCCTTCGCGGCCGCGCCCGTACCGGACGAGAGCGACGGCTTCGGCGAGGGCTTGCCTGGTCCGGTCGCCCCTGTCCGGGCCGTCGTCGTCCGCGTACCAGGCCTCGGGCCGGAACGACCTGGTCAGCTTCGTCTGGTGGTCGCCGAAGTAGGTCCAGACGAGGTAGAGCAGCGACACGTTCTGGACCGCGCGGGCCGGCAGCCGCGCGGTCCACTCGGCGTGCTGGTGCCAGCGCCAGGTGTTGGGGCTCGTCTTCCCCTGGACGGTGACGCCGACGAACCGCAGCTGCCGGCGGATCACGTCCCATGGTGCGCGAGAATCCACTGTCCAGTTGTCAAGCAGCGAGAAGAGTTCGCCGAACGTGCTGCCCCGGAACACCACGTCCACGAAGGTCACCGCTTCGCGGGCGAGGGTCGCCGGGGTGATGCCGTGCTCGGTCAGCACCTCGCGGGCCCTGGGGACGTGCGCCTGGGTGAACCCGGCGAACGACAGCGGCAGGCGTGTCACCCGGTCCGGTAGGGCGCCGCTGAGCAGGTCGAACATCGAGTCCAGCGAGCGGCCGACGAACACCAGCCGCGCGTCACCGCCGCGGGCGAGCACCTTTCCGGCGCAGGTCACCAGATCGTCGCGGAACCACAGGGAGGGTTCTGCGACGTCGTCGAGGAGTGACCCGAGCTGGTCGGGGGTCACGAGGTCCCAGCGGAACGGCGGCATGGGCGCATTGTGTCGGTTCGGTGTGGTCACGGCGGACGCATTTTCGATCCCTCCTGACGTGGGCGTTCTTCGAGCTGGTTTCGAACATACGCGCTACGAGGGTGATCCGCCGCGGTTGCGCGGCACGAATCCGAGCGAATGGGACTTTCGCTCGGGTTTTTGCCGAAAGGGCAGGTCAGGCGAGGTTGAGCAGGTCGTTCAAGCCTGTGAGGTCAATCGTTCTCCCCGAGGTCGGCGGCAGACCGCACTGACTGCACGAGTTGCCACGCCGTCTGCGGATCGACGGCGAGGTGTGCGCGTGCACGGGCGAGCGAGTCGAGATTCCTCAGTCCATCCTTGCTCAGCGTGTTGACGAACACCTCTCGAACAGTCACGCAGAAGAGCAGGAAGCATGCGCTCTGCCAGCGGATTCGTTGAAGCTCATTGGTCGCTCCTGCCGGTGCGAGCCGGTGAGCCAGTGCCAGCTGGTCGACTGAGGGTTCGGTCATGGTCATCAGGTCGCTCAGATAGGACGACAGCTCCGGGGCGTCCTCGAACCGCTGGGCAGCCGCGGCGAAGGCATGAGCCTTGCGGGCCAGCTCCCGGTCGAGCATGGTCGTGGTCACGTGTGCCAGATCGGCGCACTTGTCGTCACGGACGATGTCGACCAGTTCGTTCGTCGCGCGCTGCAACTCCCGTGGGAGGCCACCTGACAGGCAGTGAAGCAGGTAAGTGAACTGATCCGGAACAGCCAGCAACCGCCGCGACAGCCAGCGTTTGCTCTCCGAGAGGGTGAAGTTCTCCAGCCGGATCATGTGGGTGAACGCGCTGTCGAACGCGTCGCGGACTGGGATGCCGCGCCGCTCGAACGCAACAATGGCATCTTCCGACACCGAGACCAGGAACAGGCAGCCTGGAACGCCGAAGATCCCTTTGACTTCGTTGACGAACTCGTGCACCTGCTCCGGATCCGTGATCTTGTCAAGCTCGTCGATGGCGATGACGAGCCGTCCCGCGACCCCGGTTCTGACCAGTGTGGTCGCGCACCGCTGCGCAAACCGCCGGAAGTTGTCGACCACCTCCGGATGCGTGAGCGTCTGCTCGGCTAGTTGAGTTGATCGGTTCAAGCCGAGGTCGGCGCCGTATGGCAGGCCGATCTTCCCGGACCAGCCACTCGTGAACGTCTGCAGAAACCGGATGCGGTGCAGTTCGTCGTACGCCTCCGTGCGCAGCGTCGTCAGCCGCCAATCTCCCGGCTCGTCGAGGAAGCGGTGGATCTCGCGGACGACGACGAACGCGAAGATGGCGACGACTTGGACGAAGACGCCGAAGAGGGCAAAAGCCACGGTGAACCGCAGGGTGTCGAAGAACGCCAGTGGTACTGGATCCGGCCAGGCGGCGCCCGACTTGGGTGGGCTGTCTGGCCGGTCCCAGAACATGGACGAGAAGTCCGGGTACGAGGGATCCCACAACCCACGCGCCATGATGAGAAGGAAGATGATGAGCCCAGCGACGATGAGCCATGGCTTGAACCACTGCCACCGGATCCGCCACCTCTTGTTGTCCTCGGGTGGGAGACGTAAGTACCCGTTCAACAGCGCGATGACTCGGCGGCACAGCGCTGCGTGCAGGTGTAGCACGAAATCGCGCGGTTCGTAACGGGATGGTGCGGCCGTCACCACTGCGAGCGGCGGTGGTTCATCAGCGTCGCTGAACATGCCGTCCGCGATAGCGCGGATCGTTGTCGTCTTGCCCACGCCCCTGGGGCCTGCGAGAGCGACTGCGTCGGACGCAGAACTCTGGGCGAGTCTCTGTAGTTGCTGCCCGGCGGGGGTGACGATCGTCGTCGGCTCGACGGCACCGCCGATGAGGCCGGTCTGGTCGACTGGCAACTCTGTGCCGTACCGCACCAGGCCGTGTTCAGCGAGGTATTGCCGTACCTCTGCCAGGACGATGTCCCGGAGCAGATTCGGTGCGCGGTGTGGTTCCCGAATCGCCTGGACCGCTCGTCGCGCCACGACCACGTCTTTCCTGGCAAGTCGAACGGCCACAGCAACTGTGGCGCCCAGGCCCACCAAGCCGAACACCTGGTGGTGGACCGGCATCCGGGGATAGGCCATCAACAGCACCGCAAGGTACGCGCCGACAAGCGCCAGTCCGTACAGCGCACCTACGCCTGGTCGCAGCCGAGGGAACCGTGCGTCGGCCACCTCCTCGAAGAGCCTCAGTCGGATTGGCCACCGCTGCGCTGTACGAAACCGGGCGAACAGGCCATTTCGGTCGCTGATCTCTCGTGCCGCCTCCGGGGCAGGTACGCCCAATGTGCGCAGAGCGTCGGCGATCTCGGGATCCGACAGGGCTTGCGCAATTAGGGAGGCGAGCTCTCGCCGGTCCTCGACCCATCGGCTGCCGTTCACCGAGTCGAGTGGTTCGTAGTCTTCCACGTGCTCCACCTGGTCCGGGGATACGTGATCGTGCCCTGGGCAAGCGCGAAGGCAGCCGTCTTTCGGTCGAATGCCCTCGAATGGAGCAGGGTCAGGCCAGGTTGAGCAGCAGGTCCAGGCCCGTGATGTTGAGCATCCGCGCGATGTGGTCCGGGAGGTCGGTCAGCGTGAGGCGCGCTTCCCTGGCCGTGGCCAGGCGGTGGGCCTTCACCAGGGTGGACAGGCCGGTCGAGTCCAGTACCGAGATCTCGCCGAGGTCGACGCTCAGCTCCGTGCCGGGGCTCGCCGCGTTGATGAGTTCCGTCAGCTCGGCACGCAGCGCGGGCGCGGTCTGGACGTCCACCGCGCCCGCCAGGCGCACGTTCGACCCGTGCACGGTGATGGCGAGGCTCATCGTGCCTTCCATCTTTGTCGACAGCGGCGAACCTGTGTTGACGAACGTTGAGCGAGACGTGACGCGGATGTAGACATACCGTGGTGCCAGTCGTTCCCGGGAGGCTCACATGACCACGCCAGCGGTGCCGAGCTACGTGTCCGGTACGTCCGAGAAGCCGCTGCTCGGCGACACGATCGGTGACAACCTCGACCGCGCCGTCGCGGCCTGGCCGGACCGGGAGGCGCTGGTCGAGCACTCGACCGGGCGCCGCTGGACGTACCGGCAGTTCGCCGACGAGGTCAACGCCGTCGCGCTCGGGCTGGTGGACCTCGGCGTCGACAAGGGCGACCGGGTCGGGATCTGGGCGCCGAACTGTGCCGAGTGGACGTTCACGCAGTACGCGACCGCCAAGATCGGCGCCATCCTGGTCAACATCAACCCCGCCTACCGGGTGCACGAGCTGAAGTACGTGCTCAACCAGGCCGGCATCCGCACGCTCGTCGCCGCGCCGAGCTTCAAGACTTCCGACTACGCGGCCATGATCGACGAAGTGCGCGGCGAGTGCCCCGACCTGCAGGACGTGCTGCTCATCGGGCGGGAGGAGTGGACCTCACTGGTCGCCATCGGGCGGGGCGGGTCGGTCGCGCACCTCACCGAGCTGCAGGCCCGGCTGTCCGCGGACGACCCGATCAACATCCAGTACACCTCCGGGACCACCGGGTTCCCGAAGGGCGCGACCCTGTCGCACCACAACATCCTCAACAACGGCTACTTCGTCGGCGAGATGTGCTCCTACACCGAACAGGACCGCATCTGCATCGTCCCGCCGCTGTACCACTGCTTCGGCATGGTCATGGGCAACCTCGCCGCCACCTCCCACGGCGCCTGCATGGTCTACCCCGGGCCGGGCTTCGAGCCGAAGCTCACCCTCGAAGCGGTGGCCGCCGAGCGGTGCACCTCGCTGTACGGGGTGCCGACCATGTTCATCGCCGAGCTGGCCGAGCCCGGTTTCGAGTCGTACGACCTGTCATCGCTGCGGACCGGGATCATGGCGGGCTCGCCGTGCCCGGTCGAGGTGATGAAGCAGGTCATCGAGCGGATGGGTATGGCGGAGGTGACCATCGCCTACGGCATGACCGAGACGTCGCCGGTCTCCACGCAGACCCGCAAGGACGACTCGCTCGACCGCCGTGTGTCCACTGTGGGCAGGGTGCTGCCGCACCTCGAGGTGAAGGTCGTCGACCCGGAGACCGGCCTGACCGTGCCGCGCGGCACGCCAGGTGAGCTGTGCACCCGCGGCTACTCGGTGATGCTGGGCTACTGGGAGCAGCCGGACAAGACGGCCGAGGCCATCGACAAGGCGCGCTGGATGCACACCGGCGACCTCGCGGTGATGGACGACGAGGGCTACCTCAACATCACCGGCCGCATCAAGGACATGGTCATCCGCGGCGGCGAGAACGTGTACCCGCGCGAGATCGAGGAGTTCCTCTACACGCACCCGGACATCCTCGACGCCCAGGTCATCGGCGTGCCGGACGAGAAGTACGGCGAGGAGCTGATGGCGTGGGTCCGCATGCGGGAAGGCGCGGAGCCGCTGACCGTCGAGGCCCTCCGCGAGTTCTGCACCGGAAAACTCGCGCACTACAAGATCCCCCGATACGTGCGGGTGGTCGACGAGTTCCCGATGACCGTCACGGGAAAGATCCGCAAGGTGGAGATGCGCGAGGTTTCCGTCGAGCTGCTCGGGCTGCAGAAGGCGGCGTCCGCGAAGCACGCGTGATCCAGGTCACATCGCACAACGCGGCCTGATCCGCCGCGTCTCCTTTGCTGTGGGAGGGCCGCGAGGAATTCCTCGCGGCCGGTTGCGATTAATTCTGGGGAGAATCACGTGTTCAATTTCGTTGCGTCCGCGCTTGCCCTGTCGGCGACGGTTTTCGGGTTGGCGGGGCAGGTGCATTCGGGCGAGCGGCAGGCCGTGACCGCCGACGCCGACGTTCAGACCGTGTACGCGGACCTCAACGGTGACGGGCGGATGGACCGGGTGACGCTGCGGACCGTCGACGGCAACATGGACGAGCAGGTCCTGACCGCCAGGGTCGGCGGCAAGCGGCTGACCGCGACGGTGTCGTCGAGCCTGATCGCCGGCACGCAGCCGATGCGGGTCGTGGACGTCGACGCGGACGGCCGCGACGAGGTGGTCGTGACGGAGATGGTCGGCGCCAACACCGACCACTACGGCGTGTGGGGCCTGCACGGCACAGCGTTGACGCCGGTCAAGCTCGCCGACGGCACGCCGCTGCGGCTCATGGAGGGCGGCGGCCTCGCCGCGATCGTCCGCTACGGCTGCGTGGACGACCACGACGGCCGTCAGCTGATCCAGGTCAGCGGTCAGGCGGTCGACCTCGACTACACGCGCTACGAGGGGGAGTACGTCGCGTACGTGGTCGACGGGGGCGTCGCCACCGAGGTCGCGCGGGTGCCGGTGAGCGGCCCGCGGGACACCCCGGGCTTCCAGGCGGACCCGGCGCTCTGTCACTGACGTTCCGACATCGCCGCCTGCGCGACATCGACGAAGTCGCGCAGCGCGGCGGTGTGGAACACGAACTCCAGCCCGTCGGCCGTGGCACCGAACTGGAACTCGATCTCGTCGCCGTTGACGCGGTACGAGATCGAGCACCCGGGCTTGATGGAAACCCATGAGCTGACGTGCACCTCCTGGCTCATTTACACTCCCGCGTCATAATTTCGTCGTTTCCGTGCCGGTTTTCTTTTCCTGATTTCCGAACGGTAGTTTCGTGCCTGGCAGGAAGCCGGAAATTGCGATTGCGGAAAGGGCTGGGACATGGGTGGGGAGCGGAAAGCGCCGCGGGCGCGGGACCGGATCATCGGGGCGCGTTTGCGGGCGGTCAGGAAAGAGCAGACGGAGCTTTCGCTCGAGGAGGCGGCGAAGCTGGCGCAGTGGTCGCCGAGCACGATGTCGCGGATCGAGACCGGGAAGCGGCACATCTCGCCGGAGGACGTGGCGACCATCTCGACGATCTACAAGTTGCCGCTGGCGCAACGGGTGGAGCTGGTCGAGTCGGCTCGCGCGGGGCACGGGTCGGGGTGGTGGGACCTGCCGCTGCCCGGGGTGCCCATGGACATGGGGGCCATCGCCAGCTACGAGGCGGAGGCCATCCGGCTGACGGACTGGTCGGTGAACCTGGTCCCCGGGCTGCTGCAGACCTACCGCTACGCGGTCGGTCTGATGCGATCAGGCGGGGTGGCGGCGGAGGTCATCGAGGCGCGTTGGATGGCTCGGCTGCGCAGACAGCAGATCCTCGGCACGGTCGACTACGTCGCCTACATCGGCGAGGCCGCCTTGCGGACTCCCTTCGGCGGGCCCGAGGCGCTGCGCGAGCAGCTGCGGCACCTGATGGGGGCGCGGGACCGGGGAATCGGGGTCCGGATCGTGCGGGAGCACCAGCCCCACTCGCTGGTGCTCCACTCCTGGCGGCTCATGGAGTTCGCGAACACCAGCCCGGTCGTCAACGTGGAGGCCAGGAACGGCAGCCTTTATCTGCACGACGAGATTGCCGAGACATATCTCGAGCTGGTTGGCAAGCTGGAGAGGATCGCGCTGTCCACACCTGCGAGCGTGGCGATGCTGCGGCAGGTTCTCGAGGAGGTATGAGCATGTGGCGTAGGTCCTCGCGGTCTGGGGAGACCGGCAACTGCGTCGAGTTACGTGGCGATCTGGCTGCGATCAGGGACAGCAAGTCGCCGGGGACGGTGCTCGCCGTTCCTGCGGGGGCGGCGCGAAAACTGGTCGGCTTCCTGCGGGCCCGTCCCTAGACTCACGCGACCTGCCGACGCGGGTCTCATGCGGTCCTTCCGTGCGGGCCACGGACAAGATCCACGAGGAGTTGCGGTGAGCTGGCGGAAGTCATCCCGGTCGGGGCCGACCGGCAACTGTGTCGAACTGCGTGGCGATCTGGCTGCGATCAGGGACAGCAAGTCGCCGGGGACGGTCCTTGCCGTTCCTGCGGGGGCGGCGCGAAAACTGGTCGGCTTCCTGCGGGCCCGTCCCTAGACTCACGCGATGTGAGTTTGATCAACATCGTCGACGTGGAGGCGACCTGCTGGGACGGGCAGCCGCCGCCCGGGCAGGTGAGCGAGATCATCGAGATCGGCCTCACCGTCGTCGACCTCGCCGGGGGCACACGGCTCGGCAAGCACCGCGTGCTGGTGCGCCCGCAACGGTCGAGGGTGAGTGCGTTCTGCACCGACCTGACCTCGTTGACGCAGGAGGAAGTGGACTCGGGCGTCACGTTCGCCGAGGCCTGCCGGCTGCTGGCCACGGAACACGAGAGCAACCGGCGGCCGTGGGCCAGCTGGGGCGACTACGACCGCAACCAGTTCACCCGCCAGTGCAAGCACACCGGCACCGAATACCCGTTCAGCGCCGGCCACACCAACGCCAAGCTCCGCTTCACCGAGGCGCACGGCCTGCGCAAACGTCCCGGCATGGCACAGGCCCTGGAGATCGCGGGCCTGCCGCTGGAAGGCCGTCACCACCGGGGTGATGACGACTCGTGGAACATCGCCGCGCTGGTCCTCCACCTGCGGAGCAGGAACGCCTGGTGACACCTGGTCACCACGCTTCCCAAGCCCCTGAGCAGGGGCGCAGCATGAAATCCATGCTCACGAAATCAGCCACCACGACCATGCTCCCCGTTTCCGACATGGACCGCGCCGCTCGCTTCTACGGCGAGACCCTCGGCCTGGAAGCACGCGACACCACGCCTGACGGCGCTCGCGTGTTCGCCGCCGGTGGCGACGCGATCGGCCTGCTCCCCGCCGAGCCCGGCGCGCAGAGCGGTCACACCGTCCTCAGCTTCGAGGTCGACGACATCGAAGCCGAGATCCACGACCTGGAGGGCCGCGGCGTCACGTTCGCCGACTACGACCTGCCCGATCTGAAGACCGTCAACCACATCGCCGAGATGGGCGGCGAGCGCGCCGCCTGGTTCGCTGACAGCGAAGGCAACATCCTCTGCATCCATCAGCGGGCATAACCGGCTACCCCCTCCGCCACAAAGTGGCCTAGGCTGGAATGACGCGTCCTGGGTACGCCCTGGGGCGCGTTCATTTGTGTGTGGAGGTGACCGTTGTGCCGACCGGAAAGGTCAAGTGGTACGACTCGGAGAAGGGCTTCGGGTTCGTCACACAGGACGGGGGCGAAGACGTCTACGTCCGTTCTTCCGCCCTGCCGGCCGGGGTGCCCGGCCTGAAAGCCGGTCAACGCATCGAGTTCGGCGTCGCCGACGGTCGTCGGGGTCCGCAGGCACTGTCCGTGCGGCTGCTCGACCCACCGCCGTCGGTCGCCGAGGCACGGCGCCGCCCGGCCGAGGAACTGCACGGCCTCGTCGAGGACATGATCAAGCTGCTCGAGGCGAAGGTCCAGCCGGACCTGCGCCGCGGCCGCTACCCCGACCGCAAGATGACCAAGCGCATCGCGGACGTCGTCCGCGCTGTCGCGCGCGAGCTGGATCCCTAACCCGTCACCTGCAGCGACCACGCTGTCCTGGTCACGGCCTCCGGGCCGGCATCGCCCTGAACAAGAACACCACCGGCCTGCTTGACCTCCACGGTCTGCAGCTGGTCGCCCGCGCCCGGCGGGAGCGCCTCGAACGAGGTCTCCTTGCCGGGCGCGAACGTGGCGACCGTGACCGGGGCCCTCTGCTCACCCGCCGCGGTCTTGTACTGGATCACCACTGACCACGGCGTGTCGGCGACGTCCTTGGGGACGGTCACCTTCACCGGTGTGCCAGGGGGCACCGGGAGCTTGAGCATGGCGGTGTTGTCGCGCTTGCAGTTCTCGACCTTCACGTCGCAGTACAGGAACGGCTTCGCGGTCGTCTTCTTGCCCGCGATGAGGAAGTCGATCGTCGGCGGCGGTGGCTCCGCTTCGGGCGCGGACGTGCAGCCCGCGAGCACCAGCACCACCAGGACCAGCAGCTTGCGCACGCCGTGAGCCTACGTGCGGTCCTTCGGCGGAGGCGGCGGCCCCTCCGAGAACGCCGCCTGCTGCGGTCCCGTCGCCGTCCGCCACGGTCGCACCGGGCGCTCGCCGCCGAACCACGGCAACAGGGACTGGCCCTTGCGCGTCAGCATGGTCTGGACCAGGCCGAACGCCAGCAGCAGCGAGATCACGAGGAAGCCCAGCCAGAACGTCGGCGGCAGCAGCACACCCAGCGCGCCACCGAACACCCACGCCAGCTGCAGCACGGTCTCCGACCGGCCGAACGCGGACGCGCGGGACTCCTCCGGCAGGTCGTCCTGGATGACCGCGTCGAGGCTGTTCTTCGCCAGCGCACTGGCCGTCGCGCCGACGAGACCGACGATCGCGGCCGTCGCGATGCCCTCCATCAGCATCGCGACCACCGTCGCCGCCAGGCTGCCGCCGATGCAGGCGAGCACGATCTGGTCGGGATGACCGAGGTGCAGACGCGCGCCGACGCCGTTGCCGATGAAGCTGCCCGCGCCGGCCGCACCCGCGATGACACCGAGCAGGAGCAGCTGCTTGAACGGCTCACCCTCGGTCTGCGCACGTACCGCGAACGCCGAGAACATCATGAGGAAGCCGGTGAGCACGCGGATGGTCGCGTTGCCGGAGAGGGCCACGACGACGTTGCGGCCCATGGGTTGTCGTCTCGGCTTCTCCGGGTGGGCCGACAGGGAGGCCGGAACCTCGCCCTCCGTCACCTCGACCCAGGCCGGGATCCGCATGGCCTGCGCCGCGCCGACCACGCAGATGATCGCGGTGAACCACAGCGCGCCCGCCGAGTCGAACAGCTGCAGCACGAGCGTGGCGACCGCGCCGAACGCCGCACCGCCGATCAGGCCGAACGTGGTGAGGCGCGCGTTGGTCTTGGCGAGCGTGATGTCCGGCGGCACCACCCTCGGGGTGACCGCCGCCTTGAGCACCGTGAACGACTTGGACAGCACCATCTTCGCGAGCGCCGCCGGGTACAGTAGCCAGCCGTCGAAGTTCGTGGCCATCACCAGGCAGGCCAGGGCCTGACCCACCGACGTGAGGCACATGGCGAGGCGGCGGCCGCGCTGGATGCGGTCCAGCATGGGGCCGATCACCGGCGCGACCAGCGCGAACGGCGCGATCGTGATCAACAGGTAGAGCGCGACCTTGCCCTTGGACGAGTCGGCGCTCGCCGCGGAGAAGAACAGGGTGTTGGCGAGGGCGACGGCCATGGCGGCGTCGCTCGCGTAGTTGAGCATCGTCGCGTAGGTGAGCGCGGTGAGGCCGGACTTGTCGGCGCCGTCGGCGTTCACCGCCCTCTTGAAGGCAGCGGCCGCGTTGCTCGTCAGCTGCTTGCCGCGGAGCGCGGCGACACGGGTGACCGTCAGCTTCTTCGGGTAGCCCGGGGCTGCCGCGGACGGCGGCGCCACGGCCGTCGGCTGTGGCCCGGGTGGCGGCTGCTCACGGGGAACCGGCTGGTCAGCGGCGTAGCCGTCGGGGCCGTACGTCTCGGGCGGGCTGCCGTCGTAGTCGTAGTCCATCGGCCGCGTCGGCGGCGTGGGCGGCAGCACGCGACGCGGAGGCGGCACGTCCCGCCAGTCGCGGCGCGCCGGCGGGGGTGGTGGTTCGCGGCGGACCGGACGCGTCTTGCGCAGGTCCTCCGGCGGCGGCGGGTAGTGGGCCGGGGCCGGGATCGCGCTGGTCAGCGGCTCCTGACGGGGCTGGTCGTGGCGCGGCGGCGGTTCGTAGGCACGCGTCGGCTGCGGTGGCTGCGGGTGCGGCTGCCAGCTCGGCGCCTGCTGCTTGGTCCAGCTGCGGCGACGCTTCTTACCGGAGCCGCGACCTCGGCCGCCCTGCTCCTGCGCGTCTCCCGAACCGGAACGAATCACACCGTCCATCCTGCCGTACTCGTGGGCTCATCACAGACAAGACGGAACCACCCGCGCAGGGGATCCCACTACCAGGTTACGTACCCGGGGTGACAAACCTCACCCGGAACATCGAGGGCCACAACTTTCCCGTGACCAGGAACTCGTCGGTGCCGGGGACGGCGGCGATGCCGTTGAGGACGTCGGTGCCCGCGCGGTCCTCCTCCGGCAGCAGTCCGGAGAGGTCGACCTCCGCCGTGACCTGGCCCGTCCCGGGGTCGATGCGGACGATCCGGTCGGTCTGCCAGACGTTCGCGTAGACCTGGCCGTCCACGCACTCCAGCTCGTTGAGGTTGGTCAGCGGTTGGTCGTCCGTGTCGCGGACGCGGACCTCGCCCCGCGCCGCGAACGTCCGCACGTCGCGGAAGGTGAGGCGGTCGGTGCCGTCGCTCATGACCAGGCGGTCGCCGTCGTGGCACAGACCCCAGCCCTCGCCGTCGTAGGGGACGCGGGCCTCCTCGGCGAGCGTGGCCCGGTCGCGGCGGATCGCGACACCGTCCTGCCAGGTGATCTGCCAGATCGTGTCGCCCGCGACCGTGATGCCCTCGCCGAACAGGTCGGCGGGCAGGTCGACCTTCTTCTCGACCGCGCCGGTCTCGGGGTCGACCGTGCGGATGCTCGACTCGCCCTCGAGGCCGGTGCCCTCGTAGAGGACGCCGTCGACCAGCTCCAGGCCCTGGGTGAAGGCCTGCGGGTCGTGCGGGATCGTCGCCAGGACGTCGACCTCCAGCGTGCCGTCGGCCGGTGCCGCCGGTGTCTCGGCGGAGCAGCCTGCGACGAGGAGAACGCCTGCGACGGCGAGTACGGCCCGCACGTAGCCAAGCCTTGCACGACCGGCGTCGGGCGCGATCGGGCGGTGGGGCACAATCGTTCGTGATGAACGTGCAGCAGTCTGACCTGATCGACCCCGCCCTGGTGGGCGAGGTCGACCTCGCGCGCGCCGCCGCGCAGGAAGAGGCGGGCGACGAGCGCGTAGGGGACTACGTCGAGTACCAGATCGAGGACTCGGCCGCGGTCACCCACCTCTTCGAAGCCGACAAGCCCGGCTACCGCGGCTGGCGCTGGGCCGTGACGATCACGTCGGCCGGCCCGGACACCGACGTGACCGTCAGCGAGGTGGTCCTGCTGCCGGGGCCGACCGCGCTCGTCGCGCCGGAGTGGATCCCGTGGCAAGAGCGCGTCCAGGCCGGTGACCTCGGCGTCGGCGACCTGCTCCCGACCTCGCCCGACGACCCCCGGCTCGTGCCCGCGTACGTCGCGTCCGACGACCCGGCGGTCGAGGAAGTGGCCGCGGAGGCAGGGCTCGGGCGGGTCCGGGTCATGTCGCGGCCCGCGCGGCTCGACGCCGCCGACCGGTGGCTGGCGAGTGACTTCGGGCCGCGGTCGGACATGGCGCGATCCGCGCCCGCGCACTGTGGGACGTGTGGGTTCTACCTGCCGTTGGCCGGGTCGTTGCGGGCCGCTTTCGGGACGTGCGGGAACGAGTTCGCGCCTGCCGACGGGCATGTCGTGCACGTCGAGTACGGGTGCGGGGCGCACTCCGAGGCTGAGGTGGAGCAGGTCAGCCCGGTGCTGGTGGCCGACCTCATCTACGACGACGCCCAGCTGGACGTCGAGCCGTTGACCGTCGTCGACGAGGTGCCTGCTGCGGTCGACGAAGCCCCAGGCGCGGCGGACTCGGTGGAGGCTGAGTCGCCGGCGTCTGCCGAGGCGGATGATTCCGGCGCGATGGCCGGCGAGGCTGTGGTCGCGGGGCCTTCGGGCGAGGCTGCTGTCGATGGGGTTGAGCCGGTAGAGGCTGCGTCGTCCGATTCTGCTGACGCTGGTTCCGGTGAAGCCGGGGTGCCTGAGGCCGAGGTTGCCGAGTCTTCGGGCGAGGCAGCTGTCGGTGCGGTTGAGCCTGCTGTCGAGGTGTCGCCGGTTTCTGCCGAGATCGGTTCCGATGTGCCGTCGGGTGAGGTCGGAGCTGCTGAGGCCGAGACTGCCGCGTCTTCGGGCGAGGCAGCTGTCGGTGCGGTTGAGCCTGCTGTCGAGGTGTCGCCGGTTTCTGCCGAGGCGGGTTCCGGTGCGTCGGGTGAGGCCGGAGCTGCTGAGGCCGAGGTTGCCGAGTCTTCGGGTGAGGCGGCTGTCGGTGCGGTTGAGCCCGCTGCCGAGGTGTCGCCGGTTTCTGCCGAGATCGGTTCCGATGTGCCGTCGGGTGAGGTCGGAGCTGGTGAGGCTTCGGGCGAGGTTGCTGTCGGGGAGTCGCCGGTTTCTGCCGAGGCTGGTTCCGGTGTGCCGTCGGGTGAGGTCGGAGCTGCCGAGGCTTCGGGCGAGGTTGCTGTCGGGGAGTCGCCAGTCTCTGTCGAGGCTGATTCCGGTGCGCCGGGCGAGGCTGCTGAGTCCGCTCCGACCTCTGGTGATGTCGCCGACGTTCCCGATGCGGAGGCCGCCGGGAACTCGGGCGAGACGGCCGAGCCGGAGGCTGCCGCGGTTGCCGAGCCGGTCGAGGCGCAGCCGGGCGAGTCCGAGGCTCCTGGTGAGCCGGCCGTCGCTGTGGTCGAGGCCGCCGCGCCTGCCGCGATCGAGCCGGTCGTCACCGGGGAGACGGCCGGGAACGACGAGCCGGCTTCCCGCGAGTGACCGATCCCTTCGACACCGCCGCGTTGCGGGAGTCGGTGCTCGGGGCTTGGCGGTCCTCGCCCACGCGGCTTCGCGAGGACGCCAACGCCGAGGAGGACCTCGTCCTCGGCGGGTACCGCGACCGGCTGCTCATCGAGCTCGCCCAGAACGCCGCGGACGCCGCCGACGGTGACGGCGTCCTGCGTGTGTCGCTTGTGGACGGTGAGTTGCGCGTTGCCAACACCGGGCAAGCCCTTACCCGGCAAGGAGTCGAGGCGCTCGCGTCCCTGCGTGCGTCCGCCAAGGACCAGGGTGTCGGGCGGTTCGGGGTCGGCTTCGCTGCCGTGCTGACGGTGTGTGACGCGCCGCGGATCGTGTCCGCCTCCGGTGGGGTGGCGTTCGACGTCGAGCGCACTCGGCGTGAGGCCGGGGCTGACCGGGTTCCCGTGCTGCGTCTTCCCTGGCCCGTCGACGAAACGCCGCCCGACGGGTTCACCACCGAGGTGCGCCTGCCCTTGCGGGAGGGTGTCGACCTCGACGAGTTCCGGCGCCAGGCCGTCGACGTCCTGCTCGCGCTCGACGGTCTCAGCCGGATCGAGATCGATGGCGACGTCTGGTGGCGGGACGGCACGGACATCCACGGGCCCGACGGTGTCACCCGATGGGTGGTCGTCCGTGATCGCGGGGAGTTGCCGCCGGATCCCGCGCTCGGCGCCGAAGCACGTCTACAGTGGACAGTCTGTTGGGCGCTCCAGGTGGACGCCGACGGCACGCCCGTGCCACGGGTGAGCGACGTGCTCCACGCGCCCACGCCCACCGACGAACGGCTTTCCCTGCCCGCTCGGCTGATCGCGACTCTGCCGATCGAGCCGTCGCGGCGACGGATCCGGCCCGGGAACGCCACCGATCACGTGCTCGCCGCCGCCGCGCGGGCGTATCCGCGGTTGCTCGACCGCCTCGAACCCGTTGCGCGGCCGAAGATCGTGCCGTTGCCGCGGTTCCCCCTGTCCGAAGTGGACGAGAAGTTGCGGGACGCGGTGCTGGCGCAGCTGCGGGTGTCGCCGTGGCTGCCGTCCGCGCTCGACGACAAGCCACTCGCGCCCGCCGAGGCGCGGCTGCTTCCCGTGCCCAGCGAGGAACTCGCCGACTCCGTCGCTTCCTTCGTCCCCGGTTTGGTGCGCGCGGAGTTCGTCGAGCAGTCGGTCGCGCTCGCCGCGGTCGACGTCGTCCGGCTGCGACTGTCCGATGTGGTCGATGCGTTGACCGGGATCAGCCGTCCCGCAAGCGAATGGCGGTTGCTCTACGAGGCGCTGGACAAGATCGTCGACAACGACCCCTCCGCGGTCGACGACCTGGGCGGGCTGCCGGTGCCGCTCGCGGACGGGCGTACCGTGCCGGGGCCGCGTGGCGTGCTGATCGCCGACCTCGACCTGTCCAGTTTGGAGGGTGTGCACGTCGTGCACCCCGACGCCGTGCACCCGCTGCTCGAACGGCTCGGCGCCCGGCACGGTGGCGCGGACGAGTTGCTCGCCGCCATGGTGACCGAGGTCGACCACAGCCTCGAGGACGCCGAGTCCGGTTTGGACACGAGCGGGCTCGCGAACACCGTGCTGCGACTGGTCGAGGAGGCCGGGCTGCGTCCCGGCGACGAACCGTGGCTCGGTGCGCTCGCGCTGCGTGACACCGCCGGTGAGCCGCGGCGCGCCGACGAACTCGCGCTGCCCGGTACGGCGTTCCTCACCGTCCTCGCCGAGGATTCACCCGTCGGTGTGCTCGCGGAGGACATCGCCGCGCAGTGGTCACCGCACGTGCTCGCCGCCGTCGGAGTGCTGGACGGGTTCACCGTGGTCGTCGACGAGGCACCCACCGGGCCCGACCACGACCTCGCCGACGAGGCCGACTGGTGGGACGACCAGCCGGAACCGCCCGAGCGGCTGGAGGCGGTGCGGGACCTCGACCTCGTCGCCGACGACGCGTGGCCGGCCGCGATCCGGCTGCTGGCGAGCGAACCCGAGACGTGGCGGGTGCTGCGCGGCGGTTACACGGCGTGGTGGATCGCGCATCACGCGCTCCTGGCCGGGCAGCCGCCCGCGCACTGGCGCCTGCCGGACGCGACGTCGCTCGCCGGCCTGTACGACGTCGCGCCGACGGACCTGGAGCCACGGCTCCAGGAGTTGATGGGCGTGCGTGCCGAGTTGGTCGTGGAGTCCACTGAGGACGCCGAGGACCTGCTCGAGCGGCTGGCGGATCCGGCGCGGACGATCACGCGCGGGGCCATCCGGCGGGCGTACACCGCGCTGGCCGAGGCGGTCCGCGACGGCGTGGTCGACCCGGCCGACCTCGACCCGCCCGCGGAGGTGCGGACGGCGGAGGGCGAGGTGACCGTCAACGCGGCGGTGCTCGACGTGCCGTGGCTCGCGCCGGTGACCGAGGGTTACGTGTCGGTCGACGCGTCGCTGGCCGCGCCGCTGGCGGAGCTGCTCGACGTGCCGCTGGCGTCGGAGGGGGCGCCGGCGGGGCCGGACGCCGACGGCGCACCGGTGCTCTGGGCCGACCTCGGCGCGGTGGTGGACGCGTGCGACCTCGTCGGCATGCCGGTGCCGGAGGGCGGGCCGATCGTCCACGAGGGACTCACGGTGGCGGGGCAGCCGGTGCCGTGGTGGGTCGCGGACGGGACCGTCCACTGCGAGGACTCGACGGCCGGGCTGGGGCGGGCGCTGGCGTGGGTGACGGGGCGGTGGGAGGAGCGGCACCTGGTGGTGGCGCTGCTGGAGGACCCCGAGAACCACGACGTGTGACGGCCTCCGGCCCCCGATTTCCAGCGTAGTCGCGTGGACCGACAGTTTCGGGCCGTGCGGCGGGCTGCTGTGGACAACCTGCCGGGTGGGCGGCCTCCGGCCCCCGGAATCCAGCCTAGCGGGTGGGACCGACAGTGGGCGGTGGCGAAGCGGCGGTTGTCCACAGGGCACCCGGTTGTCCACAGGTGGCGGTCATGGCCTCGTTTTTGTCGGTGGGTACCGGTAGACTGGCATGGCGGGTGGCCCCCGGGATCGGGTGGGGGTTGGGCACCGGGCGCGCGCGAGGGGTTTTCCCTGGTCAGGGTCCTTATTTGAGGCGTTGTGCGCCTCTGCTGCCGCGGCGGTTGGCCCTGCGTTGCCACGCCATGATCGGGAAGCCGATCAAGCCCAGGATCGAACCCGCCAGTGCCGTCCACAGCCAGATCGGCGGGAACACGTCGAACACGTACCGCCCGACGAGCAGCACGCACAGCGCCACGAACCACGCCGCCGTCCCCACGTACACCAGCGGCGGCAGCGCCAGCAGCCGGTCGGGGAGCGGCGGAGGTGACTTCTGTGTTTCGATTCCCGGGTCGGGTTTCCCTACGTCGGACACATGCGCGAGGCTACCGGGCCATGGCAACCAGGACAGCTGCCCTCGATCGGTTCTTCAAGATCACCGAGCGGAACTCCACCGTGGGCCGGGAGGTTCGCGGCGGGCTGGTCACGTTCGTCACGATGGCGTACATCGTCGTGCTGAACCCGCTGATCATCGGGTCCTTCCCCGACGATCCGGCGCACACCGACAAGTTCGGCGGCTTCCTCCCGACCGACCAGGTGGCCGCCGTCACCGCCCTCGTCGCCGGCGTGATGACGATCCTCTTCGGACTCGTCGCCAACTACCCGTTCGCGATGGCCACCGGCCTGGGCATCAACGCCTTCGTCGCCGTCTCCATCGCGCCGCAGATGTCCTGGCCCGCCGCCATGGGCCTCGTCCTCGTCAACGGTGTCGTCGTCCTCATCCTCGTCGTCACCGGCGTGCGGACGGCCGTGTTCAACGCCGTCCCGCCCTCGCTCAAGGCCGCGATCGCCGTCGGCATCGGCCTGTTCATCACGCTCATCGGGCTCGTCGACGCCGGGTTCGTGCGCCGCCTGCCCGACGCCGCCGAGACCACCGTCCCCGTAGGGCTCGGCATCAACGGGTCGATCGCGTCCTGGCCGACGCTCGTGTTCGTGGTCGGGCTGATCGTCACCGGCATCCTCGTCGCGCGCCGGATCAAGGGCGCGATCCTCATCGGCGTGATCGCCACCACCGTGTTCGCGATCATCCTCGAGGCCATTGTGGACGCCGGGCCGTCGATGGGCACCAACCCCAAGGGCTGGAACCTCGGCTATCCCGGTGTGCCCGACCAGGTCGTCGACACCCCGAACCTGTCGCTGCTCGGCGACGTGAACCTCGACGCCTGGGTCCAGGTGCCGATCATCACCGCCGTCCTGCTGGTGTTCACGCTCGTCCTCACCGACTTCTTCGACACCATCGGCACCATGACCGGCCTCGGCAAGGAGGCAGGCCTCGTCGACGACGACGGCAAGCTGCCCAACACCGGCAAGGCGCTGTTCGTCGACGGCCTCGGCGCGGTCGCGGGCGGCGCGGCGTCGTCGTCCTCGAACACGGTCTACATCGAGTCCGCGTCCGGCATCGCCGAGGGCGCGCGGACCGGCCTGGCGAACGTCGTCACCGGCCTGCTGTTCATCGCCGCGATGTTCTTCACGCCGCTGTACAACTCGGTGCCGGTCGAGGCGGCCGCGCCCGCGCTGGTGATCGTCGGTGTGCTGATGATGGCGCAGATCAAGGAGATCGACTTCAGCGACTTCACGATCGCGCTGCCCGCGTTCCTGACGATCGTGGTCATGCCGTTCACGTACTCGATCGCCAACGGCATCGGCGCCGGGTTCGTGAGCTACGTGCTGATCCGCGCGGCGACCGGCCGGGTCCGCGGCATCCACCCGCTGATGTGGGTCGTGGCCGCCGCGTTCGTGGTTTACTTCGCGATCGGGCCGATCAGGGCAGCCTTCAGCTGAACGCAAGTGACTGGGGTCAACTCGTGAGGTATGCTAACGATGTGTCGAACAAGGAGCACGACGTAGCCGAGAGCTCCCTGACCAGCCGGTTGCGGCTGGCGGTAGTGCGGCTCAACCGCAGGCTCCGGGCCCAGCGGACCAGCTCCTCGATCACGCTCACCCAGCTTTCCGCACTGTTCTGCCTGTACAAATGTGGCCCCCTCACCCCAGGTGAGCTCGCGGCCAAGGAGGTTGTCCAGCCCCCGTCGATGACCAGGGTGATCGCTGCACTCGAGGAGCTCGGCTACGTCAGCCGTCGACCGCATCCCAGTGACGGCCGGCAGGCCATCGTAGAGATCACCGAGGAGGGGAGCGCGCACATCCAAGCGGACATCTCCGCGCGCGAGGCCTGGCTGGACAAGCGGCTCGCGGAACTCACCGAAGCGGAACGGGAACTGCTCTCCCGCGCGGCGGAGATCATCGACCGGATGGCGAGCCAACAGGATTAGTGGCGGAAAAGAGAGAACTGACAACAGACTCGACAACTTCTCGAGCCGGGCTCGCCGAGGACTCGAAGAAGCCCGCTGAACATCGGAGCATGTTCGCGGCACTGCGAGTACGCAACTACCGGCTCTTCGCGTCCGGGCAGGCCGTGTCCAACATCGGCACCTGGATGCAACGCATCGCACAGGACTGGCTCGTGCTCGAGCTGTCCGGCTACGACCCCGTCGCGCTCGGGGTCGCGGCGTCGCTGCAGTTCCTGCCGACGCTGTTCCTGACGCTGTGGGCCGGGGTGCTGGCCGACCGCGTCGACAAGCGCAAGCTGCTGGTGCTCGTCCAGTCCGGCATGGCGCTGTGCGCGCTGGCGCTGGGACTGCTCGACGTCAGCGGGATCGTGCAGCTGTGGCAGGTGTACCTGCTGTGCCTGGTGTTCGGCGTGTTCACCGCGTTCGACCCGCCGGTGCGGCAGAGCTTCGTCGGCGAGATGGTCGGCCGCGAGCACCTGGCGAACGCGGTGGCGCTGAACTCGTCCACGTTCAACCTGGCGCGGATCCTCGGTCCCGCCATCGCCGGTGTGATGATCATCTGGACCGGCACGGGCTGGGTGTTCCTGGTCAACGCGGTCTCGACGCTCGCCGTGATCTACGGGCTGATCCGGATGAACGCCGGCGAGCTGCACCGGACGGCGGCGCCGTCGTCGCGGCGCGGGCAGCTGATGGCCGGGCTGCGGTACGTGCGCGGGCGGCCGGACATCATCGCCGTGCTGGCGCTGGTGTTCTGCGTGAGCACGTTCGCGTTCACGTTCTTCACGACGCTGGCGATCGCGGCGGCGAACGTGTTCCACCGGGAGGCGGACGGGTACGGCCTGCTGTCGACGTTGCTGGCGGTGGGCAGCTTCTCCGGCGCGCTGCTGGCGGTGCGGCGCAGCACACGGCGCAAGCCGGGGCTGACGCTGCTGGTCGGCGCGGGGTTCGTGTTCGGCGTGTTCGAGATCGTCGCCGGCGTGATGCCGACGTACCTGGCGTTCGGGCTGGCGCTGATCCCGTGCGGGCTCGCGATGATGACGTTCATGAACACGGCGAACAGCACCATCCAGCTGTCCACCGCGCCCGAGATGCGGGGGCGGGTGATGGCGCTGTACATGCTGGTGTTCATCGGCGGCAACCCGATCGGCGCGCCGATGACCGGGTGGATGGCCGCGGAGTTCGGCGGACGGTCGCCGTTCATCATCGGCGGCGCGGTTGCCGTGCTGTCGACCGTGGTGTGCGGGTGGATCCTCGCACGTCGGGGCGGCATCCAGGTGCGGTCGCGGCTGCCGTGGGTACGCCGTCCGGTGGTGACCCGCGCGCCTGAGCTTGCGCGTGTTGATTAAGTTAGGCTAACCTTAGCTCGTCGCTTCGTGGTGGGAGCGGCAGTCAGTTCGGGAACAGCGAGACCCCCGCTCCGGTTCGGCAGACGGCACTGCTCGGAGTGGGGGTCTCGGCTATGAACGGCCAGGTCGTTCCGCGTTTCGCAGGGACACCTGACCCAGGACGGTCGCGTACGCAACCCCCACCCGATCCCGGGGGCCACCCGCCATGCCAGTCTACCAGTGGGGGGTGACAGTCCGGGCGTTGTCGATCTTGCCTGTGGACAACTCGCTTGTTTTCGGTTCGGGCTCAAGGTGCTCGCCTGGTGGGCTGCGGTCGCGTGGATGGTGACACGTCGTCGAGGCCGCATGGGGGCGGGTTGCGCGAAGGTGCGCGAACTGGAGGTGGGCACCGCGAAGTCGCGCGTCGCAGGTGCGTGGAGCGGGTCACAGCCAAGGCGCGCGAATCGCGAAAACGCCCGGTGCCCAACCCCCACCCGATCCCGGGGGCCACCCGCCATGCCAGTCTACCAGTGGGGGCTGACAGTCCGGGCGTTGTCGATCTTGTCTGTGGACAACTGGTGACGCTGTGGACAACTCACTGGTCTCGCAGCGGGACCAGCTGGAACGGGTCGACGGCCGGGTACGGCGGTGGTTCGGCGCCGCCGCGGAGGAATGCCACTATCGCGAGCGTCGCGGCGACCTGGGCCAGGAGGAAGGTCAGCTGGCCTGCGAGGTTCTGCACGCCGTACACCGCCATCAGCGCCTGCCGCGGGCGCGACCACGCGGAGCTGAGCGGACGCAGCGTGGCCAGGTCCATCAGCAGCCCGATGATGGTCACGACGCCGACGAAGACGCCGCAGCTCACGAGTTCGTCGGTCGACACGGCGACGCCCGTGACGTGCTCGACGCCGAGCATGCCCAGCCGGGACACGACGAACAGCACCGCCAGCGGCAGCACCTTGACCGGTCCCCGCTTGCCAGGCAGGTGGCGCCACAGCCCGCCGATGATCGCGCCGGTCAGGTACCAGCTGACGGCCATCGCGGTCACCGGCCACACCGTGTCGTAGAGGTACGACTCCGGCCGGCGCCACAGCACGAACAGGTCCGGCCAGTCGTACAGGTAGATCGCCAGCTCGACCGGCAGGCCGAGGACGAGCGCGTACCGCGTGGCGTGGCGGATGTTGCCCGCGACGTCGGTGCTGGGTCCCCGCGCCAGCAGCACGTCGATCGGGGTGAGCCCGCCGAGCAGGACCGCCGGCCTCGGCTGGGTCTGCTGCCTGCCGAACCGCCGCCGCACCCCGGTGAACCAGCCGCGTTCCGGCGCTCCGCCGCCCACCTTGGACTCGTAGGTCTCCCGGTCGATGTCACCGCTCGCGTACGCGAGCTCGGCCGACTTGGCGTGCTGGACGTAGAGCTGCCAGTCCTTCGCCCGCCGCCGTAGTTCGGTCACGTCGATGCCCGCCAGCGCCGCGCGCACCGTGGGGCCGCCCGGCCTCGTCAGCCGGTCGAGAGGGGAACCCATCCTGAGGAAGACCTTCATCGCGAGCGCGCCGACCACCAGCCACACCGGGAAGTACCAACCCCAGACCACCACCCCCCACCGCATCTCCACCACGAAGAAGACGATCCCGAGGTTGATCTTCACCCAGGTCACGTCGACGTCGTCCGTGTGCTCCAGGTGGTGCCGCACCCGCGACCACAGCACGACGGCGAGGAAGATGGTCAGCCACCGCGCCGCGTCGGCTGCCAGATTGCCCACGTACCAGTCCAGGCGCCAGGCGTTGTCGGCGTTCAACGGGTCGGGTGAGAGCCACTGCTGTCGTGCGACGACGACGATCGCGGCGGCCGCGGCGTCCACGACCAGCACGACCGCGCAGATCGCGGCGATCAACCACACGGCCACCCGGTTCGGTCGTGACCGGCCCGCGGTGCGGACCGTGTGCACCGCCGCGACGAAGCCGCCCGCGAACACACAGGTGGTCAGCAGGACGAACGCCGTCTTCACGGCCGCCCGGACAGGTCCGTCGTCGACCAGTGGTGTCCCACGGATTTCGGCGAGCAGGAGGAGGGCGAGCACCGCCGTGGCGCACAGCGTCAGGGCCGCGGTCATCGCGATGCCCGCACGCCACCGGATCGCGCAGAACGCGAACAGCGCCAGCACCACGGCCGACTTGAGCACCGCTCCCAGCCCCCACGGGAACCCGTCGTCCTCGAGGCCGATCCAGGTCACCATGGCCACCTCGGTGACCAGCATGACCGCCGAGACGGCCGCAGCGGGGAAGGCCACCCGCCTGGCTTCGTCGTTCCTGGCCAGGAACTCCGGTGTGTTCCCGCCCGCCGGGACGCGCCGGAGCCGCGCGTACATCAGGGCGGCGAGCAACGCGCTGATCAGCGAGTACAGCACGGCGCGGCCGACCGAGTACGGGAAGACGGCTCCGGTGCCGGTGACGGTCGCGCGGGTGTCCGGTCGCATGGTCGTCGTCACGCCCATGACCGACTGGCCGTCCGCGTGCAACGCCCACCTGGTCGTCGTGCCGTCACGGGCGGCGGGAGGCCATGGCGTGGGGTTGTTCCCCCAGCCCTCCGGGGTCTTGACGCTGACCCGGGTCCAGATCGCGTTCTCCAGGGCGGCCGGTGGCTGGAACCAGAGGGTCCACTGTCCGTCCTCCCCGGCGTGGATGCTCGCGACGCCGACCCACATGTCCGGCTCGCCGACCACTTCCCGGTAGGCGTAGTCCTCGACCACGACGTGCCCGTCGCGCACCTCGACGGTCGGCAGCGCCGTCCGGTACTCCTCTTCCCTGGAGTCGTGGAGAAGGCGGCCGAGCACGCAACGCATGGCCCACTTGCGTTCCGGGCTCGACGGCGCGGCCAGCAACGGCGCGCTGAACCCGTGGTCGAGCGGGAGGATGACCCGCAGCCTGCTCGACACCACGACGTTCATCCGGTCGGTGTTGTAGACCTCGAGGTCGGCGGACGCGCGCACACCGGACGCCACACCCCTGCCGCACTCCCCGGGCGGATCACCGGGCAGGCCGTCGCGGCTCTCGGCGAGCAGGTAGGTGCCCAGCACCGCGCCGCCGAGGACCAGCGGGATCGCCAGCAGGGCGAGGACCCGCTTCCACGCGACGGTCGCGATCTTCTGCCCTGAGGTCACCTCCGCTAGGTCGACCCGGGGACACCGGTTGTTTCAGTGAGTTTCCCGCGGATCAGACGACCGCCCACGTGTGGACCGGCTCGTTCGTGGCCGACAGCTCCACGTACCGGTGGAGCATGCCGACCAGCGCCGCGTCGCGGTCCAGGCCGCCGGCCTCCAGGCTCGCGACCGTCTCCCGCTGCCACGTCGAGCCGGTGCGCTGTGCGAGGCACCGCTGCTCGATCACGCCGAGGTACCGCTCCCGCACGGCGTCCGACACGCCGCACTCGCGCAGCCCGTCGTGCGCCATCGGCAGCAGGCGGCGCAGCACCAGCTCGTCCGGCGGGACCCAGCCGATGCCCGGCCAGTACAGCTGCGCGTCGAACGCGTGCCGGGCGCCCGCGTACAGGTTCTCCTCCGCCGCCTGGAACGACATCTGCGTCCACACCGGACGTTCGGCCGTCGCCAGGGCGCGTTGCGCGCCGTAGAAGAACGCCGCGTTCGCGATCAGGTCCACCGGCGTCGGGCCCGCCGGGAGCACGCGGTTCTCGACGCGCAGGTGCGGGACGCCGTCGACCACGTCGTAGACCGGGCGGTTCCAGCGCCAGATGGTGCCGTTGTGCAGGCGCAGCTCCGCGAGCTTCGGCGCCTTGCCGGAGTCCAGCGCCTCGATGGGGTCCTCGTCGTCGATTTCCGGTAGCAGGCCGGGGAAGTAGCGCACGTTCTCCTCGAACAGGTCGAAGATCGACGTGATCCACCGCTCCCCGAACCACACGCGCGGGCGCACGCCCTGGTTCTTCAGTTCCTCCGGCCGGGTGTCAGTTGCCTGCTGGAACAAGGGAATCCGGGTCTCGTGCCACAGTGCCTTGCGCAACAGGAACGGCGAATTGGCGGCAATTGCCACCTGGACGCCCGCGAGGCACTGCGCCGCGTTCCAATGGGACGCGAACTCCTCCGGCGGCACCTGGAGGTGCAGCTGCGCCGACGTGCACGCCGACTCCGGCAGGATCGAGTCCGCGGAGCTGCGCAGCCGTTCGCCGCGCTGGCCCGGGATCGCCGGGCCTTCCATGGACAGCACCATGTCCTCGCCGCGCGCGGCGAAGATCTGGTCGTTCAGCCGGGAGTACCGCGCGTTGGTCGACAGCCAGCGCGCCTTGAAGTGCTCGCTCCGCAACGTCGGCAGCATGCCGATCATCACCAGCGTGGCGCCCGCGTCCTGTGCCTTGAGGTTCGCGTCGGTCAGCGACGTGCGCAGCTCCGTCTCCAGCCTGCTCGCCTCGTCACCGGACAGTGGCCGGGGCAGCACGTTCAGTTCCAGGTTGTGCTGACCCAGCTCCGTCGTGAACGACGGGTCGTCGAGCTTCTCCAGCACCACGGTGTTGGCCATCGCGGGCTGCAGCCCGTCGTCGACCAGGTTCAGTTCGACCTCGAGCCCTATCCGCGGTGGTGACGTGGAGAAACCGCCCTCGGTGAGCATTCTCGCGAGGGCGTCCAGACAACGCTGGACCTTCAAGCGGTAACGCTGGCGAGCCGAGCGATCGAACGTGCCGGCCGCGACATCCTGTCCCATACCGCCCCTCCCAGCCGATCCGAGCAGTCGGCGTGTGCGCGGGAAGTTCAACCGTTACACACGGCGGAAGCTGTTACTAGGGGCCAAAAAGGTGCATCGTTTCACTTCCGTTGTTACGCAGAGCAAGACATGTGTGTGCCTCACGTAACACTTTCTCACGGTGTGGAACCATGATTGCGTGATTGAGGTGACCGACCCCGACGACCCGCGGCTCGACGAGTACCGCTTCCTCCGCACCGCCGACCGCCGACCCGACCGGCCCGGCGGGCTGGGGCTGGTGATCGCGGAGGGCACGATCGCCGTGGGTCGCATGCTCGCGTCGCGCTACCCGGTGCGGTCGATGCTCGGCGTCCGGCGGAAGCTCGAGACCCTGCCGCCGGTCGACGCGCCGGTGTACGTGACGACCGCCGAGGTGATGGCCGAGGTGATCGGCTTCCACCTCAACCGCGGGGTGCTCGCGATGGCCGACCGGCCCGAGCCGCTGTCTGTTTCGTCCGTGTTAGACGGTGCGCGCCGGCTGGCCGTGCTGGAGGGCGTCGGCGACCACGAGAACCTCGGCGCGCTGTTCCGCAACGCCGCCGCGCTCGGCGTCGACGGCGTGCTGCTCGGCGCGGGCTGCAGCGACCCGCTGTACCGGCGCAGCGTCCGTGTCTCCATGGGACACGTGCTCGCTGTCCCCTTCACGACGCTCTCGCCGTGGCCGGACGGGCTGAAACTGTTGCAGGACAACGGCTTCACTGTGATGGCGCTCACGCCGTCCGGGGCGGCTGACCTGTCGTCGGTCGAGCCGCCCGCGAAGGCCGCGGTGATGCTCGGGTCGGAGGGGCCGGGGCTCACGCCGGAGGCGATCGCGGCCGCGGACGTGGCGGTGAAGATCCCCATGGCGGGTGGCGTCGACTCACTCAATGTGGCGACCGCGGGTGCGGTCGCCTTCTACGCTCTCGGGGCGGGCCGATAGTTTCGGAAGGTGTCGATGTCGGGGATACAGCTGCGCGCGAACGGCGAGCGTGCGGTCCTGATCGGTGACGACGGTGTCGCGGTCACCGAGCCGGGCCGTCTGCCGCTGGGCGCCGAGCTGACCGACGCGCTCCACGAGTGGGCGAAGGTGGCGGCCGCGGTCCGGCGCGCCGAGCCGGGGACCGCCGCGGGCGCGGTCGTGTCGCGGCGAGGGCTGCAGCTGGCCGGGCGCGTCGCGACGTCGTTGGGGGTCGTCGTCCGGTACGTCGACCCGTTGTCGGGCGCGGAGTCGGTGGTCGAGCCGGTGCCGGGACCCGCGCCCGCACCCGTGCCGCCGCGGCCGCCGGAGCCGACACCGTGGCTGCCGGGGCTGACGGTGTCGGCGGCCAGCGCGGTGCTGGTGGTCGTGACCGTGGTGACGCTGGCGGTCACGCTGGCGGAGACGTACTCGCTGCTGGCACTCGCGTCGAACGTGGTCGTGACGGCGGGGCTGCTGCCGTCGCTGTGGCTCATCCACCGGCAGCCGATCTGGCGGTGGGTCGCCTACGGCGTGGCGGTCGGCATCGGCGTCGCGTGGCTGGCGCTGCCGTTCGTGCTGTTCTAGTCCTGCGGCCAGGTCTTCCAGACGAGGTCGAGGCGCTCGTAGGCGTCGTCGAACCACGGGTCGGGCATGGGGACGGTCACCGTCACCGCCGTGGCCGCGGCCTCGTCGTCCTTGATCGTGAAGAGGGCGAGGTCCTGGCCGGGGACACGTTCGACGAAGACCGAGGCGCCGGGGATGTCCGCGCGCCAGACGACGTCCTCGCCCGCGTCGAGGGCGTCGAGCGCGTCGCGCCACTCCCAGAGGTCGGCGGGGGAGAACCACGCGTGCAGGCTGCCCCGGACGAACGGGGTCTCCACCTGGAACTCGCCCGCCAGCGCCGGTCCGGACATGTCGGGCAGCGGCCCGGTGATGCGGAGGACGATCTTGTTGCCGTGCCCTTCCAGGCGGATGAGGTCGATCGGGCCGTCGGCCATGCGCGCTCCCCAGGTTGTGTTCCGGCCTCCGGCCCCCGGCAGTCCAGTCTTCCAGAGGGGGCTGACATTTCGGTTGTGCGCTGTGGGGGTTGTCCACAGGTGCCTGGGTTGTCCACAGCCAAGATCGACATCCGTCCCCCTGTCGGGGGTCACCGGTAGACTGGACAGCGGGGTGCCCCCGGGAGTGGTGGGGGCTGCCCGTACGTACTGGGGCCGCGGTTTTCTTTCGGTTTTCGCTGGTCAGTGCCGTTGTGGCGGTTTGTGTGTCCCGGGCTTGGTGGTTGGCCTTGTTGTGGGTTTTTCCCTCCGGGGGGTCCTCGCCGGACGGGCTGGTCTCCGGGATGGCGGGGGTCTTGCACGGGGTTGGGTTGGCAAGGACTGCTGTTGAGTGGTCTGCCTGCCATCCCGTCGACCTCCCACGGGCTATCACACCGCGTCAAGGGGGCCCGCCGGCTTGGGTGCGGGGTTGGGTCGTGCTTCGGGCCCCCTTGACCCGGTGTGATCGGGCTTCGCCAGGTCGACGGGATGGCAGGCAGTCCCTTGTGGTGTGGTGGGCTCGCGCCCGTTCGGAGGCTTTCACCTGGTGCTGGTCAGGTTGGCGGTGTGAAGGTGCCGCCTCGTGCTTCTGGGTGCCAGCCCTTCTCCAATGCCGCGTGGATCCGGCGCAACCGCTCTCGCGTCAGGCCAGGGACTCCAGCCACGTGCGGTGCAGTGCCGCGAAGCGGCCGCCTCTGCCCTCGATCAGCTCCTCCGGGGAGCCGTCCTCCACGATTCTGCCGCCCTCGACCACCAGTACTCGGTCGGCGATCAGGACCGTGGACAGGCGGTGGGCGATGATCAGCGCCGTGCGGTCCGCCAGTACCGACTCCAGGGCCCGCTGCACGGCTCGCTCTGTCGGCACGTCCAGGCTTGACGTTGCCTCGTCCAGTACGAGCACCGACGGGTCCGCCAGGAACGCCCTCGCGAACGCGACCATCTGCCGTTGGCCCGCCGACAGCCTGCCGCCGCGTTTGCGGACGTCTGTGTCGTAGCCGTCGGGAAGTGCGGCGATGAACTCATGTGCGCCCACCGCGGCTGCCGCCGACTCGATCTCCGCTCGGGTGGCTCCCGGGCGGCCCAGTGCGATGTTGTCCGCCACCGTGCCCGCGAACAGGAAGTTCTCCTGGGTCACCGTGACCACCTCGTGGCGCAGCGCCTCGTCCGCCACCTCCGCCAGGCCCACGCCGTCGATCTTCACCTCGCCCTGCGACGGGTCGTAGAAGCGGCCCACCAGCTTCGCCAGTGTTGACTTGCCCGCTCCCGTCGCACCCACCAGCGCCACCGTCTGGCCCGCGGGGATGTGCAGGTCGAACCTCGGCAGGACCACCGGGGTGGTCGGGGAGTAGCGGAACTCCACCTGGTCGAAGTCGATCGCCCGGCCTGTCGTCCTGGGCGGTAGCGGCTTCGGGTCCGCTGGTTCGACGACCGTCGGCTCCTCCTCCAGGACGCCGGAGATCTTCTCCAGTGCCGCGATCGCCGACGTGTACGAGTTCGCGAACATCGCCAGCTCGTCCAGCGGGTCGTAGAAGCGGCGCAGGTACAGCATGAACGCCGTCAGCACACCCAGCTCCAAACCGCCGTCGACCACGCGGACCGCGCCGATCGCCAGCACGACCGCCAGCGTCACGTTGCCCACCCACCGCACGGTCATCGTGAAGCGGGCGACCACGATCAGGGCTTCCTTGTTGGCCGCGCGGAAGCGGTCGTCGAGCTTCGCCATGATCGTCTCGTTGCGGGGCTCGCGGCGGAACGCCTGGACCGCGCGCATGCCGTTCATGGTCTCCACGAACTGCACGATGATCTTCGCGATGGCGCCGCGGGTGTCGCGGTACGCGTGCCGTGACCGGACGTAGAACCAGCGCGTCACCCAGATCAGCGGCACGAGGCCCGCCAGCACGATCAACGCCAGCGGCGCGTCCAGCACCAGCAGCACGATCGCGATGCCGAACACCGACAGGACCGCGGTGAGCAGGCCGTCCAGGCCGTCCTCGAGCAGGTCGTGCAGCGAGTCGATGTCGCTGGTCATCCGGGAGATGACCTTGCCGGACGTGTACTTCTCGTGGAACGAGATCGACAGCCGCTGCGCGTGCCGGAAGACCCGTTGCCGCAGGTCGAGGAGCACGTCCTGGCCGAACCGGCCCGCGACCTTCAGGAACGCGAACCTCGTGCCCGCGGCGCCGACGCCCGACAGCAGGTAGGCGCCGACGCACCAGGCGAGCACCGTCGTGTCGCCGTCCACCGCGTCCGGGATGCCGGTGTCGATGGCGATCGCGATCACCAGCGGACCCACCAGCATCAGCACGTTCTCGAGGACCACGAGGCCGAACGCCAGCAGCGCGATGCCCAGCCGCGGGCGCACGAGCGACGTCAGCAACAGCCGCGACCGCGCCTGCAGGCGGGCGCCGACGAGCGCGTCGATCTCCTCGTTGTCCTCGGCCGCTACACCCCGCCATTCCTCTTCCGTCGTCGTGGTGCTCACGACCGCTCCTCGCAGGCTCCGAGCGGCCGCTCGCGGTCGCCCTGTGTCCGATGGTTCGCTCCGCAAGCTCCGCTCACGCGACCACCTCGCTCGGTTCGTCGTCCATCGTGGACAGCAGGGCGCGGTACTCCCGGTTCGTGGCGAGGAGTTCCGAGTGCCTGCCCACCGCGGCGATGCGGCCGTCGGCGAGCATCGCGACCCGGTCGGCGAGCTGCACGGTGCTCGGGCGGTGCGCCACCACGAGCGCGGTCACGTCGGTCAGCACGCTGCGCAGCGCGTGCTCCACCTCCGCTTCCGTGTGGACGTCCAATGCGGACAGCGGGTCGTCCAGCACCAGCACCGCGGGCCTGCCGACGACCGCGCGGGCCAGCGCCAGCCGCTGCCGCTGACCGCCCGACAGGGACAGGCCCTGCTCGCCGATCCGCGTGTCCAGGCCCCACGGCAGGTCCTCGACGAAGTCCGCCGACGCCACCCGCAGCGCCTGGCGCACGTCGGCCTCCGTCGCGTCGGCCGCGCCCAGCGCCACGTTCTCGCGCACGCTCGCCGAGAACAGCACCGGCTCCTCGAACGCGGTCGAGACCGCGGTCCGCAGGTCGGCGAGCGCCAGGTCGCGCACGTCGACGCCGTCCACGGTGATCCGCCCGCCGGTGACGTCCGCGAGCCTGCCGACCAGCGCGGTCAACGTCGTCTTGCCCGTGCCGGTGGCGCCGACCAGCGCGACCGTCTCGCCCGGGCGCAGGTCCAGCGTGACGCCGCGGAGCACCTCCTCGTCGCTGCCGGGGTAGGCGAAGCGGACGTTCTCGAACCGCACGTGCCCGCGCAGCGGCGCCGGCAGCGGGCGTGGCGCGGGCGGGTCGGTGATCGTCACCTCGGCGTCGCGCACCTCCCAGTACCGGGCGGCGGCGGTCGCGGCCTGGTTGGTCTCGGCGAGCAGCCAGCCGATCGAGTCGGTCGGCCAGCGCAGGTAGGTGGCGACGGTGACGCCCGCGACCAGGGTGCCGACCGTCATCGTGCCGTCGACGATCGCGAACGTGCCGAACAGCAGCTGCCCGCCGATCGCGATCTCCGGCAGCACGATGATCGCCGCCCAGAGCAGGCCGATGACGTGGACCTTGCGCAGCTCGGTCGCCCGCAGCGCCTTGGCGTCGGCGGCGAACCGGTCGGCGAGGTGGCGGCCGCGGCCGAACGCCTTCAGCACGCGGATGCCCAGCACCGACTCCTCGACGGTCGTGGCGAGGTCGCCGTTCTGGTCCTGCGCGCGGCGCGCGAGGACGGCGTACTTCGACTCGTACAGCGTCGAGATCAGCACCAGCGGCGCCGCGCACGCCAGCGAGATGATGCCGAGGACCGGCGACAGGACGAACAGGACGACGAGGCCGACGACCAGCGTGACCGTGTTGACGACCAGGAAGATCAACGCGAACGCGATGAACCGGCGCAGCGTCGACAGGTCCGACACCGCGCGCGACAGCAGCTGCCCGGACTGCCACCGGTCGTGGAAGGCGATCGGCAGGCGCTGCAGGTGGTGGTACAGGTCGTCCCGGAGCCGCGCCTCCACCGACGTGCTGGGACCGGCGATCAGGCGCCGCCGCGTGTAGAACAGCACCGCCTCGCCGGTGCCCAGCACGGCGATGGCGATGATCAGCCAGGTGAGTTGGGTGGTGTCCCGGCCGGCGACCGGGCCGTCGAGGATCCGCTGGATCAGCAGCGGGATGGTGAGCCCGCAGAGCATCGAGCCGAAGACCGCGGTGCCGGAGCCGATCATGCGGCCGCGGACCGGTCGGAGGTAGGCGCCGAGACGCCGCAGAGCTGCGATGTTCGTGCTGCGGGCAGGTTGATGTGACTGAGTTGTGCTCATGATCTCCCCACGGTGCCGCTCTCGACGGTAGGCGAGTGGTCCCCTGCGCGGCATCTGGTTTTCGCGGAGCTTGCGGTGGCGAAACGTCGAAGCTGTCTCCCGCCAGCGTGCGACCTCCAGTGCGGTGGAGGTCAAGGCTGCGGGATCATTCGGACATGACGCGACCGGAAGAGGTGCGGTTCCTGCGCACCCAGGCGACGATGGCGTTCCCGGAGGGGCGGTTGCTCGCGCTGCGGGAGGGGGCGCTGCACGTGCTCGCGCCGGACGGGTGGACCCGCCTGCGCACGGAGCGGCCCCGCGGCACGACGTGGCTCAGCCGCGAGGAGGCGGAGGACTGGTGCGAACACCAGGGCTGGCCGCTGCACCTGCTGAACGAGGTCCCACGAGCAGGCCGCGTCTGACCCCCGAACACCGCGAGTCACGCTCGCAGGCACATCGAGTTGTCAGTTTCGTGCAGGTCGTGATGTGCACGAAACCGGCAACTCGGTGTGCGCGAGAGCGTGACTCGCGGTGTTCGAGAGCGTGACTCGCGGGGGTCAGCGGTTGCTGCGGGTGCCCAGGAGGACGTCTTCCCAGCTGGGGACGCTCGGGCGGGCCTTGCGGCCCTTCTTGCGGGGTGGGGTGGCCGGAGCCGGGGGCGGGGTTGGGTCCGCCTTCGCGGCTGGGGTTTCCTCTGTGGTTTCTTCGGTCGCGGGCATGGTTGAGCGCGCGGGCTCCTCTTCTTCTGCTGGTGCGGCCGGGCTCGCTGCCGGCGAGGCGGTGCTCGCCGCGGCCGGGGCGGGCGTTTCCGCCGGGCGCGAGGAGGTGCGCGTCGCGGAAACTGCCTGCTCTTCTGGGATGGTCGGCATGGTCGGGCGCGCTGAGCGCGGCTGGGCGGGTTCCTTCACCGGTGGGGACGGCGGGGAAGCAGGGGTGGCCGGGGCCTCGTTCGTCGCCGTCGCCGCGGCCGGTTCCGGCCGCTCGGCAGGCTCGGGCGCGGGGACCGGCTCGGTGTGGCGGGCGGCCTCGGTCTCGCGGGCCTGCTCGCGGGCGGGCTCCGCCTCGCGGGCGGGTTCCGCCTGGTGAGCGGGTTCGGACTCGTAGGTGAGCTCGCTCTGGCGGGCGGGCTCGCGGACCGGCGCGCGCTCCGCCTGGCGGACGGGCTCGGGGGCGCGCTCCACCTCGCGCGTCGGTTCGGTCTGGCGGGCGGGCTCGGGTGCGCGGTCGGTCTGGCGCGACGGCTCGGCCTGGCGAGACGGCTCGGCCTGGCGCGACGACTCGGCCTGGCGCGACGACTCGGGCTGCCGGGTGGGCTCGGGCCGGCTCGCCGGTTCGGGCTGGCGGGCAGGCTCGGTGCGGCGCGGGTGCTCGGCCACCCGTGCGGTCTCCGGCTCGCGGACGGACTCCGCCGCGCTCTCCTGACGTGCGGGTTCCGCCGGGCGGCGGTCGGCGTCCTCGGACCGGCGGGCGGGCTCGGCCGGGCGGTACTGCTCCGACTCCTGGCGGTACCGGTCACCCCGGTACGGCTCGCGGTACGACTCCGGCTCGGCGCGGCGCTCCGGGCGGTAGTCGCGCGGGTAGCCGCGGTCGTACGGGTCGCCGACCGGCAGTTCCTGCTGCTCGACCAGGCCGACCGGGGCCGAGGCGTCGTCGGTCAGCTCGAAGTCCTGGACGTAGTCCGGCTCCTCGACGCGCCGAGGGGGCTCGCCGCCGTTGACCGCCTGGCGGCGGGGCTCCGCCACCTGCAGTGCCTGCGCGGCCAGCTCCGTCACCGGGCGGACCGTGCGCAGGCCGCGGTTCGGGTTCGGGTCCAGCAGGTCGAGGGCGTGGTCGTCCAGCGGCGTGACCGTGCCGCCGTGGGCGCCGGGGTGGAACGACCAGTGCGCGTGGTTGTTGGAGCGGCCCGCGGTCCACGTGAGCTGGACGACCCACTTGCCGTCCTCGCCCTTCCACGAGTCCCACACGGCCGCGCCGTAGTCCTGGCCGCGGGCGGCGAACGCCTGCGCGACGACCTCGCCGAGCTCCTGGACGTCCGGCCCGTCCTCGCGGACCGGGTGCGCCCGCTGGGCCAGCTCAGCAGTGCGGGATCGCTCGAGCAGCACCGGGTACGCGAACCGCTCGACCCGCTCGGGCGGCACGCCGGCCGCTGCCGCGACCTGCTCAACTGACTCTCCCGCACGGATGCGGGACTGGATCTCACGAGGACGCATCTGGCTCTCCAGCTCGATGGCGATCTGGCCGAGTCGGGTGATGTCTCCTCTGGCCGCCGCACGCAAACGTTCGTCCGCGGGGATCTGAAAGCGCTCGCCGCGGTCGGACTCGAGGATGACGATCTTGCCATCCTCTCCGAGTCCGACGACCCGCAGCGCACGCATCGCGGCCTCCTCGAGCGTCAGAACAGACTTCACCTCGCCAGCTGCCCACGTTAGATCGGCGGGTCGCCTTGACGTGCTAGGCGCGCCGAGTAACGTGCCTCTGTTCCCACCGATCTTGCCGGTTCGGGTTCACGCACGCCAGGTCAAGCCGGTGATCTTCTCGTACGCCTCGACGTACCTGGCCCGCGTGGCGGTCACCACGTCGGCCGGGATCTCCGGCGCGGGCGGGTTCTTGTCCCAGCCGGTGCCGGCCGCCCAGTCGCGGACGAACTGCTTGTCGTACGCGTGTTGCGGGCGCCCGGGCTCCCATTCGGACGCGGGCCAGAACCGGGACGAGTCCGGGGTCAGCACCTCGTCGGCCAGCGTCAGCTCGCCGTCGTCGTCCGTGCCGAACTCCAGCTTGGTGTCCGCGACGATGATCCCCTTCTCCGCCGCCCGCGCCGCGCCGCGCGCGTAGACCTCGAGGGTCAGGTCGCGCAGGCGGGTCGCCGTGGACAGGCCGACGGCCGCGGCCACATCGTCGAACGTGGCCGGGGCGTCGTGGCCGCCGTCGGAGACCTTGGTGGTCGGCGTGAAGACCGGCTCGGGCAGGCGGGAGCCCTCGACGAGGCCGCGCGGCAGCTCGACACCGGAGATCGCGCCCGTGGCCTGGTACTCCTTCAGGCCGGAACCCGCGAGGTAGCCGCGGGCGATGCACTCGAACGGCACCATCTCCAGGCGGCGGCAGCGGATCGCGCGGCCCGCGAACTCGGCGGGCACGTCCGTCGCCGACACCAGGTGGTTCGGCACGATGTCACCGAGCCGGCCGAACCACCACACGGACAGCTGCGTGAGCAGCGCGCCCTTGTCCGGGATCGGGGTCGGCAGCACGACGTCGTACACCGACACCCGATCCGAGGCCACCAGCAGCAGGTCGTCGCCGTCCGTGTAGATCTCGCGGACCTTGCCGCTGTACACGTGCTGCATGACTAGATGCGCTCCACCAGCCAGTCGATGCACTTCGTCAGCGCGGTGACGTCGTCCGGCTCGACGGCCGGGTACATCGCGACGCGCAGCTGGTTGCGGCCCAGCTTGCGGTACGGCTCGACGTCGACGACGCCGTTCGCGCGCAGCGCCTTGGCGATGGCCGCCGCGTCCGTGCCCTCGGCGAAGTCGATCGTGCCGACCACGTTGGACCGGTGGGCCGGGTCGGCCACGTACGGCGACGCGAACGACGAGGCGTCCGCCCACTCGTACAGGCGCGCCGCCGAGTCGGCGGACCGGCCGGTCGTCCACGCCAGACCGCCGTTGCCCAGCATCCAGTCGATCTGCTCGGCCATCAGGTACAGCGTGGCGATGGCGGGCGTGTTGTACGTCTGGTCCTTGAGCGAGTTCTCGAGCGCCGTCGGCAGCGACAGGAACTCCGGCACCCAGCGGCCGCTCGCGCCGATCTCGCCGATCCGCTCCAGCGCGACCGGGCTCATCAGCGCGATCCACAGGCCGCCGTCGGAGGCGAAGCCCTTCTGCGGGGCGAAGTAGTAGACGTCGTAGTCCTCGGCCTTGACCGGGAGACCGGCGGCCGCGGACGTCGCGTCGATCGCGACCAGCGCCTGGTCGGCGCCGTCGGGGCGGGCCACCGGCACGGCGACACCGGTCGAGGTCTCGTTGTGGGCCCAGCCGACCACGTCGGCGCCCGCGCTGTAGACGATCTCGGGCGCGGTGCCCGGCTCGGCCTTGGTGACCACCGGTTCCTTGAGGAACGGCGTGGTCACGGCCTTGGCGAACTTCGAGGAGAACTCACCGAACGTGAACGCCTGCGCCTGCTCGCGGACCAGCCCGAACGCCAGCGCGTCCCAGAACGCCGTGGTGCCGCCGTTGCCGAGCACGACCTCGTAGCCGTCCGGCAGGGAGAACAGGTCCCGCAGCCCGGAGCGGACGCGGCCGACCAGGGACTTCACCGGCTTCTGGCGGTGGGACGTGCCCATGACGGCCGCGCCGTCGGCGGCGAGGCGGGCCAGCTGCTCGGGGCGCACCTTGGAGGGGCCGGAACCGAAGCGGCCGTCGGCGGGTTTGAGGTCGGCGGGAAGCACGAGGTCGGTCGAGGTCTGCGTCATCGGGACGGCTTCTCTCCACGTGGTGAGGGGTGTCTGCAGGCGCCGTTGCCGCCTTCAGTCTCCTCCATGCGCCCCGAGCGCGACGGGGGGGTCGCTTACTCCCACCTGCTGGAACGGCAACTTCACGCTCACGCGCAGGCCGCCGCCGGGATTCGGCACCGCCGTCACCTCGCCGTCGTGGGCGTGCGCGACCGAGCGGACGATCGACAGGCCCAGTCCCGCGCCCGCCCGGTGCGACGTGCGGTCCGCGTCGAGCCTGCGGAACGGCTCGAACAGGCCCGCGACCGCGTCCGGCGGCACGTGCGGGCCGCTGTTGGCGACCACCAGCGCCGGCCACTCGCCGACCTCGACCAGCAGGGAGCCGCCCGGCTCGTTGTAGTGGATCCCGTTGTGGACGAGGTTCGTGACCAGCCTTTCCAGCAGCACGGGGTCGCCGGCGACGACCCTCGGCGCGAGCCGGGACGCCACCACCACCCCCGCCTCGTCGGACAGGCGCCGCGCCCCGTCGAGCACGGACGCCACGACGTGGTCGAGCCGGACGAGCTGCCGGCCGGTCAACCCGCGGTCACTGCGTGCGAGCACCAGAAGTCCTTCGATCAGGCGCTCGGTTCGCTCGTTGGTGTGGAGCAGGTGCGTGCCCAGTCGCACCAGGTCAGGGCTCGCGGCCGGGTCGGCCATCGCGACCTCCACGATCGTGCGCTGCACGGCGAGCGGGGTGCGCAGCTCGTGGGAAGCGTTGGCGACGAACCGGCGCTGGCTGTCGAACGAGGCGGCGAGCCGGTCGAGCATGCCGTCGAACGTGTCGGCCAGCTCCTTCAGCTCGTCGTGCGGGCCGTCGAGGTTGATCCGCCGGTCCAGCCGCTCGGCCTCGAGCCGCCGCGCGGTCGCGGTGATCCGCTCGACGGGACGCATCACACGGCCCGCCATGAGCCAGCCGAGCAGCGCCGCCATGACCCCGACCAGCACCAGCGCGATGCCGGAGATCCACAGCACGGTCTGGATCGCGGACTCGCGGTAGCCGCTGACCGAGCCCTCGACCTGCTGGTAGGTGATGGTCATGCCCTCCTTGCCGGGCGGTGAGACCACGCTCTGCGCGTAGGAGCCGGGCTGCGGCAGGGCCTGGCTGACCAGCGCGTAGTTGACGAGCAACAGGACGACGCCCGCCAGCAGGAACAGCCCGCCGAAGGTCAGTGCGAGGCGGGTCCGCACCGAGAGCATCACGGTGACGTCCCGGACATCCGGTAGCCCGCGCCGGGCACGGTCTCGATGACCGGCGGGTCGCCGAGCTTGCGGCGCAGCGTCATGACCGCCACCCGGACGGCGTTGGTGAACGGGTCGGCGTGCTCGTCCCACGCCTTCTCGAGCAGGTCCTCGGCGCTGACCACCGCGCCCTCGGCCCGCATGAGCACCTCGAGCACGGCGAACTCCTTCCGCGACAGCGGCAGGTGCCGCCCGTCCCGTGACGCCTGGTGACGTGGCCGGTCGAGCACCACGCCCGCGCGTGCCAGCACGGGCGGCAGGGCGGGCATGGCCCGCCGGCCCAGCGCCTGCACCCGCGCGACCAGCTCGGCGAACGCGAACGGCTTCGTGAGGTAGTCGTCGGCGCCGAGCTGCAGGCCGGCGACCCGGTCGATGACCTCGGTGGCGGCGGTCAGCATCAGCACCTTCGCCTCGCCGCCCGCCCGCACCAGCGCACGGCACACGTCGTCGCCGTGCGTGCCGGGGAGGTCCCGGTCGAGCACGACCACGTCGTAGGCGTGCACACCGACCCGCTCCAGCGCGGCGTCGCCGTCGTAGCAGACGTCGACGGCCATCGACAGCCTGCGCAACCCCTCGGCGACGGAGTCCGCGAGGAGCTGCTCGTCCTCCACGACCAGCACCCGCATGCGGACAGTGTGCGCCGCCGGGGCATAAGGCCGGGATAAGCGGTTTCGCTTAGCGCCGCCGAATCGGCCGGTCCGTAGAAATCGCAGCCATCGAGCGAAGGGAGGCCCGAGATGGGCGCACGATGGCGGCTCGCGCTGCTGGCCGGTCTGTGCACGCTGGCCACGGCCTGCGCGACCGGGGACAAGGACGGGGACGGGGTCGCGTCGATATCCGGGACGAACACGCCGACCTCGGCCGAGCAGGCCGACGACCCGGACGAAGCCGTGGACCAGATGCGGGCGTACGCGAAGTGCATGCGTGAGCACGGCGTCGACATGCCGGACCCGGAGGTGTCGCAGGACGGCGGCGTCGGGCTCTCGATCAACGGCGGCGACAAGGCGAAGGTCGACAAGGCCGACAAGGAGTGCAGGCACCTGATGCCCAACGGCGGTGAGCCGCCGAAGCCGTCGCCGGAGGACCTGGACCGGATGCGCAAGGAGGCGCAGTGCCTGCGTGACCACGGCATCGACGTCAAGGACCCGACCATGGACAACCCCGGCATCCAGATCGAGGGCGCGGGGCCGGACGACGAGAAGATGCGCAAGGCCATGGCGGAGTGCTCCGACGGCAGGGGATCGGTGTCCTCCCACGAGGAGGGCTCCGGGGCCACGGGTGGTGGCAAGTGAGCGGCCCGCAGACGCCACGGCGCAGGCGGCGGGTGCGCTGGGTGGTGACCGGCCTGACCGTGCTGGCGGTGCTGGGGGTCGGCGCGGCGGTCGCCGTGACCAGGCTGGGCAACCGGCCCGCCGCTGCCGCCGAGCCACCGGACCCGCCCGCGACGGCGACCGTCACCAGGACCGACCTGGTGGAGAAGGAGGTGCTGACCGGGGAACTGGGCTACGGCACCGCACTGACCCTGAACGGCCGCCGCCCCGGCACGGTGACCGCGCTGCCGAAACAGGGCGCCGTGCTGGACCGCGGTGACGTGGTCTACGAGGTGGATGCGAAACCGGTCGTGCTGTTCCGGGGCACGTTGCCGCTGTACCGGCCGGTCAAGAAGGGCATGACCGACGGGCCGGACGTGCGGCTGGTCGAGGAGAACCTTCGTGACCTGGGCTTTTCCGGGTTCGGCACGCCGGACGAGGAGTTCACGGCCGGCACCGCGGCCGCGATCGAGGACTGGCAGGAGTCGCTCGGCGTCGACGAGACGGGGGCCGTCGAGCTGGGCGACGTCGTCGTGGTGCCCGGCAGGATCCGGGTCGCCACGCTGACCGCCGCCCTCGGCGGCGAGGCGACCGGGCCGATCCTCGACTACACGGGCACGCTGCGGTCCGTGACCGCCGCGCTCGAGGCGTCGCAGCAGGACCTCGCGCCCGTCGGCACGAAGGTCACGCTGACCGTCGGCGGCAAGCAGGTGCCGGGCACGGTCACCGCGGTGGCGCAGGCGCCCGCGGCGGACCGGCCGGACGAGGACGCCGGCTACACGGCGACCATCGCGATCGGCGACATGAAGGCGGTCGGCGCCGCGGACTCCGGCTCGGTCGAGGTCGTCGTCACCACCGGGGCGCGCGAGGGCGTGCTGGCCGTGCCGGTCGGGGCGCTGCTCGCGCTCGCCGAGGGCGGGTACGCGGTCGAGCTGCCGTCGGGGAAGTTGGTTCCGGTCAGCACCGGGTTGTTCGCGGACGGGCTGGTCGAGGTGTCCGGCGACGGCCTCACCGAGGGCATGAAGGTGGTGACGACGTCGTGATCGCGCTGCGGGAGGTGACGCGGACGTACCCGGGCGGGGTGCGGGCACTGCGCGAGGTGACGCTGTCGATCGGCGCGGGGGAGCTGGTCGCGGTCGTCGGGCCGTCCGGGTCGGGCAAGTCGACGCTGCTGCACCTCATGGGCACGCTGGACCGGCCGTCGTCGGGTGCCGTGGAGATCAACGGGCACGACGTGGGCCGGTTGTCCGACCGCCGCCTGTCGGCGCTGCGGTCGGAGTGGATCGGGTTCGTGTTCCAGCAGTTCTTCCTCACCCCCGGGCAGCCGGCGGTGGACAACGTGGCGACCGGGCTGACGTACGCGGGGGTGCCCGGGCGGGAGCGGCGCGGGCTGGCGCTGGCCGCGCTGGACAAGGTGGGGCTGTCGCACCGGGCGTGGCACCTGCCGTCCGAGCTGTCCGGCGGGGAGCGGCAGCGGGTCGCGATCGCGCGGGCCATCGTCAACGAGCCCGCGCTGGTGCTGGCGGACGAACCGACGGGGAACCTGGACAGCCGCACGGGGACGGAGATCCTGCGGCTCCTGCTGGACCTGCGGGACGCCGGCTCGACGGTCGTCATCGTCACGCACGACCGCGAGGTGGCGGCCGCCTTGCCGCGGCGGATCGAAGTGCTGGACGGCGCGGTCCGCCTGGACACGGGGCTGGTGCCGCTGTGACGACACTCCTTCCCAAGCCCCGTCGCCTCGGGCCCGCCGACGTGAGCAGGCTCGGCGCGCACGGCATGCGGACCAGGCCGTTGCGTGCGGTGCTGTCCGCGCTCGGCATCGGGATCGGCATCGCCGCGATGGTGGCGGTCGTGTCCATCCCCGCGTCCAGCAGGCAGGCGCTGCGCGACCAGCTCGCCACGCTCGGCACGAACCTGCTCACCGCCTCCCCCGGCCGGACGCTCATGGGTGAGGACGCGTCGCTGCCGCCGACCGCGGTGCCGATGGTGGCGCGGATCGACCCGGTCACCGCGGTGTCCGCGACGGGGGTCGTCGAGGCCACAGTCCGGCGCACCGACCGGGTGCCGGAGGAGGAGACGTCCGGCGTCGCGGTGCTGGCGGCGCGGACCGACCTGCTGAAGGTGCTGCGGGGCAGCCTCCACGAGGGCCGCTTCCTGTCGCCGGTCACGGAGAACTTCCCGGCGGTCGTGCTGGGCTCGGTGGCCGCGACGCGGCTCGGCGCGAGCGCGGGTGACCAGGTGTGGCTCGGCGGCCGGTGGTTCACCGTGGCCGGGGTGCTGTCGGCGATGCCGCTCGCGCCCGAGATCGAACGGGCCGCGCTCATCGGGTGGCCCACCGCGCGGAACCTCGGCTTCGACGGGCACCCGACGACGATCTACGTGCGGGCCGACGAGGCGTACGTGGAGGACGTGCGTGGCGTCCTGGGCGCGACGATCAACCCGTCCGCGCCCGGGGAGGTGCGGGTGTCGCGGCCGTCGGACGCACTCGCCGCCCAGCGGTACACGGAGACGTCGTTCAGCGCGCTCTTCCTCGGGCTCGGTGGGGTGGCGCTGCTGGTCGGCGGGGTCGGGGTCGCGAACACGATGGTGATCTCGGTGCTGGAACGGCGGCGGGAGATCGGCCTGCGGCGGGCGCTCGGGGCGTCGCGGCGGCAGGTGCGCGGGCAGTTCCTCGCCGAGTCGGTGCTGTTGTCGCTGCTCGGCGGGGTCGTCGGGGTGGTCGTCGGGGTCGGCGTGACCGCCGGGTACGCGCTCACCCGGGACTGGCCGGCGGTGTTCCCGCCGGTGGCGTTGCTGGGCGGGGTGGCGGTGGCGGCCGTGGTCGGCGCCCTCGCGGGCGCCTACCCGGCCATGCGGGCGGCGCGGCTGTCACCGACGGAAGCTTTGGCGTAGCCATGCCGGCGCTGGTGGCTGGGGGATACGGGGCCCCAGCCACCAGCGCACCACGTCATGCCTTCTTGCGGCGGCGGACGACGAGCACCGCGCCGAGGCCCGCGCCCACCAGGACCAGGCCGATCAGCACCGGCGCGAAGATCGACGCGCCGGTCTCGGCGAGGTCGTCGTTCTTCGGCTGCGGGGCCGGGGTGTTCTCGGTCGTCGTCGTGGCCGGCGGGACCGTCGTGGTCGTCGTCGTGGTGGTGGTCGACGTCGGCGGCGTGGTCGGGGCGGCCGTCCACTCGACCCCGGCGCCCGCGGTGAGCGTGGTCTTCTCGGCCTTCGCGACGATCAGCGACTGCGTCGGGTGCTCGTCGTAGTTCCGGCCGACGAACAGCCTGCCGGTGTCGACGGCGGCGGAGGCGGTCAGCTCGAAGTCGGCGGCGCCGTCCGCCGCGCCCGCCGGGACGTCCACGTACAGCTCCGTGCCGTCGGCGACCGTGGCGGCGGCCAGCTCGGTGCCGTCGGCGTCGGTGATCTTCACGCCGTCGGGCAGGTTCGCCGTCAGCGCCTCGATGGTGCCGGAGGTGGTGACGGTGAACGGGCCGATCCGCTCGCCCGCCGTGCCGGACAGCGTCGCCGGGCTCACGGACAGGGTCGGGGTCGGCTGCTCGCCGAGGCCCTTGTTGTCGTCGCCGATCAGGTACGTGTAGAGCGCCCAGGCGTCGGCCGCGTCCTCCGCGTCGGAGCCGTCGCCGGACAGCGGGTCCTCCTCGTCGAGGTCGACACCGTCACTGAAGTGCCACACGGCGGCCTGCGTCGCGGCGATGGCCTCGAGCGCGTCGATGCCGTCGTGCGCGTCGGGGAACTGCGTGGACAGCGCCTCGAGGCTCTTCGCGGGATACCCGTGGTGCAACACCCAGTTGATCTTCGCCCGGTTCGTGTTGAACGGGGACTCCGCGTTCGGGTAGTCGTCCCAGGGCCGCTCGACCATGTCGTGCTTCTCGTCGATGTCCGTGTGGATCTCCACGCAGTACATGCCGAGCTTCGTGCCGTCGGAGAGCTCGAACCCGAGCAGGTTCGTGGGGATCGTGGCGAGCCAGCCGTCGCCGACGTTCACCTGGTAGCCGATGACGTGCGACGCCGGGTCGACCTTGCCGGTGACCGGATCGGCGGCGGCGGGCGCCGCGGTGGCGAAGAGCAGGGCAGCCGCCCCGACGATGGCAGCCCCGGTTCTGTTGGGCATGACACTCCTATGAGTCCATCCCCGACAGACGATCAGCGGCACTCTACAAGGCGAGTCAACGATCTTGATGCGGGGTCCGAAAAGGAAGCCCGGACGCGGGATTTCGCGGATTTGACGGAGCGCGGCCCGCGTGATGAGGCTCCCCGTTCGGACGGGAGCGAAGCCCGCTCGAGGCGCGCCGGGCGAGGTCAGTCGCCGGGACGCCAGCCCCGCTCATCGACGCCGCCGGGAATGGGTGCCTTCGGGTCGTAGGGCGTGCGGGTGAAGATGAACGTCGCCAGGTCGAGGTGGCTCACCGAACCGTCCTCGTGGTGGTGCAGCCGCAGCGTTTCCCCCGCGTAGTAACCGTCCAGGCCGATCCACGTGCCCTGCCCGGCAGGCCGGAAACGCGACCCGCGGCCGCTGCCCGACGCCGGGCGCAGGTCCACCCAGCCGCCGGCCATCAACCGCAGCACGAACGCCGCCGGGCCCCAGAACCACTGGCCCGTCAGCGCCAGCAGTTCCTGCGACACCTCCGGCAGCGGACGCCACTCCGCCGGCAGCGCGGGCTCGTAGTCGTCCACCAGCTTCAGCAGGTCCGTCGTCAGCCCCGACACGCCGACGCCGGCCGTCGCGTTCGTCAGTGCCAGCGCACCGGTCGTCGTCGCCGGGTCCACCACCACGCTCGCCAGGAAGCCCGGCATCGAACCGCCGTGGCCCGCGAGCCTGCGGCCGTTGTCCCGCCACGTCTGGAAGCCGAGGCCGTAGCCCGTCGTCCACGCGGCGCCGTCCTCCACCGCGGCGGGCGCGCGCATCTCCTCCACCGTGTCGGGGTGCAGCACCGTGCCGGTGTCGCCCGCGATGAAACGCAGCCAGCGCGACAGGTCCGCCGCCGTCGACCACAGCTGGCCCGCGGGGGCCATCGCGCCCGCGTCCGGCGTCGGTTCCGGCAGCAGCACGTCCGCGAATGGGTGCACCGCCCAGCCCAGCGCGTGCGGCGCCTCGGGCATCGGGGTGGTGCGGCCCATCTCCAGCGGCGCCAGGATCTCCGTGTTCAGTGCGTCCACCCAGGACATGCCGCGCAGTTCCGCGACCAGCTGGCCCAGCGTGCCGTAGCCGATGTTGGAGTAGTGGAACCGTTCCCCGGCGCGGTGCTTGATCACGTCCTCGTCGACCCGGTCCAGCAACGTCGGCCAGTCGCCGCCCAGGCTGCGCTCCCACCACGGTCCCGGCGACTCCGACATGAGGCCACCCGTGTGCGACAGCAGCTGCGCGATCGTCAGGTGGCCGAACGGCGTCCCCGTCACGTGCTTGTCGAGCGCGTCGTTCAGGTCGAGCCTGCCCTCGTCCCGCAACCGCATGACCAGCACCGCGATGAACGTCTTCGTGATCGAGCCGATGCGGTACTGGGTGTCGGTGGTCGGCGTGGCCCCGGCGACCTCGCCGCGCGCACCGCTCCACAGCACCTCGCCGCCCCGCACCACGGCGGCGACGAGCGACGGTGCCCGGTTCTCCGCCTGTTCGGCGGCGACACGTCGGAGCAGTGCGAACTCGGTGGTCTGCAGCATGGCTCGCATTCTTACCGAACAAAGCTCACGATCGCGCCTGTGTGGGACCGTTACCATTTGCCGCTGCCGGCCGGGCGCCGGTCATGGGAGCAGGCCCAGTGACATGGCGGTCGTCACGGCGGCGGTCCGGTCGGACACCTCCAGCTTCGCGAAGGCGCGCAGCAGGTGGGTTTTCACGGTCGCCTCGGAGATGTGCAGCGACCGCCCGATGTCCGCATTCGTCAGACCTTTCGCGACGAACCGGAGCACCTCGACTTCCCGTGCCGACAACGATTGCCGCACCGGCCCGCGGACGCGGTTCACCAGCCTGCCCGCTACCGACGGTGCCAGCACGGTTTCTCCGCGTGCCGCGGCGCGGATCGCGTTCGCGAGGTCCGCGCGTGACGCGTCCTTCAGCAGGTACCCGGCCGCGCCCGCCTCCACCGCGCGCAGGATGTCGGCGTCGGTCTCGTACGTCGTGAGCACGACCACCTTCGTCGACGGGTGTTCCGCGAGGATCCGTGCCGTCGCCCCGACGCCGTCGAGGTCGCGCATCCGCAGGTCCATCAGGATCACGTCCGCGTCGACGGTCCGCGCGACCGCGACCGCCTCCTCGCCGGAACCCGCCTCGGCGACGACCGCCAGGTCCGGCTCGGCCTCCAGCATGCCGCGCAGCCCCTCGCGCACCACCGGGTGGTCGTCCACGAGCATCACCCGGATCACCGGGGCACCTCCAGTTCGACCGTCGTACCGTCAGGTCCACTGTGGACCGCCAGGGTACCGTCGACCTGCGCCGCGCGGTTCCGCATGCCGCGCAGGCCGAAACCGTCCACCGGCACGCCGGCGTCGAAGCCGACACCGTCGTCGGCGACCCGCAGCGTCGCGCTCTCCTCGTCCACCCGCAAGGAAACCGTCACGTTCCGCGCCTTCGCGTGCTTGCGGACGTTGGTGAGCGACTCCTGCACCATCCGCAGCAGCACCACCTCCAGCACGGTCGGCAGCCCGGCGCTGTCCCCGGACGCCCGGTAGGTCACCGAGATCCCGGTCTCCTCGGCGAACCGCTCGAACTGCCGCCGGATGGCCTGGTCGACCGAACCCGTGCCGAGCGCGCTCGGCATCAGCCCGGCGACGAGCGACCTGGCCTCCGTCAGGTTCTCCCGCGCGGTGCGGGCGGCGAGGGCGAGGTGCTTGCGCGCCTTCTCCGTGTCGCTGTCCAGTTCGGACTCCGCGGCCTGCACCAGCGTCACCAGGCTCGTGAAGCCCTGGGCGAGCGTGTCGTGGATCTCGGCGGCGAGCCGGGCCCGTTCCGCGGCGACCCCCGCCTCCCGGGAGAGCCTGCCGATCTCCTCACGGCTCTGCTCCAGCTCCTCGATCAGCTCGGCCCGTTCCTGGCTCTGCGTCACGACCCGCACGATCCACGTGCCCATCAGCACCGAGAACAGCATCAGGAACAGGGTGCCGGGCACCAGCTGGCGCACGGCCGCGTCGACACCGTCCTCGGCCAGCACCGCCGCGACCGGCACCAGGTTGACGCCGATGACGTAGGCGATGGCCTCGGCGAGGCACAGCGACATGAACGCCATCGGGCACACCGCGAACAACGCGAACGACATCGCGGGCTCGAACGCGACGCCCAGCACCAGCAGTGCCAGGTTGACGCCCATGAAGATCCGGCCCCGCGCCGCGGACTGGACCGGCGCGACGATGTTCGGCCTGCCGTAGCGCGCGTACCAGACGCTCATGGTGGCGAGCGCGCCGACGGCGACGGCCTTGTCGGTGGCCGTGGCGCCGTCCTGCTGGAGCAGTGCCACGACCAGCGCGACCGAGCCGACCGCGAAGAACACGTCCCACAGCCAGAACATGCGGTCCCACGCGTCTAGCCCCCGCGCTTGTTGCTCCACCGGAACGTCAGCAGGCACAGCACCAGCCCGATCACGCACCAGACGCCCAGCACCAGCGCCGTCTTCCCGAGTTCCCATGAACCAGCAGCCTCCTGAACCACCATGCTGTCCGGTAGGAAGACCGAGCGGAACCCCTGGGCCGCCCACTTGACCGGGAAGAGCGCGCCGACGGTGATCATCCAGTCCGGCAGCTGGCTGACCGGGATGTACACACCGGACATGAACTGCAGCCCGACGTACGGCAGGTTGGTGACCGCGGACGCGCTCTGCGCCGAGTTCGCGACCGAACTGATCGCGATGCCCAGCAACGAACAGCTGACGATGCTGAGCACGAACACCCACACGAACGTGAGCCAGCGCTCCGGTTCCGTCGGCAGCGCGACGTCGAACATCAGCATGCCGACGCCCAGCAGCAGCACGACCTCCGCGAGGCTCGCGACCGCGACCAGCACGACCTTGCCGACGAAGTAGGCGGCGGCGGGCATCGGCGTGCCGCGCAGGCGTTTCAGCGTGCCGTCGTCGCGGTTCAGCGCCACGCCGATGCCAAGGTTGAGGAACGACGTGGCCACGATGCCCGCGCCGATCATGCTCGCGGAGAACACCTGGCCCGCGGTGACGCCGCCCGGGTACGCCTCGTCGAAGATCGAGCCGAGCAGCACCAGGATGAACGCCGGGAAGGTGAAGGTGAAGATCACCTGTTCCTTCGCCCGGAAGAACTGCTTGAGCTCGACCCCACCCCTCGAGAGGCCGAGCCCCGCGGTGGACGGCAGGGCGGCGGTGGTCATCGCGGTGCTCCGATCAGGCTCAGGTAGGTGTCCTCCAGGCTGGGGCGGGTCACGGTCAGCTCCGGCAGCTCGCCGCCGTGGGAGAGCTCGCGGATCAGCGCGGTCGGCGAGTCGGTCAGCCGGGTCTCGCGCCCGTCCGGGCCGAGCCAGCTGACCGTCGCCTTGGCGGTCGACCGGCCGCCGAGCGTGGCGGGCGTGCCCTCGGCGACGATCCGCCCGCCCGCGATGACGGCGACGCGGTGCGCGAGCGCCTCGGCCTCGTCGAGGTAGTGGGTGGTGAGCAGGATCGTGGTGCCGCGGTCCGCCAGGTTCCTGATCAGCTCCCAGAACTGGCGGCGCGCCTCCGGGTCGAACCCGGTCGTCGGCTCGTCGAGGAACACCAGCTCCGGCCGCCCGATCACGCCGAGCGCCACGTCCAGCCTGCGGCGCTGCCCGCCGGAGAGCGCCTTCACCCGCGCGCCCGCCTTGGCGGCGAGCCCGACCTGCTCGATCACGTCGTCGACGTTCGCGGGGTCGGGGTAGTAGCCGGCGAAGTGGCGGACGCTCTCGCGGACGGTCAGTTCGGCGGCGTCATTTGCCGTCTGGAGGACGATGCCCAGCCGTGCGCGCCAGGCCCGGCCGGCCGTGCCCGGGTCGGCGCCGAGGACGTCGACGTCGCCCGCGTCCCGGGTGCGGTGACCCTCCAGGATCTCCACCGTGGTGGTCTTGCCTGCCCCGTTGGGGCCGAGCAGGGCGAACACCTCACCCTGCCTGATGTCGAGGTCGACGCCGTCCACCGCGGTGACGCCGCGGTAGGACTTGCGCAACCCCCGAACCTTGATGGCGGTCATGGGGGAATCGTGTCCCGCGGGGCCGCGCTCACGGGACGCCCGCGCGACTGATTCCGCCTGTCAACCGATCGGTGGACGTCGGGTTGTCCACAGGTGCCTTGGTTGTCCACAGGTCGCGGCTGTGGCCCGGGTTCTGTCGGTGGTCACCGGTAGACTGGACAGCGGGGTGCCCCCGGGAGTGGTGGGGGCTGCCCGTATGTACTGGGGTCGGGGTTTTCTTCGGTTTTCGCAGGTCAGCTGCTTGTGTCCCGGGCTTTGTGGTTGGCCTTGTTGTGGGTTTCCCTCCGGGGGGTCCTCGCCGGACGGGCTGGTCTCCGGGATGGCGGGGGTCTTGCACGGGGTTGGGTTGGCAAGGACTGCTGTTGAGTGGTCTGCCTGCCATCCCGTCGACCTCCCACGGGCTATCACACCGCGTCAAGGGGGCCCGGCGGCTTTGGTACGTGGTGTTTTGGGTTTCGGGCCCCCTTGACCCGGTGTGATCGGGCTTCGCCAGGTCGACGGGATGGCAGGCAGCAGCCCTGTGGTGTGGTGGGCTTGTGCCCCCGCAGTGCGGGCTGTGCATGTGGTGGGGCCCGTCCGGTGGTGGGCTCGCGCCCACCTGGGTGCCCCCGGGAGTGGTGGGGGCTGCCCGTATGTACCGGGGCCGCGGCTTCTTTCGGTTTTCGCAGGTCAGCGGTTTGTGGTCCCGGGCTTCGTGGTTGGCCTTGTTGTGGGTTTCCCTCCGGGGGGTCCTCGCCGGACGGGCTGGTCTCCGGGATGGCAGGCAGCAGCCCCGGGGTGTCGTGGGCTCGCCCACCTGGGTGCGGTCAGTAGTGGTTGACCGTGTCCCAGCCCTCGACCTCGTCCGGGCGGCGTGGGCCGGGGCCGATGTACTTCGCGGACGGGCGGACCAGGCGGCCGGTCTGCTTCTGCTCCAGGATGTGCGCGCACCAGCCCGCGGTCCGGGCGCAGGTGAACATCGCCGGCATCATGTGGGGTGGCACCTGCGCGAAGTCGAGGATCACCGCGGCCCAGAACTCGACGTTGGTCTCGATCGCGCGGTCCGGGCGGCGTTCGCGCAGTTCCGCCAGTGCTGCCTGCTCCAGCTCGGCCGCCACCTCGTACCTCGCGGCGCCGAGTTCCTGGCACGTGCGGCGCAGCACGCGGGCGCGCGGGTCCTCCGCGCGGTACACGCGGTGGCCGAAGCCCATCAGGCGGTCGCCGCGGTCGAGGATGTTCGACACCACCTTGCGGGCGTCGCCGACGTTCTCGACCTCCTCGATCATCGGGAGGACGCGGGCCGGGGCGCCGCCGTGGAGGGGGCCCGACATGGCGCCGATCGCGCCGGACATGGCGGCCGCGACGTCCGCGCCCGTGGACGCGATCACGCGGGCGGTGAAGGTCGACGCGTTCAGGCCGTGCTCGGCCGCCGACACCCAGTACGCGTCGACCGCGCGTACGTGCGCGGGATCGGGCTCGCCGCGCCAGCGGGTCATGAAGCGCTCGGTGATCGTGGCGCACTCGTCGATGCGCTTCTGCGGCACCGCCGGGCGGCCGATGCCGCGGGCCGACTGCGCCACGTACGACAGCGCCATCACCGACGCGCGCGCCAGCTGCTCGCGGGCCTCCGCGTCGCTGATGTCCAGCAGCGGCTTGTAGTCCCAGATCGGGGCGAGCATCGCGAGCGCGGCCTGCACGTCCACCCGCACGTCACCGGTGTGCACCGGGATCGGGAACGGCTCCGCGGGCGGGAGGCCCTGGCCGAAACGACCGTCGACCAGCAGCGCCCACACGTCGCCGAAGGTGACCTTGCCCGCCAGGTCCTCGATGTTCACGCCCCGGTAACGCAACGCGCCGCCGTCCCGGTCGGGTTCGGCGATCTCCGTGCGGAAGGCGACGACGCCCTCCAACCCCGGGCGGAAACCGTCGTCCGGCTCCGCCTTCGCGGGAGTGTCCTCGACCTGCCGCACCGCGCTGTGCATCGTTATATCCAGCCTCTCCGCCAGTCCCCGACCTACCTCGCGCGGTCTGCGCACACCCGTCGTGGCACCGCGCGGTCAACCAAGGTTCCTCCTATTTCTACCGCCGTGGCAATTGTCCCGACCGGTGGTTTCGGTCACGATTAAGGAGAACGATTCAGAACCGCGGCGTCTCCAGCGCGTAACGCGTGCGTTTCCAGGACGGAACACGGCGGCATCCGGTGGTAGACACCTTCCATGCACCTGACCCCGCAGGAACGCGACAAGCTGCTGGTTCTCTTCGCCGCCGACGTCGCCCGCCGCAGGCTCGCGCGCGGTGTGCTGCTGAACCACCCCGAGTCCGTCGCGCTGATCACCGAACACGTGATCGAGGGCGCGCGGGACGGGCGGTCGGTCGCCGAGCTGATGGCGAGCGGGCGTTCGGTGCTGACGCGAGCGCAGGTCATGCCGGGCGTGCCCGAGATGATCGACTCGGTCCAGGTGGAGGCCACGTTCCCGGACGGCACCAAGCTCGTGACCGTCCACAGCCCGATCGCGTTGGAGGAGCCGGTCCGTGATTCCAGGTGAGATCCTCCCGGCCGCCGAGCCGGTCGAGCTGAACCCGGGGCGGCCACGCGTGACGCTCGTCGTCCGCAACACCGGCGACCGGCCCGTGCAGGTCGGTTCGCACTACCACTTCGCGGCCACCAACCCCGCGCTGTCGTTCGACCGCGCCGCCGCCGAGGGGCACCGGCTCGACATCCCCGCCGGGACGTCCGTCCGGTTCGAACCCGGCGTCGAACGCGAGGTGTCGCTGGTGCCGTTGGCTGGCCGCCGTGTCGTGCCGGGGTTGCGATGACCCACGTCGACCGGGCGCGGTACGCGTCGCTGCTGGGGCCGACCGTCGGGGACCGGATCCGCTTGGCGGACACCGACTTGCTCATCGAGGTGACCGAGGACCGGGCCATGGGGCCGAGTGGTGCCAGCGACGAGGTGATCTTCGGCGGTGGCAAGGTCATCCGCGAGTCGATGGGACAGTCGCTCGCCACGCGTGCCGACGGCGCACCCGACCTGGTGATCACCGGTGTCGTGGTCCTCGACCACTGGGGTGTGGTCAAGGCCGACGTCGGCGTGCGGGACGGGCGGATCGTCGGCATCGGCAAGGCGGGCAACCCCGACACGATGGACGGTGTCGACCCGGCGCTCGTGATCGGACCGTCCACAGAGGTCATCGGCGGCGACGGGAAGATCCTGACCGCGGGCGGGGTCGACTGCCACGTCCACTTCATCTGCCCGCAGCTGACGGAAACCGCGCTGGCGTCGGGGCTGACCACGTTGATCGGCGGCGGCACCGGGCCCGCGGAGGGCAGCAAGGCGACGACCGTGACGCCCGGCGCGTGGAACCTCGCGCGCATGCTGCAGGCGATGGACGGCCAGCCGGTGAACGTTCTCCTGCTGGGCAAGGGGAACACGGTCTCGCTCGACGGGTTGCGGGAACAGGTCGCCGCGGGCGCGGGCGGGTTCAAGCTGCACGAGGACTGGGGCACGACCCCCGCCGCGATCGACGCGTGCCTGCGGATCGCGGACGAGACCGGGGTGCAGGTGGCGATCCACACCGACACGCTGAACGAGAGCGGGTTCGTGGAGTCCACTGTGGACGCGATCGCGGGCCGCTCCATCAACGCCTACCACACCGAGGGCGCGGGCGGCGGGCACGCGCCGGACATCATCACGGTCGTCGGGCTGCCGAACATCCTGCCGTCGTCGACGAACCCGACCCGCCCGCACACCGTGAACACCATCGACGAGCACCTCGACATGCTGATGGTGTGCCACCACCTGAACCCGTCGGTGCCCGAGGACCTCGCGTTCGCGGAGAGCAGAATCCGCCCCACGACGATCGCCGCCGAGGACGTGCTGCACGACCTCGGCGCGATCTCGATGATCGGGTCGGACTCGCAGGCGATGGGCCGGATCGGCGAGGTGGTGATCCGGACGTGGCAGACCGCGCACGTGATGAAGCGCCGCCGCGGCGCGCTGCCCGGGGACGGTGCCGCCGACAGCGTGCGGGCCCGTAGATATGTCGCCAAGTACACGATCAACCCGGCGATCGCGCACGGCATGGCGCACGAGATCGGCTCGGTCGAGGTCGGCAAGCTCGCGGACCTGGTGCTGTGGGAGCCGAAGTTCTTCGGGGTCAAGCCGTCGCTGGTGCTGAAGGGCGGGTTCATCGCGTGGGCGGCGATGGGCGACGCGAACGCGTCGATCCCGACACCGCAGCCGGTGCTGGCCCGGCCGATGTACGGGGCGGCGCCGAGGGTGGCGTCGGCGTCGAGCCTGCACTTCGTCGCCCCGTCCGCGGTCGGGCTCGACCTGGGCACGGCGACCCCGCTGGCGGCGCTGTCGAACCCGCGGGCGATCACGAAGGCGGACATGGTCAACAACGCGGACCTGCCGGACGTCCGGGTCGACCCGGACACGTTCGCCGTGCACGTCAACGGCGAGCTGATCGAGCCGGCGCCGGTCGAGGAGCTGCCGATGGCGCAGCGGTACTTCCTGGTCTGATGAACGTCACCGCGCTGCTGCTGGCCGACTCCCGGTTCCCGGGCGGTGGGCACGTGCACTCGGGCGGGCTGGAGGAGGCCGCGTCGCGGGGCTTGGTGCGCACGGAAGCCGACCTGCCGGGGTTCCTGCGCAATCGTTTGCGGACGGCGGGTGCGCTGGCGGCGGCGTTCGCGGCGGCGGCAGCGCGGCCGGGCGTGGACTGGCTGGTGCTGGACGCGGAGCTGGACGCGCGCACACCGTCGGCGGCGCAGCGGGCGGCATCGCGCGCGCAGGGACGCGCCACAGCACGCGCCGCGAAGGCAATGCTCTCGCTGGGCGCTGACCCGGGGATGGCGGTGTCGTCGGTGGGTTCGGACGCTGACCTGCCGGTGAGTGCGGGAGCCGAACTGCTCGCCGCGGTGCCGCGGCCCCACCACGCCATCCTGCTCGGCGCGCTCGTCGGGGTGCCCGAGGACGCCGCCCTGGCCGCCGCCTACCTCGCCGTCACCGGGCCCGCCAGTGCGAGTGTCCGGCTGCTCGGCCTCGACCCGCTGCGGGTCAACGCGGTCGTCGCCGCGCTGGGGCCGGAGATCGCCGAGGTCGCGGCCGTCGCCGCGGAGGTTCGTGCGCCTGCCGACCTGCCCGCTCCCGGCTCGCCCGGGCTGGACGTCCTTGCCGAGGAACACGACCGCCACCACCGAGAAGAGGTGCGTCTCTTTGCGAGCTGACCACGACCACGAGCACCCGGTCAACTTCGACCCCACCGCCGCCGAGCCCGACCCGCACCCGGCGCTGGCGCCCGCGGGTGACCGGCCGTTGCGGATCGGGATCGGCGGGCCTGTCGGCAGCGGCAAGACCGCGCTCGTCGCCGCGCTGTGCCGGGCGCTCGGCCAGGAGCTGGAGCTGGCCGTCGTCACCAACGACATCTACACCACCGAGGACGCCGACTTCCTCCGCCGCGCGGGGGTGCTCGACCCGGCACGCATCGAGGCCGTCCAGACCGGCTGCTGCCCGCACACCGCGATCCGCGACGACATCACCGCCAACCTCGACGCCGTCGACACGCTCACCGAGCGGTTCCCCGGCCTCCAGCTGGTGATCATCGAGAGCGGCGGGGACAACCTGACGGCCGTGTTCAGCCGCGGGCTCGTCGACCGGCAGGTCTTCGTCGTCGACGTCGCCGGGGGTGACAAGGTGCCGCGCAAGGGCGGGCCCGGGGTCACCACCGCCGACCTGCTCGTCATCAACAAGACCGACCTCGCGCCGCTCGTCGGCGCCGACCTCGACGTCATGTCCGGGGACGCGGACCGGGTGCGCGGCGGCCTGCCCGTGGTCCGGCAGTCACTCGTGGCCACCCCGGACGCCCCCGAGGTGGCCGACTGGGTGCGGAAACAGCTGGTGTGAAGGCGGAAGCACTGCTGGAGGTCGAGCGCGGCGGCGTCGTCCGCACGCTCCGCTCGGCGTCCCCGCTCACCCTCGTCCCGGTCCGCGGCCGGCCGGTGGTGCACCTCGTCAACTCCGCGGCGAGCCCGCTCGGCGGCGACGACCTCACGCTCACGGTGAGGCTCGGGCCGCACGCGTGCCTCACGCTCGCGGGCATCGCCGCGACCGTCGCACTGCCCGGCCCGCACGGCGAACCCAGCCGGACCACGGTCCGGGTGGTGCTCGCCGAGGGCGCGCGGCTCGCCTACCTGCCCGAACCCACGGTGATCACCCGGCGGGCCCGGCACACGTCGGTGTTCGTCGCCGAGCTGGGACCGGACGCGCACCTGCACACGCGGGAGACCGTCGTGCTCGGCCGCGACGGCGAGCGCCCCGGCGAGCTGACGACGACCACGGACCTGACCCGCTGCGGGTACCCGGTGCTGCGGCAGACACTCCACGTCACCCCGGAAGTCCTGCTGGGCAACCGGGTCATGGCCACCGAACTGTCCACACACGACGAACGGGACACGGCGAGCGGCCCGTGGTGGTCCAGGACGCGCCTGGCCGCGGGCGGCACCCTCACCACGTCACTGGCCGACGACGCGGTCACGGCGGCACGCCGACTCGGTGCCGCCGCGCTCCTCGGCGCGAACCGGTAGTTCCCGCCGCGAGTCCGCCCCGATCCTTCAGAGCGCGCGGGTCGCGTAATCCCGCTCGATGAGCCTGCTGACGTCGACGGCGATCGTGGCGGGCTCGGAGAGGGTGACGGGTCCGGTCGCCTTCTCGGTCACCTCGTACTCGGCGCCGACGAGCGTGCACGTGGTGATGCTCGCGGGCTCGGTCAGGTCGATGACCCAGTAGTGCGGGATGCCCGCGGCCGCGTACTCGGCGGCCTTCAGGACCCGGTCCGTCCTCCGCGTGCCCGGCGAGATGATCTCGACCGCCAGCAGGACCTCGGCCGCGTCGACACGGGGCGGGTTGCGCCGGAAGAGGCTCTCGCTCACGACGAGCACGTCCGGTGCCCGGACGGTCGCGGGGAAGGACGACTCGACGACGACCTCGACGTCCTGGGTCGCGGCGAGGGTCGGGGGAAGCTGCCGGTTGAGGTCGACCATGAGATTGCCGGCGGCTCGCTGGTGGTGGGGTGCGGGCCGCGGGGCCACGACGAGAACTCCTTCGGCCAGTTCGTAATGACGCGAGGTGTCCTCGGGTAACGCGTCCCACTCCTCCAGGGTCAGGAGGTGATCGGGCCACGGCTGCACGCTCATGTGGTCATCGTAGAGCATCGTCGCTGCTCACGGGGGTTGCCCGAGATCGGAGGAATCATCCGGGCGCGTATTCACGCGACCGCGCTTGATCGCGTCACTGGCACCCCTCGCGACCGTTGAACCCGTTGGGTGTAAAACGGTTCGTCTCGGAGAGCCACTCCGGGAGAAACAGGCACACTGGTAATTACCGATTTCAGAATCTGGACCTGTTTGGACAAGGGCCGAGGAGAGGTTCGATGGCTCAGGGCGCGGGAGCGCACGGCCGGATGTACCGCGGAGTGGATACCGAGCAGCGACGCGCGGAACGCCGGGAACGGCTCCTCGAAGCGGCACTCGACGAGTTCACCACCCGCGGTTATCACAAGACGAAGATCGCCGATCTGTGCGCGAAGGCCGGCGTTTCCACCAGGAATTTCTACGAGAAGTTCGCGAGCAAGGAAGCGCTGCTCCTGGAACTGCACGCGCACATCAACACGATCGCCATGAAGCGCATGCTTCCGGTACTGGATTCGGTCGCCGACGCGGACGCGCTCACCCGAATCACGACATTGGTGGACGCATTCGTCTCGGCTGTCACATCCGACCCCCGTTATCCTCGACTGAACTACGTCGAAGCGCCGGGAATCAGTCAAGCGATGGAACGGCAGCACCAGGACTGGTTCAAACGCTACGTCGACTTCATCGCATCGGAGTGTGACCGGGCGGCGGCCGCCGGGCTCGCGCCGGTGCGCGACTACCGGCTGACCGCGATCGCGCTGGTCGGCGCCGTCACCGGCCTGGTCCGCGAGTGGCAGACCCACGAGCCACCCCTGCCCGCGGACGCCGTGGCCACCGAGATCAGGGAGATCTTCATCGCCGCCATCACCCGTCCGGCGTAGCTTCGCGCGAACGGCGTGTTTCGAGATCGATTCAAGTGCGCGTCGTCACCCGCCGTGTGGTTTCGCCGCCGGTCGGGAACCCGTACCTTCGAAACGTGAGGTGACCCCTACGCGTCGAGGAGTTCAAGGATGGCGGACGCCGACATTGCCACGCCCGACATCGCCGTCGCCCTGCCGACGATGCGCGTGTCTTACGAAGAGGGCACCCTGAGCGAGGGTGAGCTGGCCGAGCACTGGCACCAGCAGCTCCAGGCGTGGCTGGACGACGCCATCAGGGCCGGCGCCCCCGAACCCAACGCCATGGTCCTCGCGACCGCGAACGCCGAGGGCATCCCGTCGTCACGGACCGTGCTCATGAAGGGCCTCGACGAGCGCGGGGTCGTCTTCTTCACCAACTACACCTCCGCCAAGAGCCACGACCTGATGGCGACACGGTTCGCCTCGGCGACGTTCCCCTGGTACTCGCTGCACCGCCAGGCCACCGTCCGCGGCACGGTCGAGAAGGTCAGCCAGGCCGAGACCAAGACCTACTGGGCGTCGCGGCCCCGCGGCTCGCAGCTCGGCGCCTGGGCGTCGCCGCAGTCCATCGTGGTCCGCGACCGCCACACGCTGGAGAACGCGCTCGCCAACGTCGAGCGCCGTTTCGCCGACGCCGAGGAGGTGCCGGTACCCCCGCACTGGGGTGGCTGGCGCATCCGCCCCGAGGTCGTCGAGTTCTGGCAGGGCCGCCGCGACCGCATGCACGACCGCCTCCGCTTCAAGCTGACCCGAGACGGCTGGATCGTTGAGCGCGTCGGCCCCTGACCGACCTGATGTGAAAGGCGCGTTCGCGGCACTCAACGCCGGGAACGCGCCTTTCGTCGCATTCGGGCGTCGCGAAACTCACGCGCGGTGAGGTCGTTAGCGGGCCTAAGCTCTGCGGCGTGGGGGTAGCAACAGCCAGACGGTCCAGGGTCGCCATCGACACGAGGCCGTTGCGCATACCCGCGTACCGGCGGCTCTGGGTCTCCACGGCGATCGTCTCCATCGGATCGCAGTTCACCGTCGTCGCGGTGCCCAAGCAGATCTACGACCTGACCGGCTCGTCCGGTTTCGTCGGCCTCGCGGGCGCGTTCGGACTGGTCCCGCTGCTGATCTTCGGGCTGTGGGGCGGCGCGCTCGCGGACGCGTTCGACCGGCGCACGGTCATCCTCGTGACCAACGTCGGCGTCGCCGCCACCTCCGTCGCCTTCTGGGTGCAGGCGGTCGTCGGCGCGAACGTGTGGCTCGTGCTGAGCCTCCTCGCGGTCCAGCAGGCGTTCGTCGCGATCAACATGCCCACCCGCACCGCGGCCGTCGCCCGGCTGGTGACGCCCGACCTGATCGCGCCGGCGACCGCGCTCACCGCCACCGTCGGCTCGTTCGGCATGGTGTTCGGGCCGCTGCTGGCCGGCGCGCTGATGCCGCTCACCGGGCTGCCCGTGCTCTACCTGGTCGACGCGGTCGTCCTGGTCGCCGCCACCCTGATCGTGTCCGGGCTGCCGACGATGGCGCCGCTCGACGGGGTCAAGCGACGGGCCGGGATCAGTGACATCGTCGACGGGTTCCGCTACGTCGCCGCGAAGAACGTCCTGTTGGCAAGTTTCCTGCTGGACATCATCGCCATGGTCGCGGGCATGCCGCGGGCGCTCTTCCCCGAGATGGCCGAGCGCACCTTCGGCGACCCGCACGGCGGCGGGCTCGCGCTCGGCCTGCTCTACGCGTCCATCCCGATCGGCGCGCTGATCTTCGGCCTGTTCTCCGGGTGGCTGTCGACCGTCTCCCGGCACGGCGTCGGCGTGACCGTCGCGGTCGTCGTGTGGGGGCTCGCGATCATCGGGTTCGGCCTGGCCGGACAGCTGTGGCTCGCGGTCACGTGCATGGTCGTCGCCGGGGCCGCCGACATGGTCAGCATGGTCTACCGCAGCGCCATCCTGCAGACCGCCGCGACCGACGAGATGCGTGGCCGCATGCAGGGCGTGTTCACGGTCGTCGTCGCGGGCGGGCCGCGGATCGCCGACCTCGCGCACGGCTGGGCGGCCGCCGGCGTCGGCACCGCGGTGGCCGCGACGGGCGGCGGCGTGCTGGTGATCGTCCTGACCGTGATCGCGGTGGCGTGCCTCCCCGCGTTCTGGCGTTACCGGGCCGCCACCGGATAGTTGGTGAACAAGTAACGTCCTGATCTGGTCGAAGCGGACGAGATCCGGCATGCTCACGGTCATGGTGACCGAGAACACAGCTGCGTCCGAGGAGCAGTCGACGCTCAAGCGGGTCATGGGCTCGAAGCTCCTGTACTTCTTCGTGATCGGCGACATCCTCGGCACGGGCATCTACGCCCTGACCGGCACCGTCGCCGGCAAGGTCGGCGGTGCGCTGTGGCTGCCGTTCCTGCTGGCCTTCGTCGTGGCGTTCCTGACCGCGTTCTCCTACCTGGAGCTGGTCGGGAAGTACCCGAAGGCCGCGGGCGCCGCCCTCTACACGAACAAGGCGTTCAAGAAACCGTTCGTGACCTTCCTCGTCGCGTTCGCGGTGATGTGCTCGGGCATCACGTCCGCGTCGGCCGCCGCGATGGCGTTCGGCGGCACCTACCTGCCCGCCGCGTTCGACTTCGAGGTCTCCGACACGACGAAGATCGTCGTCGCGGTGATCTTCATCGGGCTGCTCGCGGTGGTGAACTTCATCGGCGTCGCGCACTCGGTGAAGGCGAACGTCGTGCTCACGCTCATCGAGCTGTCCGGCCTCGCGATCATCATCTGCGTCGGCCTGTTCGCGGTCGGCAGGGGCGACGGCGAACCGGGCAGGCTGCTGGAGATCAACACCTCGGACACGAGCTGGCTGCTCGCCATCACCGCGGCCACCTCGCTCGCGTTCTTCGCGATGGTGGGCTTCGAGGACTCGGTCAACATGGCCGAGGAGTGCCAGGACCCGCCGCGGGTCTTCCCGAAGGCGCTGCTCGGCGGTCTCGCCACCGCCGCGGTGATCTACGTGCTGGTCGCGATCACGTCGTCGCTGCTGCTCACCGCCGGTGAGCTGGAGGCCGCCGAGTCCGGCGCGCTGCTCAAGGTGATCGACGTCGGCGCGCCCGGCTTCCCGAGGTGGGTCTTCGAGTGGATCGGCGTGTTCGCGGTCATCAACTCCGCCCTGATCAACATGCTGATGGCGAGCCGCCTGCTCTACGGCATGGCGAACGAGCGGATCCTGCCGCGCGTGTTCGGCACCGTGCACCCGTTCCGCCGCACGCCGTGGGTGTCGATCATCGTCACCAGCGGCATCGCCGTCCTGCTGCTGATCTTCGCGGGCACCGACGGCGTCAGCGCGCTCGGCGGCACCACGGCGTTGCTGCTGCTGTGCGTGTTCACCGTGGTCAACATCGCCGTGCTCGTGCTGCGCAAGGACCCCGTGTCCCACAAGCACTTCCGCGCGCCGACGTTCGCGCCCGTGCTCGCGGCCGTCCTGTGCCTCTACCTGGTGCTGCCCGGGCTGTCCGGCAAGACCGCCCGCGACTACTACATCGGGCTCGGGCTGATCGCGCTCGGCGTCGTGCTGTGGCTGGTCAACTGGCTGGTGCTGCGGTCGCGCGGCGAGCAGGACGTGGTGAAGGAGTTCGACCCGCAGGCGCTCAAGGACTGACCGTAGGCTCTCCTGGCATGACAGGAGAGCAGCTGGAGATCACGCACGGCCCCGCGCGGGCGGTCGTCACGGCCGCGGGCGCGGGGCTGCGCGCGTTCGAGGTGGGCGGCGTGCCCTACGTCGAGACCTATGACGACGAACCACCGATGGGTGCGGGCGCGGTGCTGGTGCCGTGGCCCAACCGGGTGGCCGGCGCGACGTGGACCCGCGGCGGCGAGACACACCACCTCGAGGCGACGGAAGCCGCGCGCGGCAACGCGATCCACGGCCTGGTGCGGCGCGCGCCGTGGACCGTGGTCGAGCACACGACGGCGTCGGTGACGTTGCGGGTGGCGGTCGACGGGGCGCCGGGATGGCCGTTCCCCTTTCGCACCGGCATCTCCTACGAGCTGACCGACGACGGGCTCACCGTGACCCACCACGTCGAGAACCGCGGTGAGCGGGACATGCCGTTCGGCGTCGGCACGCACCCGTACCCGCGGCCGGGCGACATCGACGTCGACGACTGCGTGCTGACCCTGGCCGCGCGCACCGTGCTGCCCGTCGACATCGACACGATGATCCCCAACGGCGACCCGATCGACGTCACCGGCACGGACTACGACTTCAGCACGGGCAGGCCGCTGCGGGACGTGGAGCTGGACACCGCGTTCGGCGGCTGCAAGCCGGGTGACGACGGACTGGTGCACCACTCGGTGAAACACGACCGCGGCGGCGTCGAGGTGTGGGCCGAGCCCGCGTTCGGCTGGGTGCAGGTGTTCACGCCCGGCGAGTTCCCCGGCAAGGGCGCGCGTGCGGTGGCGATCGAGCCGATGACGTGCCCGCCGAACGCGCTCAACACCGGCGTCGACCTGCTGTGGCTGTCCGCTGACGAGTCGTGGACGGGGCGCTGGGGCATCAGGCCCCTGGGCGCGTAGGTTGAGATCCCGTGAGCATCGCGATTACTGGTGGATATGTCGTCCCGGTCGACGGTGAGCCCATCGAGGGCGGCACGGTGCTGGTGGACGAGGGTGTGATCGTCGCCGTAGGGGCGCAGGCCGACGTGGACGTGCCGGACGACGCGGAGATCGTCGACGCGTCCGGCACCTGGGTCCTGCCCGGCTTCGTCGAGGCGCACGGCCACGTCGGCGTCTACGAGGAGGGCGACGGCTGGGCCGGTGTCGACGTCAACGAGATGACCGACCCGAACGGCGCCCGGCTGCGTGCGCTCGACGGCATCAACCCGGCGGACGAGGGCTTCCGCGACGCGCTCGCGGGCGGGGTCACGACCGTCGTCGTGAAGCCGGGGTCCGGCAACCCCATCGGCGGGCAGACGGTGGCGGTCAAGTCGTGGGGCCGCACGGCCGACGACATGCTGGTCCGCCAGCCGGTCAGCGTGAAGAGCGCGCTGGGGGAGAACCCGAAGCGCGTCTACGGCGACAAGGACAAGCTGCCGTCGACCCGGCTCGGGGTCGCCGCGGTGATCCGCGACGCGTTCACGAAGGCCCAGGACTACCGGGAGGCCCGCGAGTGGGCGATCCGGGAGGGCAAGCCGTTCGAGCGGGACAACACGTCGGAGATCCTGGTCCGCGTGCTCGAGGGCGAGCTGCCGTGGTGCCAGCACAGCCACCGCGCCGACGACATCGCCACGGCCATCCGGCTGTCGGAGGAGTTCGGCTACAAGCTGATCGTCAACCACGGCACCGAGGGCCACCTGATCGCGGACCTGTTGGCGGAGAAGGGGATCCCGGTGATCATCGGCCCGCTGATCGTGGGCCGGTCGAAGGTGGAGGTGCGCAACCGGTCGCTGCGCAACCCGGGCATCCTCGCCCGGGCGGGCGTGGCGATCGCGCTGACCACCGACCACCCGGTGGTGCCGATCGACTTCCTCGTCCACCAGGCCACCTTCGCCGTGAAGGAGGGCCTCGACTCGGAGACGGCGCTGCGCTCGATCACGGTCAACCCGGCCCGGATCATGTCGCTCGACGACCGCGTGGGCGCGCTCAAGCCCGGCCTGGACGCGGACATCGTCCTGTGGTCCGGCGACCCCCTGGACGTGATGAGCCGCGCGGTCCGCGTCTTCGTCAACGGCCGCTCGGTCTACCACTTCGACGAGTCCGCCAACCGCGGCGTGACCGCCTCCCCGTACTACGAAGACCAACGCTGAACCTCGCGAGTCACGCTCTCAGGCATAGCGAGTTGCCGGTTTCGTGCACATGCCCCGGCCGGGGACATGCACGAAACCGGCAACTCGGTGTGCACGAGAGCGTGACTCGCGATGTTCGAGAGCGGGACTCGCGGGGTCAGGACTTGCGGAGTTCGCGGGCTATGACCATGCGCTGGATCTGGTTCGTGCCCTCGAAGATCTGGGGGACCTTCGCCTCGCGCATGTAGCGCTCCACGGGGAAGTCGCGGGTGTAGCCCGCGCCACCGAGGACCTGGACGGCGTCCGTCGTGACCTTCATCGCCGCGTCCGTGGCGACCAGCTTCGCGATCGACGCCTGGCGCTTGAACGGCAGGCCCCGGTCGCGGCGGCGGGCGGCCTCCAGGTACGTCGCCCTGGCCGACTCGACCGCGGCCGCCATGTCGGCCAGCAGGAACTCCAGGCCCTGGAACGCGATGATCGGCTTGCCGAACTGCGAGCGGCCCTGCGCGTACGTCACCGCCTCGTCCAGTGCCGCCTGCGCCAGTCCGACCGCGCACGCCGCGATGCCCAGCCTGCCCGAGTTCAGCGACGACAGCGCGATCCGCAGCCCCGCCCCCTCGGCGCCGAGCAGGCGCGACGCGGGCACCTCGGCGCCTTCGAAGATCATCTGCGTGGTCGGGGAGCCGGTCAGGCCCATCTTGCGCTCCGGCGGGGCCGCCGTCAGGCCCGCGGTGTCCGCCGGGACCAGCAGGCACGAGATGCCGCGGCCACCATCGGGGGACGTGCGGACCATCGTCGTGTAGAAGTCGGCCTGGCCACCGTGTGTTATCCACGCCTTCACGCCGTTGACCACATACTTGTCACCCGTGAGCACCGCGCGACACGACAGCGCCGCCGCGTCCGAGCCCGCCTGCGGCTCCGACAGCGCGTACGCACCCAGCAGCTCGCCGCCCAGCATGGCCGGGAGCCACTCCGCGCGCTGGGTGTCCGTGCCGTACTCGGCCAGCGCGAAGCACGACATCACGTGGACGGACAGGCCGACGCCGACCGACATCCACGCGGTCGCGATCTCCTCGAGGACCTGCAGGTACACCTCGTACGACAGGCCACCGCCGCCCCACTGCTCCGGGTACGGCAGACCGAGCAGCCCGCTGCGCCCGAGGAGCCGGAACTGTTCCCTCGGGAACCGCCCCTCCTCCTCGTACTCCGACGCCCGGGGTGCCAGTTCGTCCCTGGCGATCTCCCTGGTCAGCTTGATGAGGTCTTCCGCTTCCCGGGTGGGGAGCAGTCGCTCGGCCGGCATGCCGTCTCCTCCGCAGGTCCATGCGTTGAACGAGGCCGTAAAACAGTATGACGTCCTACTGTCGCGTAGGTGAGGAAAAAGTCATGATCGTTGTCGGTGGCGAGGCCCTCGTCGACCTCGTGCCCGCGCCCGGGACGGTGCCCGGCGAACTCGGCCCGCTCCTGCCGCTGCCCGGCGGCGGGCCGTACAACGTCGCGATCACGGCCGGGCGGCTCGGCGCGCCCGTCCGGTTCCTGTCGCGGCTGTCGACGGATTCCTTCGGGGACGCGCTACTCCGCCGCCTCGAACTGTCCGGTGTGGACACTCGGATGGTCCAACGAGGACCGGAGCCGACGACGCTGGCGGTCGCCGGCATCGCGGCCGACGGGTCGGCGCGCTACTCCTTCCACGTCGAGGGCACGGCCGACCGTGAGGTCGCTCACCCCGGCCCGCTGCCGCCCGAGGTCGAGATCGTGTCCTTGGGCACACTCTCGCTGCTCCTCGAGCCGGGCGCGAGCCGCTACGAACAGCTGCTGCGCGACCACAGCGGGCGCGGGGGGCTCACGGTCGTCGACCCGAACATCCGGCCCGCGATGGTGACGGACGCCACTGCCCACCGGGCGCGGTTCGCGTCGTGGCTACCGGACACCGGCCTGCTGAAACTGTCCATCGAGGACGCGGAGTGGCTGGCCGACGGCGACGCGGGCAAGGCCGTGGCCGAGTGGCTGGGCCGCGGTCCGGCCGCGGTGGTCCTGACCAGGGGCGCGGACGGGATCGCCGTGCACACGGCCGCCGGCGTCGAGGTCGAGGTGCCCACCGAGCCCGCGACCGTGGTCGACACCATCGGTGCGGGTGACACCGTGCACGGAGCGTTGTTGTCATGGCTGCACAACAACGGCATAACCACTCCGGAAACACTTCGAACGGTGGACTCGGAAGCGTGGCGTGACGCACTCACGTTCGCCGCGAGAGCCGCGTCGATCACGGTTTCCCGGGCCGGTGCGGAACCGCCTTACGCTGCTGAGCTGGCCGTTCAGCCGTAAAGTGCGGTGTCCCACACCGTTCGGCCTTACCCACCGGCGCTGGGCGCACTAGCGTTAAGAACACAAGACGATTTTGTTGAGAGGGACACGCATGCCTGACGGGCAGAAAGACAACGGCGCGGCGGAACCCGTCGCCCTGCGCTATCCGGGCGGCGAGTACGAGATGACAGTCGCGCGCGCCTCCGAGGGGTCGGACGGGATCAACGTCAGCAAACTGCTGTCGACGACCGGGCTCGTCACGCTCGACCCCGGGTTCGTCAACACCGCGTCGTGCTCGTCTGAGATCTGCTACATCGACGGCGACGCGGGCATCCTGCGGTACCGCGGTTACCCGATCGAGCAGCTGGCCGAGAAGTCGACCTTCATCGAGGTCAGCTACCTGCTCATCTACGGTGAGCTGCCGACGCAGGCCCAGCTGGACGAGTTCACCTCGAAGATCAGCCGCCACACGCTGCTGCACGAGGACCTGAAGCGCTTCTTCGACGGCTTCCCGCGCGACGCGCACCCGATGCCGGTGCTGTCGTCGGCGGTGTCGGCACTGTCCACGTTCTACCAGGACAGCCTGTGGCCGTTCGACCAGAACCACGTGGAGATCTCCACCATCAGGCTCCTGGCGAAGCTGCCCACGATCGCGGCCTACGCGTACAAGAAGAGCGTCGGCCAGCCGTTCCTGTACCCGGACAACTCGCTGGGGCTGGTGGAGAACTTCCTGCGCATGACGTTCGGCTTCCCGGCCGAGCCGTACGAGGTCGACCCCGACCTGGCCCGTGCGCTGGACCTGCTGTTCATCCTGCACGCCGACCACGAGCAGAACTGCTCGACCTCGACCGTCCGGTTGGTCGGCTCGTCGGAGGCGAACCTGTTCGCGAGCATCTCGGCGGGCATCAACGCCCTGTTCGGCCCGCTCCACGGCGGCGCGAACAGCGCGGTGCTGGAGATGCTGGAGCGCATCCGCGACGACGGCGGTGACGTCGGTGACTTCGTCAAGCGGGTGAAGAACAAGGAGCAGGGCGTCAAGCTGATGGGCTTCGGCCACCGGGTCTACAAGAACTACGACCCGCGCGCCGCGATCATCAAGAAGACCGCCGACGACATCCTGACCCGCCTCGGCGGCGACGACAGCCTCCTCGACCTCGCGAAGCAGCTGGAGGAGCACGCGCTCGCGGACGAGTACTTCGTCGAGCGCAAGCTGTACCCGAACGTAGACTTCTACACCGGTCTCATCTACCGCGCGATGGGCTTCCCGACGAAGTTCTTCACGGTGCTCTTCGCGCTGGGCCGCCTGCCGGGCTGGATCGCCCACTGGCGCGAGATGATGAACGACCCGGCCACGAAGATCGGCCGCCCACGCCAGGTCTACACCGGACACACGGAACGCGACTACGTCCCGATGTCGGGCCGCTAGACACAGCGCACAAACACATTGAAGGGCCCCTTCGGAACGAACCCGTTCCGAAGGGGCCCTTCAATGCATCAGACGCACCAGCCCGCCAAGCCGAGCGCAGCTCACCACCAAGAGACTGCTGCCTGCCATCCCGTCGACCTGGCGAAGCCCGATCACGCCGTGTCAAGGGAGCCCGAAGCACGACGCGCCCACATGCCCAAAGCTGCCGGGCCCCCTTGACGCGGTGTGATAGCCCTCCGGGAGGTCGACGGGATGGCAGGCAGACAACGGACACCAGTCCTTGCCAAACCAACCCCGTGCCCAACCCGCTGCCATCCCGGAGACCAGCCCGTCCGGCGAGGACCCCCCGGAGGGAACCCCGCGCAAGGCACACCACCAAACCCGGGAACACGAACCGCCACAACGGCGCTGACCTGCGAAAACGCCCCACCCAGTACGTACGGGCAGCCCCCACCACTCCCGGGGGCACCCCGCTGTCCAGTCTACCGGTACCCACCGACAACACCCGGGCCACAAGGCCCACCTGTGGATAACCGGACCACCTGTGGACAACCCCGTCAGGGCAGCAAAGCCTTCCGGTACAACCGGGCCGACAAGCGCACCAGAACGGCGATCACCACAACGGTGAGCACGACCGACAACAGAACCTGCCAAAAAGGCACCGCCCCGAGCGCCAACCGCCCCGGCATGATCAGCGGCGACAACGGCGGCACCAACGACAACACCACCGTCAGCACCCCGGACGGATCACGCGACAACAACGCGAACCCGAACACGAAAGCCACCAGCAAAACAACAGTCACCGGCGTCAAAGCGGCCTGCACGTCCTCCTGCCGGGAAACCCGCACCCCGACCACCGCGAATACCGTGGCGTACAACAAAAACCCGAGCACGTACCAAACGAGCCCCCACGCGAACGCCGCCACGGCGATTCCGGCGGAATCCAGCACCTCCGACGCGACGGCCACCACGAGTCCGACGACGCCGACGACGACCAGCTGCACCAACCCGACGAGCCCCAGCCCGGCGACCTTGCCGCCCAGCTGCTGGGCAGGCCGCACCACCGGCAGCAGGAACTCCGCCACCCCGCCGAACTTCTCCGCCACGACCCCCTGCGCCACCAGCGACCCGTACAGCAGGAACCCCAGGTACAGCAACGCGACCACCACCAACGCGACCGCGTGCCGTTCGCCCCGGTGCGGCTCGGGCGCCGACAGCACCCGCACGGTCACGTGCGCCTCGGCGACCGTCTCCAGCAGCTTGTCGACGTCCAGGTCGGTCGGGTCCTCCAGGGCCGCCAGCTGCCCACGCAGCACCTGCTGGCGCACCAGCCCGTTGAGCACCCCGCGCAACTCGTCGTCCAGGCCCGTGGACACGAGCACGGTCAACGCCGCCGGGGCGCCGCTGACCAGCGCGTCGAGCCCGCCGTCCGCCACCCGCGCGCGGCCGTCGGCGAGGTCGGTCACCTCCACGGTGCGCACGTCACGTCCCGCCAGCCGCGCTTCCTCCACGAGCTGCGACGACACGGCGATCGCCTGGCCGTTCAGCCCGATGGTCTCGCGGTGCCGGTCGTCGAACACGGTGCTCTGCGTCAGCACGAAGCCGGCCAGCACCAGCGCCGACAGCACGGTGGCGAGCACGAACGACCTGGTGCGCAGCCGTGCGGCGAGTTCCCGGCGTGCCACCAGCGACACGGTCCTGGCTGCGCTCATCCGGCGGTCACCACGTCGAACAGCTCCGCCAGCCGGGGCCGGATCCGGGTGAAGCCGTGCACTGGGCCGGTCGCGAGCGCCGCGGCGAGCACCGCCTGGTCGTCGGTGCCGGGGGCGAGCGCGAGCCGGAACAGTCCGTTGTGGACCGCGAGCACGGTGACGCCGGGCAGGGCGGCGGCCCAGTCGGCGCGCGCCGACGGCACGTCCACCAGCAGCTCCTGCCGCGCCGACGCCAGGAGCTCGCCGACCGCGCCCTCCGCCACCACGCGTCCATTGTGGAGCACGAGGGCGCGGTCGCACAGCCGCGCCGCCACCTCGGGGTCGTCGCAGGCCACCAGCACGGTCGCGCCGCCCGCCGCCCGCTCCCTGAGCACCGAGGTGAGCAGGTCCGCGGTGGCCTGGTCGAGGCCCGCGTACGGGTCGTCGAGCACCAGCAGGTCCGGGTGGGGGGTGAGCACGGCCGCGAACCGCAGCCGGGCGCGTTCGACCGGGTCGAGCTGCCGGACGCGGTCGCCTCTGCGGTCCCGCAGCCCGAAGCGGGCCGCCCACAGCTCGGCGTCCCGCAGCGCCTCGTAGATGTCCGCACCGTGCAGCCGGGCCACGTAGACGAGCTGGTCGAGCACCCGCATCCGCGGGTACAGGCCACCCGCGGCGGGCAGGTAGCCGACGCGGTCGCCGCTCCTGCGGACCTCGCCGGCGTCCGGCCGGAGCAGGCCCGCGGCGAGCCGCAGCACGGTGGTCGCCCCGGCCCCGGCCAGACCCACGACCTCGCCGTGCCGAACGGTGAACGTGACGTCCTGGCAGGTCACCCGCTCGCCGGAGCGCCTGGTGACCCGGTCCAGCTCCAGCACGCCGTGCCCTCCCTCGACTGGTGTCCGATACCAGTATCCAGGCCCGGCGACCACGGAAGATTACGGGCCGTCCCCGGGGGATTACCTTTGAAAATTGTTCGCGGAACTACGTCCTTCGCACGCGTCGAAACGCGTAGGTTCTGGCGTGGATGCAGATGATCCACGAAGGACCATTGGAGTAACGACGCATGGACCCGGACAAGTGGTTCGCGCAGTACGACGAGAAGTTGAAGGCGGCTGCGGCCAGCGCGGAGAAGGCGGAGCAGGCGCTTCGCAAGGTTGGCGGGTCCGCCACCTCGCAGGACGGCGAGGTGACGGTCAGGGTGACCGCCAGCGGTGCGCTCTCCGATCTGGTGCTGCGTCCTGGTGCGCGTGACTTCGAGCCGGAGCACCTCGCGAGGGTCATCCTCGAGACCAGCAGGGCGGCGCAGCGGGACGTCGGCCAGCAGGTCGTGGACGTGATGACCAAGTTCGTCGGCGAGGGCGCGGCGTTGGAGGCGGTGAAGGAGTACCTGCCAGAGGGCTACACGGGCGACGGCAAGGACCAGCCGATGGACCTGACCGCGCACCGTGACACGAGGTCGGACGACGAGTACTTCGAGAACCCGCCAGAAGTGATCAAGTAGAGGCAAGTCCACAGAGCGATCGGCGGATCCCATGGGTGATTTCAACGTTCATGTAGGCGAGGTGCGAACACACGCGGAGACGGTCGGCTCGATCGCCGCCGGCGTGCGTTCGGTCGCCGGTGCGGCGCAGGACAACGTGTCGGGTGGCGCGTTCGGCGAGATCGCGGAGTTCTTCGCGTCGGCCATCACGAGCGCGGCGGGCGAGGTGCGGCAGGCCATGAACGGCGCGAGCCAGACGGTCGACCAGGTGCAGTCCGGCCTCGTGCAGGTCGCGAACGACTACCAGGCGACCGAGGAACACCACGTGCACGTGTTCACCGTGCAAGAGGCCGGGGAGGAAGTAGCCAGGTGACCGAGACCCTTACCCAGCCGCGCACGGCCGGCGGGACCACCAACCAGGCGCAGAACCTGTTCTCGCACATCAAGTCGACCGCCGACGCCATGGAGAAGGGCGACGTCCTCGGCTCCGCGATGGGCGTGACCAACGTGGCGATGGACGTGCTCAACATCGCGGGCGACCCGCTCGGCGCGATCAGCTCGGCCGGTCTCGGCTGGGTGCTCGGCGCGGTGTCGTTCCTGCGGGAGCCGTTCGACATCCTCAAGGGCAACGCGGGCGCGGTCACCGGCTCGGCGCAGTCGTGGGGCGCCGCGTCGTCGAACCTGATGCAGGTGGCGGGCCAGTACCGGAACGCGTCGACCACGCAGACGCGGTCGTGGACGGGCGGCGCGGGCGACAGCTACCGCACCGCGAGCGGCAACCAGGCGAGCGGCCTCGAGGCGCTCGCGCAGGCCAGCAAGGCCGTGTCGGGGGCCATCACGCAGGCGGGGCAGGCGGTCGCGCAGGCCCGCAAGGTCGTGATGGACCTGATCAGCGAGGCCGTGCAGAAGATCATCCAGATCTGCATCGAGGCGCTGTCGAAGTCGTGGCTGTCGTTCGGCGCGTCGATCGCGCTGGGCATCGCGCAGTCGACGCAGAAGGCCGTGCAGACCGGCGCCAAGCTGGTCCAGCAGATCCAGAAGGTCGTCCAGACGCTGCAGAAGATCATCCAGGTCGTGCAGCAGATCATGCAGGTCGTCCAGCAGGTCAAGCAGCTGGTCGAGATGATCGGCGGCAAGGCCAGCGGTCAGCAGCAGGTCACGCCGAGCACGCAGCAGGTCCAGTACAACCCGAACGGGCAGTACTACCAGCCGAACGACGTCGGCCAGCTGCAGCTCGCGCAGGCGCAGACGCTGCCGCAGAACGTGCCGATCCCGCAGGTGCGCCCGGCGGTGGAGACGGACCACCAGCACGACGGTCCCCGGTCGCAGAACGGGTGGCCGGTCAACCCGCCGCTCGTCACGCGCACCGTCCCGGGCACGGACGTGCGGCTGCGGGTCGCCCAGGGCCCCGCTGGTGACGTGCTCATCCACGTCGCCAGCCAGGTCAGCTCGCGGGTCGAGGACATCTCGATGAACTCCGACCGCGGCGAGCGGGACGACTGGGGCTACGCGCACCGCAACGTGCGCGGCAGCGAGGCCGTCTCCAACCACGCGAGCGGCACCGCGATCGACCTCAACGCGACGCGGCACCCGCTGGCCGTGCGGGACACGTTCACCCCGGAGCAGACCGCGGAGATCCGCCGCATCCTGGCCGAGGTCGACAACGTGGTGCGCTGGGGCGGCGACTACCGCGGCCGCGCCGACGAGATGCACTTCGAGATCGTCGGCAGCCAGGAGGAGGTCGCCGCGGTGGCGGCCCGCCTCCGCGCAGCCCAGCAACCCCAGCAGTAACCCGGCGAGTCACGCGCCAGAACACCGCGAGTCGCGCTCTCACGCACACCGAGTTGTACGTTTCGTGCAGGCCCGCCCGGCCGGGCACCTGCACGAAACGTACAACTCATACTGCGCGAGAGCGCGACTCGCGTGCGTTGGTGACCAGCTGGGTGACGTGGGACTGGACGGCGGTCAGGTTGGCCGCCACCAGGCCGATGCGGGTGCGGCGGTGCAGCACGTCGTCGGCGTCCAGTGCGCCTTCCACGCGGACCGCCCACTCCACCTCCCCCGCCGTGATCGGCAGGTTCGGCGCCAGCGGTGCCGGGTCGAGGGCGGCCACCTGCTCGGCTTCCGTGCCGTACTTGGCGACCAGCCGCGCCGGTGCGTCCACTGTGGACAGCGTGGTGCGCGGGGCCGCGCCGACCAGCGGCAGCCGCCTGGTGCGTGACCTCGGGGCCGTCAGGTTCCCCTTCGCCACCGCCGCGTCCACGGCGTCCTCCGCCATGCGGCGGTACGTCGTGAGCTTGCCGCCGACGATCGTCAGCACGCCCTCCGGTGACGTCAGCACGGCGTGCTTGCGCGACAGGTCTGCGCTGCGGCCCGGCGCGTCGAGCAGCGGCCGCAGCCCCGCGTAGCTGCCGAGCACGTCGGCCTTCGCCAGCGGACGCGCCAGCACCGACGACGCCACGTCGAGCAGGAAGTCCACATCGGACTCCGGGGCCATGGGCTCGTCCGGGATGTCGCCCTCGAACGGCTCGTCGGTCAGGCCCAGGTACACCAGGCCGTCCTGCTGGGGCAGCAGCAGCACGAACCGCGACCGCGAGCCCGGGATCGGCACGGTCAGCGCCGCGCCGCCCAGCCCGGCCGCCTCGGCCGACACCACCAGGTGCGTGCCCAGCGACGGCCGCAACCGCACCGACGGCACCAGCTTGCCCGCCCACACGCCGGTCGCGTTGATCACCGTCCGCGCCCGCACCTCGATGAGCCGCTCGCCGTCCCGCACCTCCGCCGACGTGCCGGTCAGCGCGGTCACCGGCGCCCGCGTGACGATCTTCGCGCCCAGCCCGGCCGCGGTCCTGGCCAGCGCGACCACCAGCCGCGCGTCGTCGGTCAGCTGCCCGTCGAACGACAGCAGCCCGCCACGCAGGTCCGCCGGGCGCAGGCCCGGCGCCAGAGCGAGCGCCTCCGGCGCCGACACCCGCCGCGGTGGCGGCAGCAGCGCCGACGGGGTGCGTGCCGCCCGCCGCAGCGCGTCGCCCGCCCGCAGCCCGGCCGCCATGAAGGCGGCGCTGCCGCGGGAAACGGTGCCGTGCAAGGGGATCAGCTGCGGCAGCGGGCGCGACAGGTGCGGGGCCGTGGACGTCATGAGGATGCCGCGCTCGACCGCGCTCTCGTGCGCGAGCGCCACGTCGCCCTTCGCGAGGTAGCGCAGCCCGCCGTGCACCAGCTTGCTGGACCACCGCGACGTGCCGAACGCGAGGTCGCGCGCCTCCAGCAGTGCCACCGACAACCCGCGCGCCGCCGCGTCGAGCGCGATGCCCGCGCCGGTCACGCCGCCGCCGACCACCAGCACGTCGACCACCTCGCCCGCCGCCAGCTCGGCCAGCTCCTCGGTGCGCCGGGCGGCGTTCAGGGCGGTGTTCACGGGCGTGGCGCTCACGGGCGCAGCGCCACGTCGAGCAGCCTGGCCAGCTCGCTCAGCAGGTCCTCGAGGTCGAGGTCGGACGTCGACGGGCGGACGGTGAACACGTACGGCTGCAGCAGCAGGAAGATCGTGCGGGCCTGGATCGCGGGGTCGGCCTCGCGGATCGAGCCGTCGGCCTGCCCGGCGGCGAGCTGCGCGCGCAGGTAGTCCTCCGTCATGCGCTGGCTCGTGCCGATGCGCTCCATGATGTACGGCAGCAGCAGCTCGGCGTCGCGCTCGATCACCGCGTGCATCAGCGGGTTCGCGGCGAGCGCGCGGATGGTGTGCACGGACGCGACCACGAGGCGGTCGCGTGCCGTCGGCTCGGCGGCCGCCGCCTCGTTCGCCTCGGCCAGGATCTTGCCGAACTCGCGGGTGATCAGCGCCGACAGCATCCCGCGCACGTCGGGGAAACGGCGGTAGAGCGTCATCCTGCTCACGCCGGCGGTCCGCGCGACATCGCTCAGCGTGGTCCGGCGTACGCCGACGGCGAGCACACACTCCATGGCCGCGTCGAGCAGCAGATCGTCAGCGACACGGTTGGGTGACGGAGTGTGACGGATAGACGTCATGTGTCACACTATACTCCGTGACCAACAACAGTGACCACCTCGTTCGCGGCGGGTGGACGCCGGCCGGCGGGCAGGACGCCATCCTGCCCCCTCACGCCACCCGGTGGCTAGCGGCGCGCACCGGCCTCGACGCCCGTCCGACGCCCGCCGCGCCGGACTCCGCCCTCACCGTCGCCGAGTCCGCACTGCCGGAGCAGGCGCACAAGGCGCTCAGCGCGGTGGTCGGGGACCGGCACGTGCTCACCGGGCGGGCCGACCGGCTCGGCCGCGCGGGCGGACTGTCCTATCTGGACCTGTTGCGGCACAGGGGATCCGGGCCGCTCGCCGTGCCGGACGCGGTCGTGGTGCCCGCGGACCCGGCCGAGGTACAACAGGTCGTCGAGGTGTGCGCGGCGCACGGGATCGGGCTCGTGCCGTTCGGCGGCGGCACGTCGGTGGTCGGCGGGGTCGCCGCGCTGCGCGGCGACAAGCCCGCGGTCGTCGTGCTCGACCTGGTGCGGCTGGACAAGCTCGTGTCCGTGGACCCGGTGTCGCGGCTCGCCGTGTTCCAGGCCGGGGTCGTGGCGCCGGCGGCTGAGCGGCTGCTCGCCGAGCACGGGCTGACGCTGGGCCACGTGCCGCAGTCGTTCGAACGCGCAACGATCGGCGGGTTCGCCGCCACCCGGTCGTCCGGGCAGGCGTCGTCCGGCTACGGGCGGTTCGAGGACATGGTCGAGGGCGTGCGGGTCGCGACACCGCGCGGCGAGTGGCGGCTCGGCGTGGCGCCCGCGTCGGCGGCCGGGCCCGACCTGCGCCAGCTCGTCGTCGGCAGCGAAGGCGCGTTCGGCGTGATCACCGAGGTGACCGTGCGGGTGCGCGAGCTGCCGACGGTGCGCCGCTACGAGGGTTTCGTCGTGGACGGCTGGGAAGCCGGCGCCGCCGCCGTGCGCGGGCTCGCGCAGGCACGCGTGCTCGCCGACGTCACCCGGCTCTCCGATCCACAGGAGACGGAGGTCGCGCTGACGCTCTCCGGCGGCTGGAAGACCGCGCTGGTGCGGAAGTACCTGCGGGCACGGGGAATCCTCGAACCCTGCCTGCTGATCCTGGGCTGGGAGGCCACGTCCACAGAGGACCTCGCGCACCGCCGCCGCGCGACGCTGCGGGTGCTGCGCCGCGACCGCGTGGTGTCGCTCGGCACGCCGGCGGGGGAGTCGTGGCGGCACGGCCGGTTCGCCGGCCCCCGGCAGCGGGACGCCTTGATGGACAAGGGGGTCTGCGTCGAGACGCTGGAGACCGCCACCTACTGGTCGAAGCTGAGCGCGTTGCGCAACGAGGTCCGCTCGGCGCTCGCCGGGTCGCTGTCCGCGCCGGGCCGCACGCCGATCGTGGCGTGCCACATCTCGCACGCGTACGAGACCGGCGCCTCGCTGTACTTCACGACGATCGTGCCGCGCGACACCGACGACCCGGAAGGTCAGTGGCAGCGCGCGAAAGCGGCCGCGTGCGAGGCCATTTCGGACGGTTCACTCGGGACGATCTCGCACCACCACGCGGTCGGCGTCGACCACGCGCCGTACCTGGGCAGGGAAGTGGGCGAGCTGGGGCTCGACGTGCTCGCCGCCGTCAAGCGCACGCTCGACCCCGACGGCGTGCTCAACCCAGGGAAGCTGGTGCGGTAGGCCTGCGCACGACCCCCGACCACACGATCGCGAGCGCGCCGGCGAAGAACATCGGCCACGAGTAGGCGAGCCGGGTGGCGATCGCGCTCTCGCAGGTGTTCACGTACGTCGCGAGCACCTCGTCGCCCGGTTCGTCCAGCTGTGCGCCCAGCGGTCCGGTCTCGACGCCGCCGATCGTGTTGCCGCAGGTGACCTGGCCCGGGTTCGCCGGGTCCGCGTTCGCCACCCGCACGGGCAGCAACGCGAGCAGCAGGCCGAGCAGCAGCGCGGCGACCGCGAGCACCGCCGCGAACATGCGCGGTGTGATCATGATTTTCGCGAGCGGATCGGCCGGTTCCTGCGGCACGGGCTCCGCCACGGTGGTGGGCACCGGTTGCCGCACCGTCTGCTGGGTCGCGAGGTCGGGCTCGGTGTTCATGGCGCAAGCCTGCCCGTTCGACGTGCGCGTGACCAGGGAAACGGGTGAAAAAGGCGATCTACTTCGGGTAGTAGGCGCTGGTGTCGAGCCTGCCGTGGTCGCACACCGGGCCGAACGCGAAGTCCACCTCGAACGACGCCTCCTCGTCCGGCGGGATCACCTTGATGCTGGCCGCCGCGGGCTGGCACTCGCCGTCGGCGGGCTCGTCGGCCGCCGCGACCACGCTCCAGTGCAGGGTTTTCGCGGCCGACGCACCCGGTCGCAGCCGGACGAGCGTCGGCACGGGGTTGAGGTTGCGCTCCGCGTTGGTCGGCAGGGAGTTCTTCTCGGCGTCCAGCAGGTCGAGGCGGCCGTAACCCCAGAGCGTGCACACCTGCTGACTCTTGTTGCGCACCACCAGGGTCGCGCGCCTGCTGCCCGCTTCCGCGTCCCTGGTCTCGACGGTGCCCGTCAACATGGCCGCCGTACAGCGGTTTTCCTGCGCGGGCGGCGACGACACGCCGCCGGTCAACCGCGGTGGCGGCGCCGGTGACGACGTGGTCGGCGCCGGGGATTCGGTCGTGGTGCTGGTCAACCTCGTCGCCGAGTCACCCGCCGCGATCGGCCGGGCACCGCACCCGCTCACCAGCACGGTCGCGAGCACCGCGATCGCGCAGAGTCGGTCATGCCGGGCCACGCCCTCACCTCCGAGACGGATCCGCGGTCGCCCACGGGGCCGTCAGCATACGTAATCCTGCGAAACTTCCCGCCCACACGTATGTCCAGCAGAGTTCCCCACCCGGTAACGCAACGCGCACGCGGCGGTACTCCGCACCTTCGTATTCATCCAAAATAGACAGTGCAGCGGCGGGTCTTGCCAGGTCGACCACCCAGCCGGACACGCCGGGCCCGTCGCCCAGTCGTAGCGCGGGGTAGCCGAGCCCGGTGTCGAACAACGTGCCGGGCAGCGCCGCCGCGCGGGGTTCGCCCGCCGCGTGCGGCTCGAGCCGCCACCAGTCGGACGCGCCCGGCTGGAGCGTGCCGTAGACGAACACGCGGCCGGGGAAGTCCGCCGGTTCCGGCGCGCCCGTTGTCTCCCGCACGGCGAGCCCGTCCGTGTCCGCGGGTTCGCCGGTGAGCGCGGCGGCGCCGGACTGCGGCACGTCGAGACAGCGCACGGGTTTCCCGTCCACCAGCAGCGGCAGCCTGCGGGACGCGGCGGCGACGTACGCGAGCGGGCCGTCGACCACCGTCCCGTCCCGCAGCCGGACCTCGCCGGTGTCGACCCGGGCGAGCCGGTACCGCTCACCACGGCCCTCGCACCGGTCGAGCACGGCGACCTGCTCCCGCGTCGTCAGCCAGACCGCGTGGTCCTCGACGTTGCCGGGCATCGCGGTCAGCGTGGCGGGCCGCTGGTCGTCGACCACCCGCAGGCCGCCGGCCCACACCGCGGCGAGGTCCGTGCAGCGCGCGGCGAGCAGGACGGCCGGGCCCGGGAGCCCGAGCGCGTCCCGCAGCCAGGTGATCTTGGACGGGCAGGCGTTGGAGCCGTAGCAGAGCACGGGCACCCGCTCGGCGAGCGGGCGCCCGTCCCGGTCGGCGAGCCATTCGTCGAGGTCGGCGTCGTCGACCCGCCAGCACGACGGCGCCACCGGGTCGGGGGTCAGCTCCCACCCGGTGGCGTCGTCGTGCACGAAGGAGAAGGGCGGGCGGCGACCCGGGTAGGGCACCGCCGGGTACTCCTCGTCGGCGAAGCTCACGCCCCTACCGTGTCAGAGACGCGGCAGCTTCTTCCACGGCGGAGCGATGATGTAAGCGACGCCACCCGGGCCGCCGGAGATGCCGCCTGACGCGTTGTAGCGCTTCGTGCGCAGCCAGATGTTGGCGAACTGGTCGCGCTTGTAGACGTTGCGGACCGCGTCGTTGCTGCTCGAGGCCGGGTCGTTGGCGATGACGTCGCCGTTCTCCGTGAACCCGACGACCACCATGATGTGACCCGCCGTGCCGTAGCCTGCGCCGTCCAGCTCGCTCGCGAGGAACGACTGCGACGTGATCACCGGGATGCCCGCCTTGATGAACTTCTCGATGTCGGTCAGCGAGGACAGGCGCGTGATGTGCCCGTTCAGCCCGAACGACGCGGCGTAGGCGGTGTTGAACGGCCAGTTGCCGGTGCCGTCGTAGTCGTGGTCGTAGGTGAAGCGGGCGGCGTGCGGGACCGTCGGGTCCGCGATCTCCGGGTCGACCCACTCCAGGTCCCCGGCGCTGGGCTGCTTGCCCCAGTACTCGACCACCATCTCCGTCGAGGTCGGACTGCACCAGGCCTCGCCGCCACCGCCGTACTCCGGGTACTCGCCCGCGTGGACGTTCTGCGAGTAGCGCGGCACCGGCAGCTCGATGCCCCACGCACCCGCGGACGGGCCCGCGGGGACGGTGAAGCGGTCGGGGATGTTCGAGGTCATGGCACCGACCATGGACAGCTTCGGCGTCGCCCGGGTGCCGCGCTCGCGGTAGAGCGTCACGCGGAGCTGGTAGCTCGCGATCGGCTGCTCGGCGACGAACGTGTCGACGTCGATGTACCCGACGGCGTCCTCCTGGTCGGGGATCGTCGTGCGGACGATGTCGGTGTCGCCGAGCGCCCAGCGGCCCATCGTGTACCAGCCGCTCGTGGTGCCGTTGCCGGTCGTGCCCCGCATCTCGACGGTCAGCCAGGTGTTCTTGGGCGTGTTCGCGTTCCACGAGGCCACGAGCTGCGTGGCGTCGAAGCCCTGCCGGTACGCCGGGGAGGTCCAGCGGCCGTACTCGTAGGTGCGGGTGGTGCCGAGGTCGGGCTCGGTGTGCTCGACCGTGCCGACCGGGCGGGCGATGACCAGGCCGCCCGGGGTGGGGAGGAGGCCTTCGGAGCGGCCCTTGAGGAAGTCGGAGGTGGATCGCCACTGGTGGAAGTCGACGGGCGCGTCGTCCGCGGCTGGCTCGGCCATCGCCGGAACAGAGGACAACGACATGACCAGAGCGACTCCAAGCCCGGCGGCAAGACGTAACGGGTGTGCGCGCATGCGAACGATTTTCCAGTGCGCGCTAGATCATGTAAACAGATCCCGGTTGCATGGTGGTGATGGGGGTTGTCCACAGGTGGGGTGGTTGTCCACAGCCAAGATCGACTTCCGTCCCCCTGTCGGTGGACCCCGGTAGACTGGACAGCGGGGTGCCCCCGGGAGTGGCGGGGGCTGCCCGTATGTACTGGGGGGACGTGTTTTCGCAGGTCAGCGCTGTTGTGGCGGTTCGTGTTCCCGGGTTTTGTGGTGTGCCTTGCCTGGGTTTTCCCTCCGGGGGGTCCTCGCCGGACGGGCTGGTCTCCGGGATGGCGGCGGGTCGGGCACGGGTTTGGGTTGGCAAGGACTGGTGTCCGTGGCGGCCTGCCATCCCGTCGACCTCCCACGGGCTATCACACCGCGTCAAGGGGGCCCGGCGGCTTTGGGCATGGGGTTGGGTCGTGCTTCGGGCCCCCTTGACACGGTGTGATCGGGCTTCGCCAGGTCGACGGGATGGCAGGCAGCAGCCCCTTGGTGAGCTGCGCTCGGCTTGGGCGGGCGAAGCCCGCTTCGCGGGCCGGGCGCTTCGCGCCCGGCTTCCGGCAGTGTCATGAAAGGCGGGGGCACCGGCTCTCGGCGGCGGTCAGGCCTGGTCTTCTTCTTCCAGTTCCTTCAGGAAGTCGGACCAGAACTGTTCTACGCAGCGTTCGTAGCGGATGCCCAGCTCGATGGTCTTGACCTGCCACCGGTCCGCGTAGTCGACGATTTCCGCGCGCTGCTCCTCGTACGCGTCGGCTCGTGCGCGGTGGGACTCGTGGCGGTCGCGGGCCAGTTGGAGCAGGTCCTTGCGGGTGCCGAAGTTCAGGAAGAACAGCTTCAGCAGCCCCAGGTCCCGCACCTCGGTCTGGTCGGTCGTCGGGGAGGACAGCCATTCGCGCAGGGCTTCTCGGCCCGCGGGCAGGATCGAGTAGGTGCGGCGTCGCCTGCCGCCCTCCTCGACCTCCTCCGCCACGTAGCCGTCCGCCACCAGGCGTGCCGGTTCGTCGTACAACTGGGAGTGGGCGAACGCCCAGAAGTTGCCGATGGTGTTCGCGACCCACTGTTTCAGGTCGTAGCTCGTCGCCGGCGAGTAGCTCAGCATGCCGAGCACGACGTACGACGTCGCGGTCAACTTCCGGGTGCGAGGTTCCGGCACGGGGCCGACGATACCTACCGCCGACGGTCGATGCCGACCATTTGGCCTACCCCGTATGGGGCATCACAGCACCGCTTGGCTCTGTGTGACTCTGGCTACCAGCCGTTCCTCGTCATCCACAACGTCGGATTCGACTACGATGATCCGCCGCCCGACGTGGAGCGGACGGGCTATCGCGGTCGCGTGACCCGATCGCACCGCGCGCAGGAAGTTGGTCTTCGACTCGATCGTCGTCGTGCCCGCCGCGCCCTCCGGCAGGTTCAGGAACGCGCACAGGGCGCCGACGTTGTCCGCCAGCGCCATGAGCACCCCGCCGTTGAGGGCCCCGCCGGAGGTGCACAGCTCGGGGGCGTACGCCACCCTGCCCCGCACCTCCGCCTTGTCCGCGGTGAGCACCTCGATGCCGAGGTGCGCCGCGAACGGAACCGCTTTGCCCAGGTCGACCGCGGTCATGACAGGTGCGTGATGTCCAGCGAGCCGTCCGACGCCGCCGCGCGCAGCCGCTTCTTGTCGAACTTGCCGACGCTGGTCTTCGGCACCTCGTCGATGAACGTCCAGTTCTCCGGCAGCTGCCACTTCGCGACCTTGTCGCCGAGGAAGTCCTTCAGCTCCTCCGGCGTCGCCGACTGGCCCTCCCGCAGCACCACCGCCACCAGCGGGCGCTCGGACCACTTCTCGTCCGGCACGCCGATGACCGCCGCCTCCGCCACCGCCGGGTGCGCCATCACCGCGTTCTCCAGGTCCACCGACGAGATCCACTCGCCGCCGGACTTGATGATGTCCTTCGAACGGTCCGTGAGCCGCAGGAAGCCGTCCGGGGTGATCGCGCCGACGTCGCCCGTGCGCAGCCAGCCGTCCGGCGAGAACTTCTCCGAACCCTCCTGACCAGGCTCGACCCGGTAGTACGACGCCGCGACCCACGGGCCCGCGACCTCCAGCTCGCCGACCGCCTCGTTGTCCCACGGCAGCTCGTTGCCGTCGTCGTCCATCAGCCGCGCGCGCACCGACGCCGGGAACCGGCCCTGCAGGATCCGGTACTCCCACGCGTCCTCCGGCGACAGGCCGGCCGGCGGCCGCGACACGGAACCGAGCGGCGAGGTCTCCGTCATGCCCCACGCGTGGATGATCGTCACGCCGAGCTTGTCGAACGCCGCCATCAGCGACGGCGGGCACGCCGAGCCACCCACCACGGCCCGCTCCAGCGGCGCCAGGTCCTGCGGTTTCTGGTCCAGGAGCGCGAGCAGGCCCTGCCAGATCGTCGGCACGGCGCCCGCCATCGTCGGCTTCTCCGCGGCGATCATCGCGGCCAGCGGCTCCGGCTGCAGGAACCGGTCGGGCATGATCAGCGACGCACCCACCATGAGCGCCGCGTACGGCAGGCCCCACGACATCGCGTGGAACTGCGGGACGATCACCAGAGCCCGGTCTGCCTGCGACAACGCCATGGAGTCGGTCATGCAGACCTGCATGGAGTGCAGCCAGATCGACCGGTGCGTGTAGACGACGCCCTTCGGGTCACCGGTCGTGCCGGACGTGTAGCACATCGCGGCCGCGGCGTTCTCGTCCACGACCGGCCACTCGAACTCGTCCGGCTGGTCCGCGAGCAACTCCGCGTACGAGTGCACGGTCACGCCCTCGGGCGCCTGCAGTGCCGCCGCGTCGCCGTTGACCACCACGACGTGCCTGACCGTCTCGAAGGTCGGCAGCACCTTCGCGAGCAGCGGCACCAGCGTGCCGTCGACCAGCACGACGTGGTCCTCGGCGTGGTTCGCGACGTAGGTCAGCTGCTCGGGGAACAGGCGGATGTTGAGCGTGTGCAGCACCGCACCCATCGCGGGCACCGCCAGGTAGGCGACGAGGTGCTCGGTGTTGTTCCACATGAACGTGCCGACGCGCTGGTCGGACGTGACGCCGAGGCCGCGCAGCGCGTGCGCGAGCCGCGCCGCCTCCCTGCCGACCTCCGCGTACGTCGACCTGCGGGCTTCGGTCCCGGTCCAGGTCACGACCTCGGCGCTCGCGTGGACGCGGCTGCCGTGGCGAAGAAGGTTCGCAATGGACAGCTGCCCGTCCTGCATGGTGCCCAACATCGCTGTTCAGCTCCTGTGTACTGGTGGGTACGTCACGGCGAACAGTAGTGCCGGAACGGCCCCTGTGAATACGGGTAACGCAGTGTGTCGGACCCCCAGAAGGTGGGTTACCTGCGGTTTCAGCGAGAAGTCTTCGCGTGTCGCGCGTATGTTGCGAGACGTAGATGTGTTTACTGGCAGCGGCGCCGCGGGGGAGCGGTCCAGGAACCACCTGGTCGTCGGCCTGCGCGGGACCCGCCAGCAGTCGGATTAGGAAGGAACACCACGGTGGCTCTGCCCACGTTGACTCCAGAGCAGCGCGCTGAGGCGCTGGCCAAGGCGGCGGAGGCGCGCAAGGCGCGCTCCGAGCTCTTGGCGTCGATCAAGTCCGGCGAGCGGACCATCGCGTCGGTGCTCGGCAAGGCCAAGGAAGACAAGACGATCGGCAAGACCAAGGTCGCAGCCCTGCTCAAGGCCGTCCCGGGCCTCGGCGCCGTCAAGGTCGCCGCGCTGCTCGAGCAGACCGGTATCGACCCGGACCGCCGCGCCGCCGGCCTCGGCGAGCGCCAGCGCTCAGCGCTCATCGAAGCGCTCAACTGACACAGGGTTTCCTCAGTGCCCGCGGGTTTGGCGCCCGCGGGCACTGAACGTGTTCAAAATCCTACCCGAGAGGGAGTTTGGGGACGGTTCGCGCGGGCATGATGGAGGGGTGATCGAGGACTACCGCCCCGGCTCGTTCCTCCTGACGTCCCCGCAGCGGGCCCTGCTGGCGACCGGCGAACGGCAGGTCGTCACCGAGACCGACCCGGACGAGCTGGCCAAGCGGGTCACGAAGCTCCTCGTCGACTCGGACGTGCCGGTCGCGGTCGGCGCGCTCCCCTTCGACACCGAGGCCGCCCCGCACGTGGTCCTGCCGGACGCGGCCCGCTGGTCCGGCCCGCTCGCCGCCCGGCCACGACGGCCCGTCGGCGCCGCCGCCTCGGTCGAGCCGGTGCCCTCGCGGGCGGGCTACGCGAAGGCGGTGGCCGCGGCCGTCGAGTCGCTCCAGGCCGGTGAGCTGCGGAAAGTGGTGCTGGCGCGAGCGTTGCGGCTGACCATGGCGGCCCCCGTCGACCTGCGCACGCTGCTCGGCAACCTCGTCTCCGACAACGCCGCCGGCTTCACCTACGCCGTCGACCTGCCGTGTGCGTCCGGGCGGCGGACGCTCGTGGGCGCGACACCCGAGATGCTGCTGTCCCGCACGGGCACGACCGTCGTCGCGAACCCGCTGGCCGGGTCGATCGCGCGCGAGAAGGACCCCGAGGCCGACCGCGCGGCCGGTGCGTCGCTGCTCGCGTCGGCCAAGGACCGCGACGAGCACCGCGTGGTCGTGGAGGCCGTGGCGGCCGGGCTGCGCCCGTTCTGCCGCACCCTCGACGTGCCCGCGGAGCCGTCGCTGATCAAGACGAACGCGGTGTGGCACCTGTCCACCCGCATCGAGGGCGAGCTGCGCGATCCCGGCATCACGTCGTTGCGGCTGGCCAGCGCCCTGCACCCGACCCCGGCCGTCTGCGGGACGCCGGCCGGCGCGGCCCGCTCGACGATCACCGCGCTGGAACCGTTCGACCGCGGCTTCTACGCGGGCGCCATCGGCTGGTGCGACGCCGACGGCGACGGTGAGTGGGTGGTCGGCATCCGCTGCGGCGAGCTGACCGAGCCGGTGTCCGGGCCACCGGTCATGACGCTGTACTCGGGGGCGGGGATCATGCCCGCGTCCGTGCCGGAGCTGGAGGTCAGGGAGACCTCGGCGAAGTTCCAGACGCTGCTGCGCGCGATGGGCCTGCACCTCGAGGGTTAGCCGAGGCCGCGGAGCAGCTCGGTCGCGTCCCGCTCGGTGACCTTGGGTTCCTCGGCGCCGAAGACGGCCACACACGCGCGGTAGCCCACGCCGGCATCGAGGTCCGCCATGCGCACGGCGGCAGGATCGACCTCGGACGCGTTGGACGCGACGACGCGGGGCACGTCGTCGTGCGCGCTGAGCGTCAACTTGCTCATCGCGACGGACATCCCCTTGCCGGTGGCCTTGACGACAGCTTCCTTGCGGGACCAGTAGGTGAAGAAGGCGCCCTTCTTGTCGGCGGGCGGCACCTTCTCGAACGCGGTCAGCTCGGCGGGGGAGAAGGCGATCCCGGCGAGTCCGTCGACGTCGGCGTCCCGCACCTCCTCGACGTCCACACCGACCGGGGTGGCCTCGGTGAGCGCCAGCGCGACCCAGTCACCGGAGTGCGAGATCGACACCTCGAGCCCCGCGACCTTCGGCTTGCCGTGCGGTTTGCCGCAGTCGAAACAGGAAGCGTCGATGAGGACGTCCTTCGGCGAGACCCCCAGCTCAGCGGCGGCGACCCCGCGGATGAGCGCGCGGCCGGTGAGGAACCGCTGCTTGTCGACGTCCCGGCGGTAGCCCTCGAAGCGCGTCTGCTCGACGTCGTCGAGGAGGTTGAGGAGACCGGGGGTCACCGCGGCCGGGCGCGCCCACCACACGTCGCATCGCATACCCCGATCATGCCGCAACCCTGCTGGACATTGACTCGCGTCCGGTCAGCCCGCCGCATGGGGATCGCACGTGGGGAACAGAGCACTCCCTGATTGGTGGTTGTGGCGGGATCGGTTTGCGGGTGGGTCGTCTGCGTGGGGTCGGAGCCGGGGATGGCGGGCCCCGGGGAGGGCCGCGCGGGGGATGCCGCCATCCGGGTCATCGGGTCGCGGGTGCGGTTGCCTGATCGGGGGTTGTGGCCGGGATTGTTTGCTGGTGGGTCACCCGCGTTGGGTCGTGGTCCGGGAGGGGTTGG
>NZ_BAAFVK010000016.1:0-126252 GCF_054661535.1 Actinophytocola sp. KF-1 | reverse complement strand
GTTGGCCGGGCCCTCGGGGAGGGCCGCGTGGTGGATGTCGTCATCCGGGTCATCAGTCGCGGGTGGGGTTGCCTGATCGGGGGTTGTGGCCGGGATTGTTTGCTGGTGGGTCACCCGCGTTGGGTCGTGGTCCGGGAGGGGTTGGCCGGGCCCTCGGGGAGGGCCGCGTGGTGGATGTCGTCATCCGGGTCATCAGTCGCGGGTGGGGTTGCCTGATCGGGGGTTGTGGCCGGGATTGTTTGCTGGTGGGTCACCCGCGTTGGGTCGCGGTCCGGGAGGGGTTGGCCGGGCCCTCGGGGGAGAGCCGCGCGGGGGAGGTCGCCATTCGGGGGCCTCAGCTCGCGGGTGCGGTTGCCCGATCGGCGGTTGTGGCGGGATCGGTTTGCGCGTGGACTGCCCGCGATGGGGTTGCGGGTCAGGGTTGGCGGAGCACCGGGGGAGGGCCGCGCGGCCGGGATCGGTCCGCTGGTCAGCCGCCCGCGTTGGGGTCACACGCGGGGGGTTGGCAGAGCACCTTCGACAGCGCCGCGTAGAAGATGTCGCCGATCTTGCGGCGACTTGATCACGACCTGCCGATCGGCCTGGAGAAAGCCCCCTGACCTGGCTCAACGTCTTCCAACAGTTCTCGCCGGTTCTCGGCCGTGCCCGACCTCTGACGGCCTGGAGACGGCCTGATCTCCCAATGGCGAGACGTCAGAGATCGGCCCCCACAGGCCACAGTTCGAACCTTCTCGCGGGTGCTGCAACGAATGACTGACACCCTCACCCGACGGGTGGCAGTGGTGCTTGCGTGCGACCTGTGCCACCGAGTCTGGTTGGTCGTGCTGTTCAGACGCGTTGCCTCGTGGCGCTCGTCGACGTTCTCGCTCGGGCTCGCGGGGACGTGGCGAATGCCGGTTGGTGCCCATGCTTCGGTGAGGACGTGCTGGGGCCAGAGGACGAGCTGGTTGGGGCTGATGCGATGGCGCATGGCTGATGCTCCTGGAGGCGGTGGCCTGGTGTGGTCCGTTCCTTCGCACCGGCCGTCGGTTAGCGCCCGGGTCGTCGCTGTCAAGGGTGGGCGGAGCCCATCGGCGGAGCCGACGCGACGGAGGAGCGCCCTTGATGGCGGCGGGCCGGTGTTAAAGGATCACTGGCTGTTCGAGGGGACGGCCGTGGTAAGTCGCTGGTGCCATGGCTCGGGGTGCTGGCTGGCGTCGCTTGTGGAGTGGCGGGCGGCGGCCGTGAGCGGAGCGGCAGGCCGTCCGCCCGCGCGGCGCGCTTGCGCGCCGCCTTGATCCCATAGAGCCAAGTTCCGCAGAGGCCCGGCGACAGCAGTTCTCTCGCAATTCGCCGCGACTCTTCGCGCGAGCGTGCCAAGTAACGTATCAACTGCCTGCGCCGACTCCTCCAGCATGACCAGTGGCGTGACCTCGGAGCTACATGCTGAGTTTCTGGCGATTGCGGCGGAAGCTAGCAAACTTGCAGAACGTGAGGCCGAACTAGACGATACGAAGCTTTCCGCTTTGCAGGAGGCCGCCGAGGAGGTTGGCCGCTCATGGTCGAATTCAAGCTTGGGTTATCAGGCGAACGTGTATTATTCAGGCTTCAAGCCACCCCCGCCGGGTCACTTTTTCAGCAGGGAATGGGGATTCCTGGGGCAGTTCCATGGAACTGTGGGTGAATGGCGGCCGTATAATCCTGATGACGTGACTGCATATATCGAAAGCCTAGCCGGAGACCCTGACCTGACGACGTCTCGAGAGCTGTCTGACGCTTTACGGAAACCGGTAGATGAGCTGATCCACCGGGCGCGTTCTGCAGCTGCACGTATAAAACAGCCGCTCGACGGTTACCTAGAAGAGGTCCTGGATGATCTTCAGCGTATTTCTCTTCCGAAGGTTAGCCGCCTTGCTAAGTCGCTGATGAACGTTACTGCTGGCACCTTTGCCGTTCGTGACATGCAAGCTGCCGAGGGTGGCTGGCAGGTGGCGGGGCATCAGATGGTAATCGCGCAAGTGATGTTCATTCGGTCGCCATATACGACTGCCCGTAGGCTCGCTGAGACCTGTAGCAAGCTGGGGAGACATCTCGAATCAGTCGGCACGACGGTAGAGGCAACAATAATGCAATTGGGTGGCAAGGTCTTCATCGGCCACGGCGGGCGATCTAAGGAGTACTTGCAGCTTAGCGTATGGCTGAGCGACGAGGGGCTCGAATGGGAGTTTTTCGATCGCACCCCAACGGCCGGGATGAGCATCAAAGAGCGCCTTACTGAGATGCTCGACAACGCTCAGATTGCGTTTCTTCTGATGACGGCCGAAGATGAGACGGTCGACGGCAAGATGCGTGCGAGAGAGAACGTTGTCCATGAAGTCGGGCTCTTTCAAGGGCGACTAGGGTTTAATAAAGCAATTGTATTGCTTGAAGAAGGGTGCGAAGAGTTTTCAAATATTACCGGGGTGGGTCAGATACGTTTTCCAAAAGGTGATGTTCGTCCAGCATTCGATGCTATTAGGAAGGTGCTGCAGCGGGAAGGTGTTTTGGACTGATCTTCCCGAGGGCTGAACGTGGCAGCCACGACTGAGCGCTTCATCCTGTAGTGACCTCGTAGGCGGGTCGGTCTGCGGAGTTGGGCGTGGGCTCGGTCGAGTCCTTCTGTGGCTGCGGCATGTTGCGGCCCTGGTACGGGGTGACAGTACGTTGACACGTGTTGTCGTACGCCCAGTTCACCGCGAGGTTCGTGGCGGTGGCCGTTCATGTTGAGGTAAGCCAACTGCCACGAGTCATCGCCGAGGCGCGACAGGGTCGAGGGTTGGCGCTCTGACCCCCGCCCGAACCCAGATAGCGCAACTTGCCGGGTTTGGGTTGTCCAGCACGTGCGGAAGCTGGGTTGCTGTCACTTCGAGGCTTGCCTGGTTGCGATCCACCACGCTGGTCTGCGGCTATTCTCAAGGCCGGTCGGCAGTCGGAAGGCGCGCTCAATGGATCTTCTGCTACAGGTTGCGGTGCCACTAGCCGTTGGCATGCTGACGGCTGGTGGCGCGCTGGTGGGCGTGCGGATGAACGGCCGAGCCTCTGATCGCGCCACCGAACAGCGAGAAACCCAAGGTCGGCGGGAGGAATGGTCAAAACGATTCTATGAGATCCTCGCATACGTGGTCGATGAGTCGCCGCGCAAACGAACTGTGGGGCTTTGCCTCATCTCGGCGTTAGCCGAGTCGGATCTAGCGGGACCTGACGAGTTAAGACTTATGGAAGCACTCGCGGACCGCGTGCTCAATCCGTTGCTAAGGGAGGTCCACGGCACACAGGATCGTGGCATCGTGCAGGGGGGCGTCGATGATGGAAGTGATAAGGGCGATGAGTGAACCGTTTAGGCCCACGGCCGAAGAGATCGCAGCAGCGCGCCTCCGTGTGGTGTTAGACCGGCGACTGGGCAAGTCGACGGATCCGATCGTCGACGAGATTGCTCAGATGGCAGACGATTCATTGTCGTCCGGTGATATTTCGACAACCGAAACGGTCGATCCGAATGGTCGGCACGTGAAGCAGCACCTTCTTCCGGACGCGGTGGTCGCGTTTTTGGAAGGCCAGATGTCTCCTGCGGCGCGCGATCGCGCAGCAGCGCATATCGCGCAATGCCAGCAGTGTGAGACTGAGGTCGCCGTCCAGCGTCAGGCCGGTGTCGGTACTTCCGATGCACCGGCGCGTACACAGGAGGAGCGTCTGCAGGGGCCGACTCTGACAGCGCGCGAACGGCAGGCGTTGCAACTGATCACGAAAAGCGTGGACCGCTATGGGTACCCACCCAGCTTGCGAGAGATCGGTGAAGGGCTCGGGCTTCGTTCAGTCTCATCTGTCGCCCACGTGCTTAAGGCATTGGAAAGGAAGGGGTTTCTCCGTAGAGACCCCAACGTGCCGCGATCTATCGGCACCCCCGTATCGGATCCCGACTCGCCGCCGCTTCGATCCAGAAAGCCCGGGGAGTAGATGCTTGGGCTAATAGGATGATGCGCGATCTCGAAGATGCTAGAAAAGTGGCTTCACGGCGAGAGGTTGAGCCGTCAGAGATTAGATTCTTCACGTTCGATAAGGTTCACGCCGTCGTGTATTCGAATGGAGACACCCGGTTTGAAGGCGTCGGCGACGCGGACGTAGTATGCCGGGGTCATGGTTGTGGATGCTTCTTCTAGGGTCGTCCATTCGATACGACATGATTCTGACGTGGTGACCTCTCGGCCTGCTTCAACGTGGCAACGAAACACAAGTGCGACGATACCGCGGCTCATGTTTTTGTAGATTCCCGTCAACCTGTCAACGCCGACGCGGAGTCCAGTCTCCTCTTGTACTTCGCGGATGACGCCCTGCTCGAACGTTTCGGCCAGTTCCAGCACTCCGCCCGGTGGTTCCCAGTGGCCGTTGTCGCGGCGTTGGATGAGGAGCACGCGGTCGTGCTCGTCGACGACGATTCCGGCGACGCTTACGGAGTGCTGGGGTGTGGACATGCTCGGCTTTCGCTCAGTGTGGCGGGTATGAGAGGATGTACTCCTCTAGTCGTCTACAGGAGTGGTCATGCTTGACCTAGGGTCGATCGACAGGGCCGACGACAGGCCACCTTATCGACAGATCGCCGCGAACCTGCGACGACTCATCTCGGCCGGGCAGCTTCCGCCGGGGGAGAAGCTGCCGTCGGAAGCTGAGCTGATCTCGCACTACGGGGTAGCGCGGATGACCGTGCGCCAGGCGTTGCAGGAACTCCGCGGTGAGGGCCTGGTGGTGTCCGAACACGGCAAGGGCGTTTTCGTCCGGTCTGCGCCTCCGGTTCGTCGCCTGGCGTCGGATCGGTTCGCTCGGGCTCACCGCAAGCAGGGCAAGGCGGCGTTCCTGGCTGAGGCGGAGGTCAGCGGTCACAAGCCGGGTGTTGACCAGATCTCAGTGACCACGGAACAGGCTCCGCCCGAGATCGCCGAGCGGCTGCGGCTGCCGGAGGGCGCGCGGGTGGTCATGCGGTCTCGTCGGTACCTGGCCAACGGCACCCCGATCGAAACCGCCGTGTCCTACATCCCGGAGTCGATCGCGGCGGGGACGGCGATCACCAGCACCGACACCGGCCCTGGTGGCATCTATGCCCGGATCGAGGAGCAGGGGCACGAGCTGGCTCGGTTCAACGAGCAGATCTCGGCCCGGATGCCGACGCCCGAGGAGCGGCGGGCGTTGCAGATCGGTGCTGGGGTTCCGGTGATCACTCTCGTCCGCACGGCCTATGACCTCGATGACGTGCCAGTTGAGGTCTGCGCGACGGTCAAGGTCTCGCACGCGTTCCTGCTGGAGTACGACTTCCCAGCTCGCTAGCACCTTCGCGAAAGCGAAGGATCTATTCGCATGATTGAACTCCTCTAGACGACTATGTACCTTGTAACTTGTCTAGAGGAGCACAACGGCCCCGTGGGCCATCGCAGAGAGGTGAACAAAGTGACAATCCGAAGGGGTTTCAGGTTCCCGGTGGAGTTCGCGGACGCGTTTCCGCGAGGGCTGGTGATGGTTGGTGAGGTGCAGCCGGACATGGAGTTTCAGTCGCAGGACGAGCGTGCGCGGAACCGGCCGGTGCGTCAGCGGGTGGACGAGGTGACGGGCCTGCGGCAGTGGAAGGTCATGGTCACCGACCCGGACGAGGAGAAGGCGAAGCGGGCGTCGTTCGAGGTGACGTTGCTCGCGGAGGTTCAGCCGGTGCCGACCACGTCGGAGGTAATCCCGGGGATGCGGCCGATCGAGTTGGAAGGGTTGACGGCGGAGCCGCGCGTGGCTGGCAACGGGGAGTTCAAGTACCAGTCGTACATCTTCCGCGCCACGGGGTTCCGAGCGGTTGGCTCCGGGAGTGGTTCGGCCGGTGGCCGGTCGGCGGGCAAGTCGGCCGGATCGAGTGCGACGGACAAGGCCGCGTGAGGCACGAGATGCGCGCTGGGCGTGGCCAGGGGGAGAAGACGGCCGTGATGGCATCGGTGTCGGTGCTGGCGGCCGGTCAGTCCCCGGCCACGCCTCGCGGAGAGGCGGCGGATATGAGCGGCACGGACTTGGTGCCCGCGGACTTGCTGGCTGTGTGGGAGGACATCTACCGGGACTACCTGGCGACGTCGCACCTGATCGACTCGGGTGACCCTGGCAAAGGTCAGGTGTTGTCGCAGTTGTCGGCCCGGCTCGCCTCAACGTGGCGGCGGATAGCGGAAGCGATGCCTGGTGGCGAGTGGTGTCTGAGGGCTGCGCTGCTGACGGCGGCGGAGGCGATGGAGCACCAGGCGGGCGACTGGGACCGTCGTAGGAGGTTGCGATGACGGACGGTCTGGGGCTGGACATCTATGTGGAGATGACCTCGCCGCGCATGCGGGTCACGGTCGTGGAGGGGCCGGATGATCGGTTGGAGGTGCGGATCGGGGCGTTGCACACCTCGGTGACGGGTGAGTCCTCGACGGTGCATCTGTGGTTCAGGCGTCCGCATGCGGTGCTTGAACTCGGTCGGGAGCTGCTCGCCAAGGGACAGATGTTCCTTGATCAGAACCCGGATCGGGCCGTGCAGCAGGGACCGGATCGTCCCGTCCTGGCCGGTGGCGCAGATGGAGGTTGATCAGCAACCGCGCACGCTGGCCGAGGCGCATGAAGTGTTGTGGCAGCAGCGGCCAGGGCGGGATGCGGACCCGTTGGTGTGGGTCGCGTTCCACCGCAGCAGCGCGGAGGTCTACGCCCGGACGGCGAAGTTCGACGGCGCACACCGGCAGGAGGCGGCGCAGTGCGCGGTGATGGAGATCCGGCGTGCTCGGGAGATCGAGCATCGTCTTGATCCCAGTGTGGACGAGGAAGCCTAAGTGACTGTCTGGTGGGGTGGTGAGTGATGTCGGCGGGGTTAGTGACGCCTGGCTCGGGCGCGGGTGCGGATCGCCTGAACGTGATGGACAAGGCGACGGCTGCTGCGATCGCGCGGGCGTTGGGGGAGGAGCTTCGTCGGGCGCGTGAGGCGCAGGGGTGTTCGCGGGCGCGGTTCGTGAGGCGGTTGCCGTCGGAGATTGGTGATCGGACGTTGTTGGCTTACGAGCATGGGTCGCGGCATATGAGCGTGTTGCGGCTGGTGGAGTTGGCGGAGGGGTTGCGGGTGCCCGCGTCGGTGCTGGTGGGGCAGGCGTTGCAGCGTGCTCGTCTGTCCTTGCAGAACCTGGTGCTGCGGGTGGACCTGCGGAAGTTGCTGGAGGACAGGAACGTCCACTACAGGCCGCTGTCGCAGTGGGCGCGGAACCGGTTCGCCGACAGCGTGAACGGCGTGGTGGAAGTGACGCCGACGGGGTTGCGTGAGCTGGCCGCCTACCTGGGTCGTACTCCCGAGGAGCTGTCGACCTATCTGTCCAGGTTCACCCCGGATGAGGTCGGCGAGGAGGAGGGGGAACTCGTCCTCGTGTAACCGGGGAACAACCTGCTGGCTTGTACGCCAGCGTTATAAATCGGATCGCACCGTGCACGCGTGTTGTGCGGCGGTGAAGCACGTCCTTGTTGTGCTGTAAAGAGAACTGTTAGGCGCAGAAGCGGAACCCTAGGTCTGGCAACCGTTTCCCGCTTCTGCGCTGCTACCTCGGAAGGTAACAATGGGCACGATAACGCGTGCCTCGGACTGTCCGCTAGGCGGGGTGCCGGGCACATTTCCCAGTGATACCGAGACAACCGAAAAGCGTCACGCGGGTTCGGCGCGGTGTGCGACGTGTAAGCGGTTCGCGCGGCTGTGGCCGGGAGAGGGCGAGTGCGACCGCTGCCGGGGCGTGCTGCCCCTGGTGTACGTCGGCGGGAGTGCTGTCGGGCGGGGAGAGGCCCGATGAGCGCTCAGTCGGTGATGACGCTGGTGCTGGTCGGCGGCGGCCTGGCGATCGTAGTGTGGCTGCTCCACAAGCTCGGGCGGGCGCTGGCGTCGATCGCGGAGGCCCTCGTCGCGCTCGCGACGCTCGGTGTTGCCGTGTGGCTGCTGGTCAAGGCCGTGTACGTGGTGATCAAGGCCGCGGTGACCCACCCGCGTACCTCGGCGACGGTGCTGGTGCTGGTCGGCTGGCTGGTGTGGTGGGGCTGGCCGTCGCTCGTCGGCGTGGTCGGTCTCGTCGCCGTAGGGCTGCTGGTGTGGCGGTGGCGGCACCGCACGTCGTTCGAGATGTGGGCGGGGCGGCGGCTGCGGTCGTGGTGGCTGCGGTGGACGGTCTACGCGCGGAAGCTGCCGGGCTGGCTGCGGGCTTGCGGGCTGACGGTCGTCGACCCGGACCGGCCGACGGTGCTGGTGATGAGCCCGTTCGGCCGGAACCGCCGGCCGCGCCGCCAGGCCCGACCGCGCGTTGACCTGGTGCCTCGGGTGCTCGGGGTGCGGTCGGGGGCGTCGTGGGACGAGGTGCGTGTCCGGCTGGTGGCGGGGCAGAAGCCGGAGGACTTCGACGAGAAGGCGCGGGAGCTGGCGGTGGCGCGCGGGGTATCCCGTTGCCAGGTGCGGGAGCTGTCGCCGCGCGTGGTGTCGGTGGACTTTCAGCGGCGGAACCTGCTCCGGGAGACGGTGTACTGCCGGGAGCTGGCGGAGCTGGTCGACGTGCCCGGCACCGCGATCGACCTGGACAGGGTGTGGAGTGGCCGCACCGAGTACGGCACCGACTGGCACCAGTCGCTCAAGGGCTCACACACCCTCCACGCCGGGGCAACCGGGGCCGGGAAGGGCGCGCAGATGTGGTGCCCGCTCGTCTCGATCGCACCGGCCATCCGGGACGGTCTGGTGCGGGTGTCCGGGATCGACCCGAAGGGGATGGAACTGGCCTACGGGCGGCGGATCTTCTACCGCTACGCCGTGACTGGCAAGGACGCCCTCGCACTGCTGGACGACCTGATCGACGAGATGGAGCGGCGCAAGACGGAGTTCGCCGGTCGGCTCCGATCGGTAGCCATCACACCGGACTACCCCCTAGAAGTTCTGGAGTTTGACGAGATCGGGGCGTTGATCCGCTACATCGGGGACCGCAAACTGCGGGAGGCGATCACCGAACGCGTTGCCCTGCTGACCACGCAGGGCCGCGCGCTGGCGTGCACGGTGCGCGGTTACGTCCAGGAACCCACCAAGGACACCGTGCCTGTGCGGGAACTGTTCCCGCGCCGGATCTGCCTGCGCGTGGCCGCCAAGTCGCACGTGGGGATGGTGCTCGGCGACCAAGCGTACGACCGGGGCGCGTGGGCCAACCGCATCGGCGAATCCGAAGCGGGTGTCGGCTACCTGTTCGGCGAGGGCATCCGCGAACCCCTGCGCGTGCGCGGCGGCTGGGTGCCCGACGAGGTGATCAAAGACCTGGAAGCCTTCGTCACCCGCGACCCCATGCCGTCCACTGCTCGTGGCGGCACGGTGCACGTCTTCCCCGGCCGTGGCGCGGTGGCCCACCGCAACGCACCCGACGGTGCGGCCTGAAACCCCTTGTCTTGAAAGGACTTCCCTTGCCATGAACACGCTCACGAACAAGACGACCACCGGGACCTCCGAAGACCTGATGTCCACTGTGGATGTCCTGATGCGGGCCTTCCGGGCGCACACGCGCGGCCGGTGCCTGCCCGCCCCGTACATGCTCAGCTTCTCCCCACGGTCCCGGCAAATGGACGTGATGCCCGAAGGCAGCGGCGACTTCGCGCGTCTGCTGGCGAACGTCCTGCTGTGGGCGCACACGCTCTCCGACGTGACTGCCACCTGGTCCCGCACCGGCTCCGACAACCTGCACGTGGTCGTGATCGGCCGCACCAACATCGGCGCACGGATGCGGGTCTTCTGCGTCGGCGACTTCACCGACTGCGCCGGGCTGGTCACCCTCGACCCCGGCCAGCACGACGGCGTGTCCCTCGACGAGCTGTTTGCCCTGGCCTGCCTGCTCCGCGAACACCAGCAGCAGAACGGCCGCCAGGTCGCCGCTGAGGGCGCGGGAAAGGAGGTGGCCCGATGAACACCGACACCCGCCAGGAGGTCCGGCCTGGGTCGCGGGCGGAACGCATGCGGCTCCCACTGGCCTCCGACGTCATCGCGGCCACGGCTGAGCAGCACGGCGTGTGCGTGCGGCCGTTCACGATGGAGGTCGGGGACCTGGAGACCGGTGAACTCCGCTATGTCCCCGTGCCGTGCGGCTCGACCGTGGAGTCTGTGTGTGGGCCGTGTGCGCGGAAGGCGCGTGCGCTGCGGATGGCTCAGTGCCGGGAGGGCTGGCACCTCGATGAGGAACCGGACTTCACCCCGGACGAGCCGACCGAGGAGCACACGGCGCTTCTCGAGTTCCGCGCTGACCTGGTGGCCGCGTATCAGCAAGCCGCGGTGACCGGTGCAGCAGAAGCGGACGAGCTGCGCGACGAGATCCACTCCGTCGACACAGAACTTCGGCAACTGGGCATGCGCGGCCGTCTGCCCAACCCCGACGGGCCTGGCAGGCGGTCACCGAAGCGCTCGACCAGGCGGCGGCAGGACGCCCCGGAGCTGCCTCGACGGCGGGTGGAGAAGCGCACCGTGGGCCGCGAGTACGCGGGGCGGTTCCGGCCGTCCATGTTCGTCACCCTGACGCTCGACAGCTACGGCCGCGTGCTCGACGACGGCACCCCGGCCGATCCGGCGTCGTACGACTACCGGCGGGCCGCCCGGGACGCCGTGCACTTCGCCGCCCTGGTGGACCGGTGGTGGCAGAACCTCCGCCGCGTCGTCGGCTGGGACGTGCAGTACTTCGCCACCGTGGAACCGCAGAAGCGCTGCGCACCCCACCTACACGCGGCTCTCCGTGGATCAGTACCTCATGAAGTACTGAGGCAGGTCACCGCCGCCACGTATCACCAGGTGTGGTGGCCTGCCCATGACGAGCTGGTCTACGACGGCGACCACCTGCCCGTCTGGGACGGCGAACGGTTCGTCGACCCCAACACCCGCACGCCACTCACGGCCTGGGCGGACGCTGTGGACGAGCTGGACGAGCCCGCGCACGTGGTGTCATTCGGGCGGCAGGTGCACTCCAAGGGCATCCTCGGCGGCACCGAAGAAGCCGGACGCCACATCGGCTACCTCACCAAATACCTCACCAAGTCCACCGGTGAGGTCATCGAGGCCGCCACCGACCGCCAACGAGCGCATCACGACCGGCTGCACGACGAGCTGCGCATCACCCCGTGCTCGCCGCGCTGCGCGGTCTGGCTCCTCTACGGCATCGAACCCCTCGGGGCCTCATCGCGGACCACACCCGGGCAGTGCAAGGGACGGGCACACCGACGCACCACCCTCGGCCTGCCCGGTCGCCGCGTGCTGGTGTCCCGGAAGTGGTCGGGCAAGACCCTCGCCGACCACCGCGCCGACCGCAAGACCTTCGTCCTGGAATCGCTCGCCGCCGTGGGCATCACCAAGGAAGAACCGGACCGATCACGGCAGGTCTGGCACAAGGTTCAACCCGGCGACCCCAACCTTCCGCCACGCGACCACCTGCTCATGCACGCGATCGCCGAACGGATCAAGTGGAGAGCCGAGTACGACCGGGCGCTACTCGCAGCGAGTCCGCCAGATCTTTCGGCAACTCGACCGCTGGCGGCCTGACATGGGGGATGCACAGATGGAGACCAGGCATATAACACCGCTGTGGACCGTCGACGACGTGGCCGCCTTCCTCGGCGTCCCGGTCAAGACGCTCTACCAGTGGAAGTGGCGCGGAGAAGGGCCACCGGTACGCAAGATCGGCCGTCACCTGCGCTACGACCCCGCCGCAGTCCGCGCGTGGGCCACCGGCTCGGCAGCGGCCTAGGGGGACGACATGGGACACATTCAAGATCGCTGGTACCGGCCGAAGAAGGACCCCGAGACAGGGAAGATCCTTCTCAACGCACGCGGCAAGCCGGTGATGGAGAAGACCGAACTGTACGGAACCGGCCTACGCTACAAGGTTCGCTACCTCGACCCGGACAACGAAGAACGATCCAAGTCATTCCCAGACAAGCAAAAGAAGCGCGCGGAAGACTTCCTCATCGAGGTCGAGTCGGACAAGCGAGAGGGCAAGTATCTCGACCCTCGTGCTGGCCAGAAGAAGTTTCGGCCGGTGGCTGAGAACTGGCTCAAGGGACAATCAGCAGACCCAGGCACGCGGATGACGCTGAGGAGCCGCCTGGAGAGCCAGATCTACCCGCACTTCGAGGGCAAGGCCGTCGGCGCGATCAAGCCGTCGACGGTCCGTGACTGGCTGGGCTACCTGGACGAGAAGGGTTTCAGCGACAACTACAAGGTGGTGCTGTTCGCGATCCTGTCGGGTGTCCTGGAGTCGGCCGTCGACGACAAGATCATTCGGGACAACCCCTGTAAGGCGAGGACGGTACGGCGGCCGGTCGGCGGTTCTTCGAAGATCGTTCCGTGGACTGAGAAGCGGGTACGGGCCGTTCGCGACGGCCTTCCGGAGCGGTTCTCGGTGATCACTCCGCTCGGTGCCGGACTCGGCATGCGGCAAGGGGAGATCCTGGGCGTATCCATCGACGACTTCGATGAGGACGAGATGGTGCTTAACCTCTCTCGGCAGTTGCGGATCGTCGACCGCACGTTGGTGTTCGCGCCTCCCAAACGGGGCAAGAACCGGGTGGTCCCGGTGTCCGCCAGCGTCCTGGCCGAGGTCCAGGAGCACGAGCGGCGGTTCCCATCCGTGGCGGTCACCCTGCCTTGGCGGAAGCCGGACGGCGAGAAGGTGACGGTTCGCCTGCTGGTGACCGGTGAGGACGGCCGTCTCTACTCCGGCGACCACTTCAACAAGGCGATATGGCAACCGGCGTTCCGTCGGGCAGGGGTGGAGTACGTGAAGCGGGCGGACGGCATGCACGCGCTCCGCCACTTCTACGCGTCCGTTCTGCTCGCACAGGGCGTGTCGATCAAGGAACTCGCCGACTACCTCGGTCACTCCGACCCGGGGTTCACGTTGCGGACCTACACCCACCTCGTCCCGTCGAGCCACGAACGGGCACGGACGGCCGTCGACGAGGTGTTCGGACGGCCTGTGGCGGATGACGGCCTGGAGGCGGCCTGATCTTGAATCTGGAGGCTCAGGTCCCGGCTACGAACTCCCGATCGGAGGTCGTGGCCGGGACCGTTTGCGCTGGTCAGCCGCCTTCGTTGGGGTCGCACGCGGGGGGTTGGCAGAGCACCTTCGACAGCGCGGCGTAGAAGATGTCGCCGATCTTGGTCGGGTCCGGGGTGGTGAAGGCCTGGCCGCCGGTGGCGCCGGCGATGGCCTGGAGTTCGCCGACGTCGATGTCCGGGCCGATGCCGATGCCGACGATGCGGATCGGTCGCTGGGGGTCCTGGAGTTTCGCGAGCTCGGCGAGGAGTTCGTTGCGGCTGATGCTCTTCGGGTCCTCGTTGCGGCCGTCGGTCATGACGATCACCGTGTTGATGCGGCCCGGTTCGAAGTTCTGGCGTGCCGCCTGGTACATGGCGAGCGTGCTGTCGTACAGGCCGGTCGCGCCGTTCTCGAGGGCCTTCACCTGGCGCAGCTTTCCCAGCGCGCCGGAGGCGGACTGTTCGCTGATCGGCGCCACGGGCAGCAGCTCGCGGTAGTCCTTCTCGCCGTCGAGGTTCGTCGAGAACAGCCAGATGCCGATCTTCGTGGTCGGTTTCATCAGGCCGATGCCCAGTTCGGCGGCCTGCAGCGTGACTGCCATCCGGTTGCGGCCGGTGCCCGGCACGGGCTCGTTCATCGACCCCGACACGTCCAGCAGCACCTGCACCCGCCCGCTCAGGTTGACGCCCGACCACTCGTTGAGCAGCTTGTCCACCTCGTCGGGGGCGGGCAGCTCGGCGGGCGTCACCTTCTTGCTCGTCGTGCGTTCGTCGTTGCCGCGCTTGCGCAGCATCTCGCCGTCCGGGGTGCGGAAGCCGGCGTCCGACAGGTCGTCCGCGGTCGACTGCGTCATGAGCACGGTCAGGAACTTCTCCGCCGCCGCCCGCCGCTCCGGCGAGGTGTCCGGCAGCACCACGTACGGGTAGTCCAGCGCGGGCACCGCGGGCTGCGCGTACACCGCCACCAGCGGCACCGCGTTCGGCTTCGCGTTCTGGCGCAGCACGCCGGCCTCCGACACGGCGAACCCGTCGAGCGGCGTCTCCTCCGACGCGCCGCCGGGCAGCCTGCCGAACAGGTCGCTCACCGACGGCAGCGTGTTCGGCGACAGCTTGCGCAGCTGCGTGGTGATCGCGGTCGCCGGGTCCGGCTCGGCCTTCAGCAGCTCGTGCACCCCGTACAGCACCGAGACGCCGACCGGTTCGAGGCCGGGATCGGGCATGCCGAGCCGCAGCGACGGCGCGCGCAGCACGTCCGCCCACGTCAACGGTGTGCCCGGCCAGTTGAGCCGCTTCGCCGCGTCCTCGGTCACCGCCAGCACCACCGGCGAGCTCGCGATCGACGTGCCGCTCACCGGCTCGGCGAACGCGCCGCTGGTCTGCGCGCGCTGCAGCCACACCGACGAGTCCGGGATCCACACGTCCGGCTGCTCGGTGCCGTCGGAGACCACCAGCGACTGCGCCGTCGCCGCCGACTCGCGGTTCGACACCTGCACCGAGTAACAGGTGTCGGCCGACGACAGTTCGCGCGCGGTGCGGGCGATCACCGGCGCGATGTCCGGCGACGCGGTCACGTTCACGACCGTCGTGGTCTCGCAGCTGGACGCCCGCAGCCGTGCCGACAGGAAGTCGTAGGTGAACCACCCGAGCAGCCCGAGCACCACCAGTGCGACGACCGCGATCAGAGGTGACCTGCCACGCCAGCCACGGGACTTGGCGGAGGAGTGTCGCCCCATGTCCGTCGACCTCCGAACTGGCGTGTTGATTCACCCGGGTGGGTGAACCTTACCGGGAAGCAGCAGGTCTTCAAGGATCACGAATGGCTGGGAACGTCAGGAGTAGAGCGCGTCGACCTCGTTCGAGAAGTCCTTCATGATGATGTTCCGCTTGAGCTTCAACGACGGGGTCAGATAGCCGTTCTCCGGGTTGAACTCGGTGTCGAGAATCCGGAACTTGCGGACCGACTCGGCTTTCGACACGGCGAGGTTCCCCTCGTCGACGGCCTTCTGGATCTCCGCGTTCAGCTCCGGGTCGTCGACCAGGTCGCCGACCGTGGCCTGCTCGTCCTTGCCCGCGGTCGTCTTCCAGTAACCGAAGTACTCCTGGTCGATGGTGATCAGCGCGGCGATGTACTTCTGCCCGTCGCCGACCACCAGCGCCTGCCCGACCAGCGGGTGCGCGGCGATGCGGTCCTCGATCACCGACGGGGCGACGTTCTTGCCGCCGCTCGTGACCAGGATTTCCTTCTTCCGGCCGGTGATCTTCAGGAACCCGTCCTCGTCGAGCTCACCGAGGTCGCCGGTGGCGAACCAGCCCTCGTCGTCGATGGCCTCGCTCGTCGCGGTCTCGTTCTGCCAGTACTGCTTGAAGACGCCGTCGCCGCGCAGCTGGATCTCGCCGTCCTCGGTGATCCGCACGGCCGTGCCCGGCAGCGGCCGCCCGACCGTGCCCGGCTTCGCGCCGAACGGCGAGTTCACGAACGACGCCGCGGTCGACTCGGTGAGCCCGTAGCCCTCGAACACGGTGATGCCGACACCGCGGAAGAAGTGCGTGAGCCGCAGCCCCAGCGCGGCGCCGCCGGAGATCGCGTACTTGACCTGCCCGCCGAGCGCGGCACGCAGCTTCGAGTACACGAGCTTGTCGAACACCGCGTGCTTGATCTTCAGACCCAGCCCGGCCTTGCCGTCGGCCTCGCTGTAGGCGATCGCGGTGGCCGCGGCGGCGTCGAAGATCTTGCCCTTGCCGCCGGCGTGCGCCTTCTGCCGCGCACCGTTGTAGACCTTCTCCAGCACGTACGGCACGGACAGGATGAACGTCGGCTTGAACGCGGCCAGGTTGTCGGTCAGCGTCTTCACGTCCGCCCAGTGGCCGAGCGTCGCCCGCGCGATCACGGCGCCCACCTCGACCATCCGCCCGAACACGTGCGCGAGCGGCAGGAACAGCAGCGTCGACGTGCTCTCCAGCCCGTCGCCCTTGAACAGCGCGGCGAGGTACTCGACGGCGTTGTTGCAGGACGCGAACAGGTTCCGGTGCGTGAGCGCGACGCCCTTGGGCTTGCCGGTGGTGCCGGAGGTGTAGATCAGCGTCGCGAGGTCGTCGACCGCGACGGCCTCCCTGCGCTCCTTGACCGCGGTGTCCTCGACGTCCTTGCCCGCCTCGACCAGCGTCTCGACGGCCTTGTCGTCGATGCGCCACACGTGCTTGAGCGCGGGGAGCTTCTCGCGGACGCCGTCCACGCGCTGCGCGAGCGCGGCGTTCTCCGCGACCACGGCGACCGCCCCCGAGTCGGACATGATCCACTCGATCTGCTCGGCCGAGGAGGTGACGTAGATCGGCACCGACGCCGCGCCCGCCGCCCAGATGGCGAAGTCGAACAGCGTCCACTCGTAGCAGTTCGCGGACAGGATGGCGACCCGGTCGCCCGCCGCGACACCCGACGCGATCAGGCCCTTCGCGACCTCGACGACCTCGCTCGCGAACTGCGCCGCGGTGACGTCCCGCCACGCCCCGCCGACCTTGCGGCGGAAGGAGACGGCGTTCGGGGCCTCGTCGGCGTTGGTGAACACGACGTCCGCCAGGCCACCGCTGTCCGGCACGGACGCCAACGGGGGGACAGCGAGTTCGCGCATGGTCTGCTCCTCGGTACGAACACCAGTGCGCCGCCCCGTCACCAGCGACGCTACCTCACAGTAACTTGGAGTATCTTGCCCGCGCACGCGGCTGAGGGCCACCCCCGGATGATCTCCGGCGGTGACCCTCAGCGAATTGGACCAAACGGACTACACGGTCAGCTTCCAGCTGTCGAGCGTGCCCGCGTCGTACCGGAACCGGTCCTGCACCCGCAGTTGCCAGGTGCCGTTCGCGGCCTCGGCCGACGCGTCGACGGCGTACGTGGTGTGCACGTCGTCCGCCGAGTCACCACCACTCAGCCCCTTCAGCCGGTAGGCCGTCCCGTCCGGCGCGACCAGGTCGATGACCAGGTCACCCCGGTACGGGTGGGTGATGTGGACCTCGACCCGGGTGGCGTCGGACGCGTTGCCCGCGCAGCCGTCGATCGTCACCGGGCTGGTGACGGCCGCGCCGCCGTCCGGGATCGCCACCCGGGTCGTGTTGGCCTGCCCGGCGCACGCGGGCGCCGAACCGTCGTCGAGCTGCGCCGCGGCCGCCGCGATGGCGGACGCGAAGTAGCTCGTCTGCGTGTACACGCCCGGGTTCTCGGGGCGTGCACAGCCGTAGCCCCAGCTGGTGATGCCCACCTGGATCCACGCACCGGCGTCGTCGCGGCGGAACATCGGGCCGCCCGAGTCACCCTGGCAGGTGTCGACGCCGCCGTTGTCCCAGTCACCGGCGCAGATCTCCTCGGCCGGGACCAGCTCGCTGTACGCGCTGCCGCACCGCGTGTCGTCGATGAACGGCACGTCGGCCTTCAGCAGGTACCGCTGCTGGCCGCCGCCCTCGGTGGCGGCGCCCCAGCCCGCGACGGTGAACGTCCCGCTGTCGAAGTCGCCGGTGGTGGCGACCGGGAGCGTCGGGACGTCGACGGCCCGTTCCAGCCGGATCAGCGCCCAGTCGTCACCGGACGGGTTGTCGTAGCCCGGTGACCGGTGGACGTAGTCCGAGCGCACCGTGATGCGCGCGGAGTCCTGCAGGTCGACCACACCCAGCGTGGCCGTGATGGAGGTGTCGGCGCCGGTGCCGTCCACGCAGTGGCCGGCGGTCAGCACCAACCGCTGGGTGTACATCGCCCCGCCGCACCCCATCGACAGGCGCACCATCCACGGGAACTCGCCCTGGGCGGCGCGGACGCCGCCCACGACGTTCGGCTGGACGTCCGGTGGCGCCGCCACCGCCTGCCCGGCTGCCGTGCCGAGCAACGCGGCGGCGAGCACCGTGACGAACGTGAGCCGTCTCATCTGGTTCCTCTCGGTCAGAAGGTCAGGCGCCAGAGGTCGATGTAGCCGGTGTCGGCGCTGTACAGGTCGCGGACCTGCAGGCGCCACGTGCCGTTCGCGACCTCGCTCGACGCGTTCACCGTGTAGGTGGCGAGCACGTTGTCGCCCGAGTCGCTCGAGGTGCTCTTCAACCGGTAGGCGGTCCCGTCCGGCGCGATCAGGTCGATCTGCAGGTCACCGCGGTAGGTGTGCTTGATGTCGACGTACACCTGCAGGTCCGACGGCGCGTTCCCGCTGACGCCGGTGACCGAGATCGAGCTGGACACCGCTGCGCCCGCGTCCGGGATGCTGACGTTGGTCGCGTTCTCGAACGTCGGGCCGTCCGGCGGCGTGGTCCCGTCGCAGGTGGCGCCGATGACGCGGGCCGGGCAGTCCGAGTAGTCCAGCAGCGTCAGGACGGCGTTGCGGTTGCGCGACGTCTCCCGGCCGATCACCTCGTCGGGCGGGTAGAAGCCGGACAGGCCGCCGCCGCTGCTCGGGTACATCTCGAACGTGTACGAGTAGATCTTGTGGACGCCCCACAGCCAGTCGTCGATCGAGCCGTCCGTGATGTACAGGTCGGACGCCTGCTCCGGCGTGTAGCCGTTGGTCGACGCCATCTGGCGGCCCAGCGTGGAGAAGACCTGGTAGTCCTGGGCCGTCATGCCCGGCGCCGTGTCGTTGTAGGTGTAGCCGAACGGCCACAGCACCAGCTCGCTGTAGGTGTGGAAGTCGATGTTGGTCTTGATCTGCTGGACCCCGCCGACCACCCGGCTGTTCACGAAGTTGATGACGTTGCGCACCTCGGGCGCCGACCCGGCCGACGGGCCGCGGTAGGTCTCACTGGAGGTGCTGCCGGACGAGCCGCCGCAGCAGCCCCACTGGTAGGGCCAGTTGCGGTTCAGGTCGGTGCCGACGTACGAGCTGCCGGAGTTCGGCTGCCGGTTCTTGCGCCAGCCCGCGTACGAGCCGGTGCGGATGTCCCACTCGCCGCCGTCCGGGTTCAGGTCGGGGATGATCCAGATCTCGCGCGAGTTGACCAGGTTCGTGATGCGGCTGTCGGTGCCGTACTTGTCGGTGAACTCGGAGAGGATGTAGAGCGCCATCTCCACCGTGAGGTGCTCACGGGCGTGCTGGTGCGCGGTGAAGAGGACCTCGGGCTCGTTCTCGTCGGTGCTCGCGTTGTCCGAGATCTTCAGCGCCACCATCTGCCGGCCCTCGTAGGAGGTGCCGATGTTCACCCGGCTGAGGATGCTCGGGTGGTCCGCGACGGCCTGGTTGATGACGGCCGTCATCTCGGAGTAGTTGTGGTAGTTGGAGTCAGCGGACGGGAAGTCCAGCGGAGTGGCGTCCTGCGCGGTCGGCAGACTGTCCTGTTTCTCCGGTTTCATCCCGAGTTTTTTGATCTTTTCGATCTCTTCGGGCGTGGCCGTGATGTTCAACGCGCCGTGCTCGAAGGAGTTGATGACCGCACCGGTCGCGGCGACCTGGTTGCGTTCCTTGACGGTCGTGATCCCGTCGAGGAAGTACTCGGCGGAGTCACGCCCCTGGGGGTCGGACGCCGCGTTGCTGGTCGTGGACAGAACAAGGGTCAGGGCGGCAAGCGCCCCGACCACCATGGACGGGCGTGTGTGTCTCACGCGTTCCTCCCGCAGGGGACGCCGGTGTGTGACCGGCGCTGGAGGGTGGTGTTCAGTTGTGGTGGCGCGGCCGGCCGAACCCCCGACGGGGTGCCCTCACGGTCAGCGAACGCCCGATAGCTGATAGTTCCCTTGGCAAGCCCGCCTTCACAAGAGGGTCGCCTTCCCAGTTCACAGACATAGGCGGGGCGGCCGCCGGCCCCCGGTTTCCAGTGTAGGCGTGACCACCGACAGAACCCGGCCACGGTGAGGGGGTTGTCCACAGGTCGCCGGGTTGTCCACAGATCGGGGCGGAGACGCCGGAAATGTCGTACCCATGGCGTAGCGTGGTTCGAGGGGGCCGGAGGCCGCGGGCCGGCCGGTTTCGTTGGCGATCCTCGGGGTTGTCCACAGCTCCCCGCCGCGTGGTCCGGGATTGTCGGTGGTGGCGGGTAGTGTGGTTCGCGGGGGCCGGAGGCCAGACCGGGTTCGGTTGAGGGCCGATGTTCGGCGGGTTTTCCGCGCGGCGCTGATTGTCAGCGGCGGTCTGTTGTGCGTTGACATTCGCGGGTACCGCACGCTGGTTGTCCTCAGGGCGCTGCGGCGCGTCCCGTCGGCCGGTTGTTCATTGTCCTTCAACGTTTTGTGCGCCCGTGCGCGGGTTGTCCACAGCTCGTTGCCGCGCGATCCGGGATTGTCGGTGGTGGCGGGTAGTGTGGTTTGCGGGGGCCGGAGGCCAGGCCCGGTTCGGTTGATGGCCCACGTTCGGCGGGTTTCCCGCCCGGCACTGATTGTCAGCGGCGGTCTGTTGTACGTCGACATTCGCGGGTACCGCACGCTGGTTGTCCTCAAGGCGCTGCGGCGCCGACCGTCGGCTGCTTGTCCGTTGTTCTTCAACGGTTTGTGCGTGGGTTGTCCACAGCTCGCCGCCACGCGACCCGGGAATGTCGGTGGTATCAGGTAGCGTGGTTCGAGGGGGCCGGAGGCCAGATCGGCTACCGCAGCCGGGCCTTCTTCATCAGCCGCAGCGACGCTGTCATGAACCGCGAATAGGCCTTGTGCGGCAACCACTTCGGCGGCGTCAGCACGTCGAACCGTTGCGCGGACACGGACTGCACCTCCGTGTACCGCAGCAACCCCTCCGCGCCGTGCCGCCGCCCGAGCCCCGACATGCCCATCCCGCCCATCGGCGCGTCCGTCGACCCGAACGCCGACGCGTACCCGTCGTTCACGTTCACCGTCCCCGTCCGCAGCCGCGCCGCGACCTGCCGCGCCCGCACCAGGTCGCGGCTGTAGACGCTCGCGTTCAACCCGTAGTCGGTGTCGTTCGCGAGCGCGACCGCCTCGTCCTCGGTCGCGTACGGGTACAGCGTCACCACCGGCCCGAACGTCTCCGTCGCGTGGCACAGCATGTCCGGCGTGACGTCCGTCAGCACCGTCGGCTCGTAGAAGAACGGTCCCAGGTCCGGCCGCGGCCGTCCGCCCGTCAGCACCGTCGCGCCCTTCGACCGCGCGTCGTCCACGTGTTCCGACACCGTCTTCACCGCGCGCTGCGACGTCAGCGACCCGACGTCCGCGCCGTAGCTGTAGCCCGCCGCCTGCCGCAGCTGCCCGACGGCCGTCACGAACGCGTCCGCGAACCGGTCGAAGATCGCGTCCGGCACGTAGATCCGTTCCAGCGACAGGCAGAGCTGGCCGGCGTTCGCGAAACACCCGCGCACCGCCGACCGCGCCGCCGCCTCGATGTTCACGTCGTCCAGCACGATCATCGGGTTCTTGCCGCCGAGTTCCAACGAGCACCCGATCAGCCGCTCGCCCGCCCGCGCCGCGATCAACGCGCCGGTGCGCGTCGAACCCGTGAACCCTATGTAGTCACAGGTGTCCACGACGGCGCCACCGATCGTGGGACCGTCGCCGAGCACGACCTGCAGCAGGTCCGCCGGCAGACCGGCCCGGTACAGGAGGTCGGCGCCGAACAGCGGGCTCAGCGCGGTCTGGCTGTCCGGCTTCAGCACCACGCCGTTGCCCGCGATCAGCGCCGGGATCAGGTCGCCGAGCGCCAGCGCGAACGGGTAGTTCCACGGCGAGATGATCCCGACGACGCCCTTCGGCTGCCGCAGCTCGGTGACCCCGATCGCGCCAGGCATCAGGCCCGCCCTCTTCTTGGGGCGCAACAGTTTCTGCGCGGTGCGCAGGTAGTAGCTCGTCACCAGCGCCGGCTCGCACAGCTCCTCGAACGCGTCCCGGCGCGCCTTGCCGGTCTCGCCCTGCAGCAGGTCGACTACGGTTTCGCGGTCCTTCAGCAGCAGCTGGTGGAAACGGTGGAACACGGCCAGCCGCTCGTCGAGCGGCCGCGCCGCCCACGCCTGCTGTGCCCGCGCCGCGCGCTCGTACGCGGTCTGCACGTCGGTGACCGTCGACGCCGGCAGCACGGCCAGCTCGCCGCCGGTGAACACCTCCACCGACGTGTACGTGTCCGAAGTGGACGCACAGACGCGGCCGCGGAGCGTGTCGAGCAGAGTGTCGGTCAGGGCCGGCGGGCGGCTCATCCGCTGATCTCCCGGTCGGTCGTCGGGGCGCTGGCGGCGGCGCGGGCCTCGTACGCGCGGCGCGCTTCCGGTGACGCTCCGAGCAGGATCTGGTCACCCTTCAGTGTGCGCGACACCCATTCGGCTGCCGCGCGGGGGAGCAGTCGCGTGAAGCGGAACGTGGCGTCGAGCGACTTTGGCACGAACACGTCGAACCGCGGGTACTGCAGGGTCCTCACGATCGCCTCGGCGACGTCCGACGCCTCGACGGACTTGACGAACCGCGCGTCGGTCAACCCGGACGCCAGCTCGGTGCGCACGATCGCGGGCATCACGACGGAGATCTCGACGCCGGAGTCACGCAGCTCGGCCCGGACCGCCTCGGAGAGCCCGACGACGCCGTGCTTGGTCGCGCAGTAGGTCGCGCCGCCGGGGAAGCCGGCCTTGCCCGCGGCCGACGCGATGTTGACGATGTGCCCGGTCCGCCTGGGTCGCATGCGGCGGATGGCCTCGCGGGTGCCGTGGATGACGGCGTGCAGGTTGATCGCGAGCTGGTGCGCGGTCGTGCGGTCGTCCTCGTCCTCGAACGGGCCGAGCGGCATGATGCCCGCGTTGTTGATCAGCACGTCGATGGGGCCGAGCTGCTTCTCGACGTCGTCGAGGAACCGCGTGAACCCGCCGCGGTCGGTCACGTCGAGCGGCAGGGCGACGGCGTCACCGCCGATCTCGTCCGCGGTCCCCTTGGCGACGTCGAGGTCGAGATCACCGATGGCGACGGACGCACCGGCCTTGACCAGCGCGGACGCGGTGGCGGCCCCGATGCCGCGACCACCCCCGGTGATGACGACAACCTTCCCGGCCAGTGAACGAGGACGCCGCGCCATCGAAGCTCCCGACATACAATCCAGCAGGAATGTTTCCCCGAGCATCCCAGCCCCCCAGAGCCAACGCAACCCCGCCGCGAGTCCCCGAACACCGCGAGTCTCGCCCGCGCGCATACCGAGTTGGCAGTTTCGTGCAGTCAGTTGTCCACAGGTGCGGGAGTTGTCCACAGAACGGGTTTGGCAGACCGTCAACAGTCGGACCATGCGTCACGGTGTCGGCGTGAACGCACTGCCGCCCGGTCTCCACGGCGCCCACCGCATGGCGGATCTCCGTCGTGAACTGGGCCGATACCAGCTCGAAGCGTTGATCCGCGAGGGCAGGCTCGTGCGCCTCACCCGCTGTGTCCTCGTCGACCGAAACCGTCAACTGGACCTGTGGACACGCGCCACGGCCGCTCTGCTGATAGCCGGACCCGGCGCGGTGCTGTGCAACCACACGGCGGCGGCCATCTTCGGCTGCACGGCAGCGGACACGGGAGAGGTCCACGTGCTGGTCCGCTACTACCGCAGGCTGTCGACGGTGCCGGGGATGGTGGTGCACCACGGGGCGTTCACCGACGAGGACGTCGTCGAGCTGAGCGGGCTACGCGTGCTGGCGCTGGAGAGCACCATGGCGGAAATGCTCTGCCGGGCGTCCCGCCCTGGTGCCTTCGCCTGCCTCGACCAGGCGATGGCGCTGACCCCGCCGGAGCGCCGCGACGAGTTCCGCGAGGAGATCCGGCGCCGGATCGCCAACCGCCCCGACCCACGGGGTCAGCGGCGGTCGCAGGTCCTGCTCGACCTCGCGACGGGACTCGCGGAGTCGCCCGCGGAGAGTTGGCTGTTGCTCGCGTTGTTCGACGCGGGGTTCCCCGTGCCCGCCCAGCAGGTGCCGGTGCGCGACATGAGCGGACGTGAGCGCTACCGGCTCGACTTCGCGTGGGAGGAGCCGCGGATCGCGATCGAGTACGACGGACACGCGGCGCACGCGGATCGGGTCGCGTACGACCTCGCGCGTGACGAGGACCTGCGTCGTCGTGGGTGGCGGGTCGTCCATGCCACTGCCGACGACATCAAGGACCCGTCCTGGCTGCACGCCACGGTCAGGGCCATGTTCTGGCGGCGGCGATTCGCGGCGTGACAGCCAGGGGATGTGCACGAAACTGACAACTCGGTATGCGTGAGAGCGAGACTCGCGAGGTTCGGGGGCGGGTCAGGCACGGGTCAGGAGGTCGGTGGTCAGGCGTTCGTTGTCTCGGTTCTGGATGTCGGTGCTGCCGTGCAGGTGGGGGTGTTCCGGGGTGTGGCGGTTGTTGCGTTCCAGGCCGGCGATGACCAGGGCGACGATGATGGTGAAGACCAGGAGTTCCATGGCACTAAGTTTGCGCTCGATGCATTGCTGCCAACAGTGGCAGAACAGACCTTGTGCGACAAAATCCTGCCATCTACGCTGACGGCATGCTGAAGACCGTCGCCGCGATCGTGATCGAGCAGGCCGCGCCGTTCGAGTTCGGTGTCCTCTGCGAGGTGTTCGGGATCGACCGGACCGAGGAGGGCGTGCCCGCGTTCGAGTTCCTCGTCTGCGGTGAGCGGCCCGGCGAGCCACTGCCGATGAGCGTCGGCGCGCAGCTCATCCCCGAGCACGGGCTCGACGCCGTCGAGCGGGCCGACCTCGTCGCCGTGCCCGCGGCGACCCTGCGCGACGACTACCCGCCCGCCGTGCTCGACGCGCTCCGCAAGGCGCACGAGCGGGGCGCGACCCTGCTGTCGGTGTGCAGTGGCGCCTTCGTCCTCGGCTCGGCCGGGCTGCTCGACGACCGGCACTGCACCACCCACTGGCGGTACGGCAAGCAGCTTCTCGACCGCTTCCCGTCGGTCAAGCTCGACCCCGACGTCCTGTTCGTCGACGACGGCGACATCATCACCAGCGCGGGCACGGCCGCGGGCATCGACGCGTGCCTGCACCTCGTCCGCCGCGAGCTCGGCTCCAACGTCGCCAACGTGATCGCGCGCCGGATGGTCGTGCCGCCGCAGCGGGACGGCGGCCAGCGGCAGTACGTCGAGCTGCCGGTCCCCGAGTGCACCGCCGACAGCCTCTCGCCGCTGCTCACGTGGATGCTCGACAACCTGCGCACCGAGCACACGGTCGCCGAGCTGGCCCGCCACGCGCGGATGTCCGAGCGCACGTTCGCCCGCCGCTTCGTCGCGGAGACCGGCACCACGCCGAACAAGTGGCTGACGATGCAGCGCGTCCTGCGCGCGCGGCAGCTGCTCGAGGACACCGCGATGAGCGTCGAGGAGATCGCCGACGACTGCGGGTTCGGCTCCGCCGCGCTCATGCGCCACCACTTCAACAAGATCGTCGGCGTCGCGCCGAAGGACTACCGGCGCACGTTCGGGCCCGCGGCCGTCTGAGAACCGCTCGAGGCCGGCTCGGGAAACCTGGGCCCGGCGACCACCACCGGGTACAACTGGGGGGCGAATCCCAGAAAGGCCGGAACGGTGGTAGACCGCCAGGAACAGGTTGACGCCTACGTCGCGTCCTGGAACGAGTCCGATGTGGACAAGCGGTGGGCGCTCATCGTGCGCGCGTGGACCGAGGACGGCCGGTACGTCGCGGAGAGCTCCGACGTCACCGGGCACAGCGCCATCAACGACAACGTGGTGCGCATCCAGGAGAAGTACCCGAACCGGATCTTCTTCCGCACCAGCGACATCTTCACCCACAAGGACCGCGCCCGCTTCACCTGGGCCATGCTCGACCCGGCGGGCTCGGCCACGATCGGCGGCGTCGACTACGCCCTGTTCGCCGAGGACGGCAGGCTGCGCCGCGTCACGTGCGTGTACGACCGCAAGCCGCGCGCGGGCGAGCTGGACTAGCCGGCGGTGCACGCCAGTTCGAACCGCGCGCCGATGCGCGTCCAGATCTCGGCGGACCGGCGGAAAGCGGCGGCGTCGCCGGTCAGTCTGCCCCGCGCGCGTGCGACGCACGCGGCGGCCCAGTCGTTCTCCTCCGCCGTGTGTTCGGCTCGCGCCAGCAGGTCCTCCGCGCCGGGCAGGCGGGCGAGCACCGCCAGTTCCGCGCCCGCCGCGTGCGCGTACGCCCGGTACCACGGCTGGGCGAACTCGGCGAACGCGTTGCGCACCAGCCGATCCGCGCCGCTGAGCTGTCCGGTGTGGACGGCCAGCCGGGCCTCGACGAACGCGGTGGTCGCCGCGAGGCGCCGGGAGCGCGGGTCGGTGTTGCCCGCGAACTCCAGCGTGCGTGCTCGCCACAGCCCGTGGTCACCGCGCAGGCCGGTCGCCAGTTCCAGCAACTGCACCGACGGCGCGAGCCACGCGAGGCGCGGCGCCCCCGCGGCCCGCCACTCGGCGAACGCGCGCTCGCCGAGGTCGACGGCCTCGTCGAACCGCCCGGACAGCGTGAGCGGCGCCAGGTACTTGAGGAGTGACACGAACGGGTAGTCGCGGTTGACCGGGTCCTCCTCGGTGGCGCGCGCGGCGATGGCCAGCGCCCCCGGCAGGTCACCCACCGCGATGGCGCACAGCGACGCGGAGTGGAACAGGTCGAACATCTCGATGCCGTCGGCGGGCAGGTGCTTCGTGAGCAGGGGCTGCAGGTCCAGCCGCTCGCGGGCGATTCGGTAGGCCTTGCGCAGCCTGCCCTGGCGCGCGGCGGCCGAGCCGGCGCTGTCCAGGGCGCCCTGCAGCAGCGTCGGATCGCCCGCGTCCCGCGCGGCCTCGATCGCGGCGGCCGGGTCGGCGCCCGCCTGCCACGCCCGTGCGGTGGCGAGCACCGTCGCGTGCTCGCTGTCCGCGACCGGTGCCCGTGCCGCCCGCGCCAGCAGGTCCGCGCGGCGGGCCGTGGGCACCGGGTGGCGGAAGTCCCCGACGAAACGGGTTGCCAGGGTCACCGCCAGCGCCAGCATGACCGCCCGGTCCCGCTCGTCACCCGCGCGGTCGGCGCCGGCGAGCAGCAGGTCGAACGCGTCGTCGCCGTCGGCGAGGGACTGCGCGGCCTCCGACGCGCTGCGCAGGTCCCGGACGGCGTCGGCGGGCGTGGTGGCCCGCGCGGCCGCGGCGCGGTAGTGGGCACGGGACTCGACGAACGAGCCGCGGGCGAACGTCAGGTGGGCGAGTGCCCGTCCCAGCCGGTGCGCCACGGGATCCGGCTCGGCGGCGGTCCTGGCGAACGCGGCCCGCAGGTCGTCGACCACCTCGTCGTACCCGGACGCGCGGTCGTCCTCGTCGAGCCCACGCGCCAGCGCCACCGCGACCCGGCTCGCCCACGCCAGGTGCGCCAGCAGCACCTCGTCCCGGTCCTCGTCGGCGGCGAAGTGCTCCTGGGCGAACGCCCGGACCGTCTCCAGCAGCCGGTACCGGGTGCGGTCCGTGCCGCGCCGCACGACCAGGCTCTTCTCCACCAGCCTGCCGAGCAGGTGCGCGACCGTGCTCGGCCGCTCGCGGGGCGACACGGCCGCGGCGGCGTCGAGGTCGAAGCCCGCGGCGAACACCGCGAGCCGCCGGAACAACGCGCGTTCCCCGGGCGCCAGCAGGTCGTAGCTCCACCCGAGCACGTCGGACAGCGAGTGGTGCCGTGCCGCGCCGCCGCGGGCGCCGACCACCGCCCGCAGCCGGTCGTCGAGCGCGGTGAGCAACCCGTCGACGCCGATGGCGGCGGCCCGCGCGGCCGCCAGCTCGATGGCCAGCGGCAGCCCGTCGAGCCGCGCGCACGCCTCGGTGACCAGCCCGGGCGCGGCGGTGAACGTGCGGTCGACACCGCGGGCCCGGTCGAGGAACAGGGTCTCGGCGGCGGAGCCGAGCGGCAACGGCGGCACCGCGTGGGCTTCCTCGCCCGCGATGCCGAGCCGTTCGCGGCTGGTCGCGAGGATCCGCAGCCGCCCGCCCGTGCGCAGCAGGGCCTCGACGAGGCCGCCGACCTCGTCGAGCACGTGCTCGCAGTTGTCCAGCACCAGCAGCACCGCGCGCCCGCGCACCCGGTCGGCGACGCTGTCGAGCAGCGGCCGGGGCGGGCGTTCGGTGACGCCGAGCGCGCCCGCCGCGGCGGCCACGACCTGCCCCGGCGGGACCGGCACGAGGTCGAGGTACACCACGCCTGCCGAGAACCGGGCGGTGACGCCGGCGGCCGCGGTGACGGCGAGCCGGGTCTTGCCCACCCCGCCCGGCCCCGTGAGGGTCACCAGCCTGCTGGTCTCCAGGGCCGTCCGCACGGCGTCGAGCTCGCCGTCGCGGCCGACGAAACTGGTCCTGGCCGCCGGCAGCACCGCGTCGTCGGAGCGCGCGCCCAGTTCAGCCGCCTCGGCGGCGAGCGCGGCGAGCTGCCTGCGGTCGCCCGCGCCGGACTTGCGCAGCAGCGCCGACACGTGGCTCTCCACCGTGCGCGCCGAGATGTGCAGGCGGGCGGCGATCTGGGCGTTCGTCAGGTGCTCGCCGACAGCCGCCAGCACCTCGGCCTCCCTGGCCGAGATGTCCTGCCACGGCAGCGGCCCCACACCGCCATGATTCCGTACCCGGTCCGTGGTGGGCACGGATGCCCCCGGCGGGTCCCGCGGCGCAGGCTTGTCCCCACGGACAGGCCGACCACCAGGAGAAACACCATGCGACGCATCATCAACTCGACGTACATCTCACTCGACGGCGTGATCGAGACCCCGCACCACTGGCCGTCCAGCGGCCCCGACGGCGGCAAGGGCGAGGCCGTGCAGACGGAGCTGCTGCTCTCGTGCGACGCGCTCATCATGGGCAGGCACACCTACGACGGCTTCGCCTCCGTGTGGCCGACCAGGTCGGGTGACCCGGTGAGCGACCACATCAACGCCATGGCCAAGTACGTGGTGTCCTCGACCCTCACCGACCCCGAGTGGCACAACACGACGGTCATCGACACCGACCCGGTGGCCGCGATCGAGCGGCTGAAGAACGAGCCGGGGAAGGACATCGTCCAGTACGGCTTCGGGCAGCTCACCCACACCCTGCTGGACCACGGCCTCGTCGACGAGATCCGCCTGTGGTTCCACCCGCTGCTCGTCCGCGCCGGCAGCCCGCAGGACCTGCTGTTCCGCGAAGGCTCCCTCACCCAGCTCGCACTGGACTCGGTGACCACGCTCGACTCGGGCATCGTGATCCTCGGCTACCAGGTCCGCTGATGGACTACCGCCGGTTCGCCAGGAGGCTGACCATGCCCGACGGTGTCACGGCCCCGGCGGAGCCTGGCCGACGACGTGGGGCACGGACCCGTACTTCTCCAACCGGCGGCTCCCCGCCTGACACCGGTCAGGCGGCCAGCGCCATCGAGTGCGCGGCCAGCACGCGCACGGCGGCGGGCACCACGTCCACTGTGTACTCGCCGCGGTCCAGCGGCAGCACCTCGCCGTCGTGTTCGAACCACAGTGGACGGCCGTCGGTGCGTTCGATCCGCACCGAGCGGCCGCGTTCGTACACCACGCCGGGACGGCCCAGGTGGGCGCCGGTGCGGGTCAGCTCCATCATCTCGGCCGGCGAGTGCGCGCCGTCGAGCACGCACACGTCGAGCAGGCCGTCGTCCTGCACCGAGCGGGGGAGCAGTTCGAAGTAGCCGCCCCGGAAGCGGCTGCCGCCCACGTTCACGAGCAGCGTCGGTCCGGTGTGGACGACGCGGCCGTCGACGGTCACCCGGCCCGGGTACGGCCGGTGGCGCGGGATGAGGCCGACCAGTGCGGCATGGTAGCGGGCGGGGCCCGCGTGGGAGGTGAACGCGCGCGCCTCGTGGATGGCACGGGCCGAGAACCCGGCGCTGGCGCCCGCGAACACCATCCGGTCGCCGATCCTGGCGAGGTCGAGCCGCCGCGTCGACGGCGACCGCAGCACCTCCTCCACTGTGGACTGCCAGGGTGCCGTGCCGAAGAGCGTGTGGTAGCAGGAGTTCGCGGTACCGGCGGGCACGATCAGCATGGCGGCACGCGACCACCCGGTCGCCAGCCCGGCGGCCACGTCCCGCGCCGTCCCGTCGCCGCCGACCGCCACCAGCACGTCGTCGGCGCAGGACTCCGCGATCCGGAACGCGTCACCCGGCCCGGTCGTCCACCGGACGGACACCCGGCTCACCTGACGTCTGGCGACCCGCACGACCTCCCACACCAGCGCGGGTGTCACCGACCCGGCGGCCGGGTTGGCGACGATCAGGACGCGAGCGGCACCCATGCCTCGGCCACCTCCTCCTGGTACAGCAGCCGCAGGTCGGCCGTGCACACCGGCCACCGCTCGCCCTCGACCTCGACGGCCACCGCCAGCACGGCCTCGGTGAACCCGCGTGCCCGGGGCGTCGCCGACGTCAGGTCCGCCACGACCCGCACCCGCGCGCCGACCGGCACGGGCGACGCGAACCGCACCCGGTCGAAACCCTTGTGCACGACCACGGACGCGCCGTCGACCGCGAACACCTCGTTCAGCAGGGGGACGATGAGGGACAGCGTGTACATCCCGTGGACGACCGGGCCGCCGAACGGTCCCGACCGCGCGCGCCGGGGATCGATGTGGATCCACTGCAGGTCACCGGTCAGCGCGGCGAACACGTCGACGTCGTGCTGTGTCACCGCCTGGTACGGCGAGGCGCCCAGCGTCGTGCCCGCCGCGCCGACCAGCTCACCCGGTGTGGAGAACGTCCTCATGACCTCGCCGCCTCGCTGACCTCGCCGAGGTAGCGCGCCACCTCCCGGTAGGAGGCCAGCACACCGACCTCGCAGTACGGAATCCCGTGCTCGTCGCAGTACCTCCGAACGATAGGCCGCGCCGACCGCAAGTTCGCTCGAGCCATGCTAGGAAAAAGGTGGTGTTCGATCTGGTAGTTCAGCCCGCCGAACGCGAAGTCGGTGCACCGGCCGGGGCGGATGTTGCGGGACGTCAGCACCTGCCGGTGCAGCCAGTCGAGCGAGGTGGTCGACCGGTACACGGGCATGCCCTTGTGGTTGGGCGCGAACACGGCACCGAGGTAGAACCCGAACACGGTCTGGCTGACCAGCACGAACACGACCGCCTGCCAGAACGGCAAGAGCCAGAAGACCGCGGTGAGCACCAGGACGCCGTGCAGCAGCACGAGACCCAGTTCGAGCCACGGCCGCCGCAGCGCCCCGGCCCGCGCGGTCTGGAAGCCCGCCATGTGCACCCGCCACGCCTCCTGTGCGAGCAGCACGAAGAACATCACCGACTGGAACCGGATCACGAACCGGCGGAACGGGGTGCGCGCCTTCGCGGGCAGCTCGGACGGGTCGAAGATGACCTGCCTGCGCACGGTGTCCGGGTCGCGGTCGAGGTTGTTCGGGTCGCTGTGGTGCCGGTCGTGGTGGCCGACCCACCACCCGTACGAGGCGCCGATCAGCAGGTTCAGGTGGATCAGCCCGAGCACGTACCTCGGCCACCGGCGCCGCGTCACCTGCCGGTGCCCGACGTCGTGGCCGAGGAACCCGGACTGCACGAACGACAACCCGAGCGCCACCGCGACGAGCACCTGCCACCACGAGTCGCCGACCAGGAAGAACACCGTCCACACCGCCGCGGACAGCAGCAGGTTCGACGCGATCTTCCACGCGTAGTAGTCCGGCCGCGGCGCCATCAGCCCGGCGTCGTGGACCAGGGCGGACAGCTCGCGGTACGTGCCCGTCGGCGAGATGGTGATCATGCCGCAGTCAGCACCAGCACCGCGTTCTGGCCGCCGAAGCCGAACGAGTTGCTCGTCGCCGCGTTCACCGGCATGCGGCGCGGCTTGCCGCGGACCACGTCGACGTCGACCGCCGGGTCCTGGCTGTCCAGGTTGGCGGTCGGCGGCACCATGTTCTGCTCGATCGACAGCACCGCGCACGCCGCCTCGATCGCGCCCGCCGCGCCCAGCGAGTGCCCGGTGACGCCCTTCACCGAGGTCACCGCGGGTTTGTCGCCGAACATCCGCCGCAGCACCTTCGCCTCCACGGCGTCGTTCAACGGCGTCGACGTGCCGTGCGCGTTCACGTGGTCCACATCGGACGGACCGAGCCCGGCGTCCGCGAGTGCCGCGCCGATCGCGGCGGACACCCCGGCGCCGGTCGGGTCCGGCGCGGTCGCGTGGTGGGCGTCGGCGGACGCGCCGTACCCGCTGACCCGCGCGCGGATCCGCGCCCCGCGTGCCTCCGCGTGCTCGACCCGCTCCAGCACGAGGATGCCGGCGCCCTCCGCGGCGACGAACCCGTCGCGGTCGGCGTCGAAGGGCCGGGACGCCGTCGCCGGGTCGTCGACGCGCCCGGACAGCGCGCCCATGCGCGTGAACCCGGCGAGGATCGGCCTGGTGAGGCCCGCTTCCGCGCCGCCCGCGATCACGATGTCGCACCGGCCGGTCCGCAGCAGGTCACGGGCGGTGCCGATGGCGGTCGTCGCCGACGCGCACGCGGTGGTGGTGACCAGGTTCGGCCCCTGCGCGCCGCAGTCGATCGCGATGTAGCCGGCGACCATGTTGACGCCCATCATCGGGATGAGCATCGACGACATCCGCCCGGCGCCCTCGGCCAGCATCGTGTTGTGCTGCCGTTCGAACGTGCCGATGCCGCCGAGCGCGTTGCCCATCACGACGCCGACGCGGGTGCCGTCCCACTCCTCCGGGTCGAGGCCCGCGTCGGCGACGGCCTCGCGCGCGGCGACGAGCGCGAGGTGGACGTACCGGTCGAGCCGCCACGCCGTGCGCCTGCCGAGCAGCTCGTCGGCGTCGAAACCCGGGACCCGGCAGGTGAAGTCGACCGGCATGCCCTCGAGTTCCTCGTCGTACGCGGCGGTGGGCTCGCCCTTGCAGATCCGGCGCCAGCTCTCGTCGACGCCGATCCCGGCCGGGGTCACCAGGCCGAGCCCGGTGACCGCCGCGTGGAAGTCGTCAGACATCGCCCGGCACGCCCTTCGCCCCGAGTAAGGCCAGCGCGTCCTCGACCGTCGCGTGGGGCGAGACCTCGTCCTCGCCGATCGGGACGCCGAACTCCTTCTCGGCGACCAGTGCGAACTCCACGATCGCGAGCGAGTCGAGGTCCAGCTCCGCGAACGTGACGTCCGGGCGCACCTCACCCTCCTCGACGCCGAAGTAGGTGACCAGGATCGTCGAGAGCCGGGAAAACGCGGACATGGCGGACCCTCCTTTCCTCACATGGCCTCGATGTCGGGCCAGCGCAGTACCGTCGCACCCCAGGTGAGCCCGCCGCCGAACGCGCCGAGCAGCACCCGCTGCCCGGCCCGCAGCTCGCCGCTCTCGCACGCCGACGCCATCGCGAGCGGCACGGACGCGGCGGCGGTGTTGCCGACCTCGCCGATGTTGCGGACGAACTTGGCGACCGGCTGGCCGAGCATGTCGGCGACCCCGTTGACGATCCGGACGTTCGCCTGGTGGATCACGAACCTGTCCACGTCCCGCAGCCCCAGACCGGCCTTGCGCAGCACGTTCTGGGCGGACCCGGACATCTGGAAGATCGCCTTGCGGAACACGGCCTTGCCCTCCATGTGGAAGAACTCCGTGCCCGGTGCCGGCGGCTCGTGCGTGGACCGCTGCCGCGAACCACCCGACGGCACCCTGATCAGGTCGGCGTCCTGGCCGTCGCTGCCGAGGTCGAACGGGCCGAGCGCGCCCAGCTCGTACGGCGCGCCCGCCCGCAGCACGACCGCGCCCGCGCCGTCGCCGAAGATCGCCGCGGTGGTGCGGGAGTCGGGGTCGACGATCGTGGAGAACGTGTCGGCGCCGATCACCAGCACGCGCTCCGCGACGCCGGTGGCGATGAGGCCGGCGCCGGAGGCGAGCCCGTACAGGAAGCCGGTGCACACCGCGTTGACGTCGAACGCGGCCACCCGCTCCAGCCCGATCCGGTGCGCCACCTCGGGCGCGGTGGCCGGGCACGGGTGGTCCGGTGTGGTGGTGGCGAGCACGACCGCGTCGACGTGGTCGAGGTTCGCCGACTTCAGCGCCCGCTGCCCCGCCTCCACCGCGAGGTCCGACGTGGACACACCGGGGTCGACGACGCGGCGCTCGTGGATGCCGGTGCGGCCGCGGATCCACTCCTCCGAGGTGTCCAACCGGGACGCGATGTCGGCGTTGGTGACCACGCGCGACGGCAGCCACGTGCCCAGCCCGCAGAGCACGGCGGACGTGCCCTGCCCGGGCGGCGGCGTGTCGGGGAACGGGAGGACCCTGGCCGGTTCGGTCATGACAGCGCCCCCTCGAGCCCGATGTACGCCAGCCGGGACTCCCGCATCTCGCGCGACCACTCGTCCGCCATGGCCTGCCGCTCCTCGGGTGACGTGTCGACAAGTCGCCTGCCGGGCCACACCTCGTGGTCCCCGACGAGGTCCGCGTGCTGCTCCAGTCCCTTCTGGAACAGGAGTTCGCGGCGGTGCACCATGTCGTGCACGGGCAGCACCGTCCACATGCGCATCCCCGCCGCGATCAGCGACGCGACCCGGTCGCGGTCCTCCGGGTGCTCGGCCAGGTGCCGCTTCGCGATGGCCGCGCCGACCGTCAGGTGCCGGATCTCGTCGACGCCCGCGCCGCGGTCGATCTCCGCGGCGGCCGGGTCGAGCGGGCGCCACTTGCGTTCGGACAGCTCGGCGGCGGGGGCGAGCGCGCCCTCCAGGATGATCGCCATCGTGACCACGCCGCCGACGAAGTCCGCGTTGTCGCGCATGACCTCGAGGCCGAACTCCTCCAGCGGGTCGAGGATCGCGCGGACGTCGGCCGCCGCCGCGGTGTGCAGCGTCTCCGGCGGGAACCCCAGCGCGGTCAGGTGGTTGCGGAACACCATCGCGTGCCGTGCCTCGTCGAGCACCTGCGTCGCGTAGAACTCCATGGTCGCGGTGGTCGGCGCGATCGCGACCAGGTAGGCGAGTGCCCGCGCGGCCTTGTCCTCGGCCAGCGACCGGAACGCGTACTCCTGCGCGAGCGCGTCCCGCAACGGACCGGGTTCGAGCATGTGCCGCGGCGGGGTGAGCGCGGGGTCGTGCCCGTCCACCGGCATCCCCCGCGGCACCTCGCGCAGCCAGTACCGGAGGTCGCGTTCCTCGGCGGTCGCCGTCAAGCTCATCGCGCCGGCCAGAAGACCGCTCTCCGGCATCACGACGCCACCGCCTCGGCCGTGAACCGGACGTACGCGGGGTGCGGCGCGGGCTCGAACGACACCGCGAACGGCTTGAGGGTGTTGCCGAACAGGGCGCGGTCGCCGAACAGGTGGATCGGGATCGCGAGCAGCGCCCACTCCCAGCCGGACACCAGCACCCAGACGCCGATCACCACGAACTGCGTCGAGAACGTGTGCATGGTGTTGTACAGCACGTAGTAGACCTTCGGGATGCGCTTGGTGGGCGAGCGGTGGAACGCGAGCGCGCCGGGGACGTACCCGATCAGGTCGATGTAGACGAACAGCAGCACGGCGGGCAGCCACCGCACGTCGTGGAGGTGGAGGACGAACAGCGTCAGGCACACGCCCAGCGCGATCAGGTTCTCCAGGCGCATCAACAGGTGCGTGGTCCTGGTGTCGAAGCGGTTGACCGCGTCCACGTCACGCCGCCCTTCCCAGGTCGGTGAGCGCCTCGCCGCCCTCGAGGACGGTGACCGCGCCGAACAGTCCACGGAGGACGTCGCACACCACCCGCTTGATCACGCGCTCGGCGATCGGGTCCATGAGCCCGGCCATCGACTCGATGCCGAAGTCCCAGGCGACCTCGAACGTCACGTGCGCGCCGCCGATGACCGGGCGCAGCCGCCACGAGCCGTGGAACTCGGCGAAGTCCCCGTCGGTCTGCGCGAAGTCGATCCGGAGGTCCGCTGTGGACACCGTGTCGGTCTCGTGCCAGCGCAGCACGCCGCGCCGGAAGTTCACCACCCAGTCCGAGCCGCCGTCGCCGCTCGTCACCGCGCGGACGTCCGGCGCGAGGTCCGGGAACCGGGTGAAGTCGGCGATCTCGGTGAGCGCCGCGGCCACGTCGCCGGTGCGGACGCGGACCTTGATACTGGTAGCGCGCATGCTTCCTCCCTCTACAGCAACGCCCGCGCGGCGCGGTCGAACGCGTCGAGCAGGAACTGGACCTCGCGGTCGTCGAGCACGGCCGGCGGCGTGAGGCGCAGGACCCGGTCGGCGTTCAGCGAGTGGTTCGCGATCACCCCGGCCGCCACCAGCTCCAGCAGCAGCTCGCCCGCGAGCCCGTCGATCGCGAGCTCGATCCCGATCAGCAACCCGGCGCCGCGCACGGTGACGAGGTCGCCGAACCGGTCGTGCAGCAGGCGGCCCAGCTCGTCGTGCAGCAGGCGGCCGAGCCGGCCGGCCCGCGACACCAGGTCGTCCTCGCGGATGGCCGCGAGCGCGCCGCGGACGGCGGCCATGCCGAGCGGGTAACCGGAGAACGTCGACGTGTGGATGAACGGGTCGCGGTCGAACGGCGCGAACGCCGCCTCGGTCGCGACCAGCGCGGACACCGGCACGACCCCGCCGCCGAGCGCCTTGCCTGCCAGCAGCACGTCCGGCACCACACCCTCGCGGTCGGCCCCCCACCACGTGCCGAGCCGCCCGAGCCCGGTCTGGACCTCGTCGAGCACGAGGAACGCGCCGTGCCGCCCGCACAGCTCCGCGACCCGGCCGAGGTAGCCCTCGGGCGGGACGACCACCCCGGCCTCGCCCTGCACCGGTTCCACGACCACGCACACGGTGCCGTCGTCGTGCCTGGTCAGCTCGTCGGCCAGCGCGAGGTGGTCGCCGAACGGCACGTGCGAGACGGCAGGCAGCAGCGGCTGGAACGGGCGCTGGAAGAGCGGTTTCCCGGTCACCGACAACGCGCCGAGCGTCTTGCCGTGGTACCCGTTCACCATGCCGACGACGTGCCGCTTCCCGTTGGCGCGCGCCAGTTTCAGCGCGGCCTCGACGGCCTCGGTGCCGCTGCACGCGAAGTGCACGCGGTCCAGCCCCGGCGGCGTGACGGCCGCCAGGTCCTCGGCGGCGAGCCCCGCCTGCGGTTCCAGCAGGAGCCGGGTGGCGACCGGGTTGCGGTCGAGCTGCGCGTGCACCTCGGCCAGCACGCGCGGGTGCCGGGCGCCGGTGATGAACACGCCGTAGCCGCCGCAGTTCAGCAGCTCCCGGCCGGCCCTGGTCCGGACCCAGGCGCCGCTGGCGTGCACCTCGACGTCGCCGCCGAACACCTCGCCGAGCGCCGCGCGGCCGCTCGACAGGTGCCGCCGGTACCTGCCGAGCGTCAGGTCCTGAGTGGACACGTCCATCAGGCGACCACCATCGGGTAGCCCTGGTAGTAGTCGAGCAGCCCGCCCGCGGTGCTCGCGCGCGACGGCGGGTGGAACGCGATGGCCTGGGACGCCGCCGCCAGGTACGCCACGTCGCTCGAACCGATGAACGCCATGCCGCCGAGCAGCTCCACGGCCTGGTTGACGGCCGCCATGATCGCGTCCTGTACCGCGTACCGGGTGACCAGCGACGACGCGAGCGCGTCGTTGTCGGTCTCGCCGTCCATGATCCGCCTGGCGAGGCCCTCGGTCAGCGCCGCCGCCGACTCGATCCGCACGGCCAGCGCGGCGCGGTCGGTGACGCTGCCGCGTGCCCGGCTCAGCACCCGCTCGACCAGCGCGGACGCGATGCCGGTGTAGGTCGCGCACACGGTCATCTGGAACCAGATCAGCCCGACCGTGGTCAGCCGCGTCATCGCGTCCGCCAGCGCGGGGTCGGGCGCGATGATCTGGTCCGGCGTCACGAGCACGTCGGTCAGCCGCACCTCGTTGCTCTCCGCGCCCGCGAGCGCGAACGTCGACCAGAACGGGTGAATCGAGACACCGGGCGTGTCCGCGGGCAGCATCAGCAGGCCCATCGCCGAGGTGCCGTCGGGTTGCGGGACGGCGACGCTCGCGGTGAGCAGGTCCATCGACTTCGACAAGCTGCACGGCTTCTTCGACCCGTTCACCACGTACCCGCCCGGCACCTCCTCCGCGCGCATGGTCGGCGACAGGATCCCTTGTGCCGTACGGCCTTCCGCGAACCCGGACGCCACCAGCAGCCGCTCGTCGACGACCCGCCTGAGCAGCAGGTCCTCCAGCCCGGACTCGTCGACCAGCTCCGCGACCGCGAACAGCGTGCCGAGCGAGAAGTGGTGCATCATCGTGGCGACCGTCATCGACGGCGCCTGCGCGGCGAGCGCGCGGATCACCCTGGCGGCGTCCAGCGGGGACGCGTCGAGGCCGCCGTAGCTCTCCGGCACCATCAGGTTGGTGCCCGCGTGCGCGCGGAAGATCTCGATCGCCGGGCTGTCGTCGGCCTCCAGCTCGGCGAGCGGCAGCTCCGCCAGCTGCTGTCGCAGCCCCGGCAGGAGCTTGTCGCAGGCGTTGCGGTCCGCCTCCATGAACTGCATGTCAGTCTCCCTTCAACAGCTGGTCGTACGCGCCGAACACCGCGTCGCGGGGCCGTACCCCGGTCGCCACGGACACGCCCTGCAGGTGCGAGCTGCGCAGCACCGGGTAGTTGGCCTCGCCGAACGCGCCGCCGGTCAGGCCGGTGCCGCCGTGCGTCGGCAGCCACGGCAGGAAGCCGATGTGCGAGTCGTTGACCTTCAGCACGCCGCCGTTGCGGGTGTGCGCCACGAAGCGTTCGATCACCCGCTCGTCCCGCGCCCACAGCGAGTTGCGCAGGCCGTACGGGTTCGCGTTGACGTACGCCAGGTAGTCGTCGAGCCGGTCGGTCGCCGGGACGATCACGGGCAGCAGCGGGAAGAACGTCTCGGACCGCACGGCGTCGATCTCGCGGGCACGCGCGAACCCGTCGACCCGCAGGACGGTCGGCTCCAGGAACGGGCCGGTGTCGCTCGGTTCGCCGTCGACCTCCAGCCGGCGGGCGCCGTGCACGAGTGCCGCGCCGTGGTCGAGCGCGTCGCGGACGTGCGCGAAGAAGCGCTCGCTGCGCAGCACGGGGGACAGCAGCACGCCGTCCTCGTCCGGGTAACCGGGGCGGATCCGCGCGGCGGCCTCGGCCAGCCGCGCGCACAGCTCGTCGGCGACGGCCGGGTGCGCGACCACCTGGTTGGGCACCATGCAGATCTGCCCGGACCCGTAGAAGCTCTCGGTGAGCGCGTCCACCGCGCCGTCGAGGTCCGCGTCCGCCCACACGACCACGCAGTCGTTGCCCGCCAGCTCCAGGATCGGCTTCTTGCCCCTGGCCACGCACTCGCGCTCCAGCTCGAGCCCGCGTTCGACGTCGCCGGTGTAGAAGATGTCGTCGACGTCGGGGCTGTCGAGCCAGGCCCGCAGCGTCGGACCGGGACGGGCGCAGAAGAAGTTGAGGACCCCGGCCGGGGCGTCCAGTTCCGCCAGCGCGGGCACCACCAGCTCCTGGAGCGCGTACATCACGCCGAGCGGGGCGCTGCGCGGCGCGCGCACGACGACCGCGTTGCCGGAGATCAACGGCGTGATGCCGAACAACGCGGACGCGGCGGGCGCGTTCTGCGGCGGGTGCACGCACACCACGCCGTCCGCGACCCGGCGGACGATCAGCCTGCGGTCGCCGACGACGCGCTCCTGGTGCAGCTGCTCCGCGCAGTAGCCGAGGGTCTCGTCGCTGAACAGCTCCAGCAGCCCGGCCACCTGCCACCGCGCCAGGGCACGCGGGCTGCCCTCGGCGACGAGCACGTCGACGAGCGCGGAGTGCTTGTCCCGCAACCGGTCCCGGATGAGGGTGCCCAGCCGCAGGCGCGTCGCGAGCGGGGTCGCCGCCCACACCGGTGCCGCCGCGGCCGCCGCTTTCGTCGCCGCGGCAACGGTTTCCGCGTCGGCGACGCACACCCGGCCGACGACGTCGTCGGCGTCCCCGTCGGGGCCCTGCTCGAGCCTGCGCTTGAGCGTGAGGCCCGCGAACACGTCGGCGAGCAGCGCCCGCGTGCTGACCGTGTAGAGGTACCGGCCGGAGTCCACGTGGGCGCCACCGACGTACGAGACATGGGTGAGCGGCACGATTTCGAGTCTGACAACGAATGCTGATGGGGTGCTGACACGCGCCTAAAGGAAATGCGTGCACTGCTCGGGGATCGCTCATAATCGAGTCGGCACCTGCGGCACGACCTGCGGTGACGTGACCATATCAGGCGAAATCGGGTGGTGGATCAAGGATGGGCACAAAAGCGGTGGAAACGGTGTCACCCGCGCTGCTGGAAACGTATTCGGACAATCCGAGCGCTTTTCTCGCGTTGAATGCGGGCAATCACCACTTCACGGCGCCGGGTCTCGACGGCGTGGTCACCTACCGGGTGTCGGGCAGGCGGCTGGTGCAGTTCGGCGGCCCGGCCGGCCCGGACGCGGCCGCGCTGCTGGCCCGGTTCGGCGCCTTCGCGCGGGCGCAGCGCAGGCGGGTCGTGGCGATCCAGGTGCAGGCGCACGACGTGCCCGTGTACGAGGCCGCCGGTTACACGGTGAACCAGGTCGGCGCGTCGTACGCGCTGGACCTGGACCGGTTCACGACGAGCGGCAAGCGGTTCGTGAAGCTGCGCAACAAGATCGCGCGCGCGACACGGGCAGGCGTGGTCGTGCGGGAGGTGCCGCAGCCGGAGTGGGACGACCGGATGCGGGCGCTCGACGCGCGCTGGCTCGCGTCGAAGGGCAAGCACGCCAAGCCCCTCGAGTTCCTGGTGGGGGAGTACGGCGGGCCGCACCAGCACGCGCGGCGCCTGTTCGTCGCCACGATCGACGACGCGCTGGTGGGGTACGTGTCCTACGCGCCCGCGTACGGGTCGCGGCCCGGCTGGCTGCACGACCTGTCCCGCCGCGTCCCCGACGGCACGCCGGGGATCATGGAGGCGGTGAACGCGACCGCGATGGCGACGTTCCGCGCGGAGGGCGCGCGGTGGCTGCACTTCGGCTTCACCCCGTTCACCGGCCTGGCGCCGGAGTTCGGCACGGCCACGGAGAGCCGCTGGTTCCGCTGGCTGGTGCACCAGCTGGCCGCCCGCGGCGCGGCGGTGTACCCGGCCGCGAGCCAGCTCGCCTACAAGGAGAAATGGGCCCCGCACGCGGTCATCCCGGAGTACGTGGCCTTCGAGAACCACCCCTCGCTGTACGGCTTCCTGCACATCTTCAAGGCCGCCAACGCCCTCTGACCTCGCGAGTCACGCTCTCGCGCACACCGAGTCGTACGTTTCATGCAGACGGCATGTGCACGAAACGTACAACTCGGTGTGCCTGCGGGCGTGACTCGCGGTGTTGGAGAGCGTGACTCGCGGGTGGCTCGTGTGGGTGGGGGGTTGTCATCGTGGTGTCAGCGGGGTGTCCGAGCATCGTCGTCGGACGTCGAGGAGGTGGGGGCGATGGCAGACACGGTCATCTTCAAGCTGTTCGGTTCGGTGGGGCTGGTCAAGGACGGTCGGCTGGTCGCGATCCAGGGCGGCAGGCAGCGCACGCTGCTCGCCACCCTGCTGATCAATTCCGGCAAGGTGGTCACGAAAGAACAGTTCTTCGAGGAACTGTGGGAGGGGCGGCCGCTCGCGAAGGCCAACAACGCGCTGCAGGCGTTGATCACGAGATTGCGAAAATTGCTCAAGTCCACGTTCGGGGAGGACTTCGCGCGGGAACGGCTGGTGACATTGCCGACCGGGTACATCCTCCACGCGGAAACGGACGAAATCGACGCGAAGTTGTTCGAACACCTCGTCGCGTGCGCGCACGGCACCATCGCCGCGGACCCCGTGCGCGCCAGAGATCTCCTGCACGAGGCGCTCGAGCTGTGGGACGGCCCGGTGCTCGAAGGCGTGTCCGGCGGCCCGCTGTGCCACAGCTCGGTCCTGCATTACGAGGAGAGCAGGCTCGCGGCCATCGAGGACAAGTTCCACGCGTGCATCGTCGCCGGCATTCAGGGCGGTGTGATCAGCGAGCTCAAGAAAATGGCGATGCTCTACCCGTGGCGGGAACGGCTCGCGGAAATGCTGATGGTGGCGCTGTACCGATCCGGAAGGCAGGCGGACGCGCTGCGCGAGTACAACCTCGTGCGCCGCAGGCTCGTCGACGAACTCGGCATGGAGCCGTCCACGATGCTCCAGGACCGGATGCACGCGATCCTCAACCATGATCCATCACTTGACCTGATGCCACCGCGTGTCGTCGCGAGCCAGTAGTTGCCGGGTTAACGAGTAGCACGCTGCGTTGTTTTTGGCTCTGTTACGCCAAGTTCGGGTCGCTGTGGGTGACTGATCGCTGACGTCGGACTGACACATCCCGGATAAAAAGACCAAGCGGTCTGATTCCTATTGACAAACCGGGCGGTCGGTTTTGTAGTCTTGAGGAGTAGACGAGTAGATGTCGATCACCGGGTCGGCACTCCGTCACAGTCGCCCCACAGGAGAAGGACGTGGACATTGACGTTTTAGGGCCATTAGCCGCCCGCGAAAGTGGTGGCTCGATCGTGCCGACCGCGGCGAAACCGCGCAAGGTGCTCGCGATGCTGGCGGTGCACGCCGACCAGGTCGTGCCGATGGCGTCGCTGTTCGAGGAGCTGTGGGGAGAGGACATCCCGCGCAGTGCCAACACCACGGTGCAGACCTACATCCTGCACCTGCGCAACCTGATCGGCGCCGCGCTGGAGCAGTCGCCGACCGAAGGACCTGCCGACGCCAAGCGCGTGCTCGTCACCTACCCGGGTGGCTACCTCCTGGACACGATGGGCGGTCGCGTCGACGTCCGCGAGTTCGACCGGTTGGCCGCGTTGGGGCACCGCGCGCGTGAGCTGGGCGACTTCGAGGCCGCGTCCCGTCAGTTCAGCGAGGCGCTCGCCATCTGGCGGGGCCGGGCGCTCGTGGACGTCCAGACCGGGCCGCTGCTCGAGGTCGAGTCGCACCGGCTGGAGGAGGCCAGGCTCAACGTGCTGGACCGCCGCATCGACGCGGACCTGCGGCTGGGCAGGCACCACGAGATGCTCGGCGAGCTGGCGGGGCTCGTCGGCCGGTACCGCACGCACGAGGGGTTGCACGCGCACCTGATGCTGGCGCTGTACCGGTCCGGTCGCCGCGGTGAGGCGATCGACGTGTACCGCCGGATGCGCACGGGTCTGGTCAACGAGCTCGGTCTCGAGCCGTCGCCCAGCCTCCGCCGACTGCAGCACGCGATCCTGATGTCGGACCGGCGGCTCACCGAGTTCGGCAACAGCGAGACGGTGCTCGAACGGGCGGGATGAGAAGTTGGTGCCACCAATCAAACAACCGGAGTGGGGTGGCGGACATCGCGCCCTGCTCCGGTCGTCGTTTGTGGGCCGAGCGTCCTACGGTCCGCACCGGGCCGTGGGGCGTTGTCGTGGCGAAGCAGTCGAGGTCGGAGAACACGTGGTTGCACTTGGTGCGTTCCGCGGCTGAGTTGTTTGATCGTTTGGGGTTTTCCGGGGCGACGTTGGAGGATGTGTCGCGGTCGGCTGGGGTGACGAAGGGTGCGTTTTATTTTCATTTTTCGTCGAAGGACGAGTTGGGTGGGGCGATTCAGGCTGAGGCGTGTGGTTTGTTGCGTTCTGCGGTGTATGGGGTGGTGGGGGCTGGGTTGCCTGCGTTGCAGGCGTTGGTGGATTTGACGCATGAGTTGGCGTGGTGGTTGGAGTGTGAGCCGTTGGTGCGTGCGTCGTTCCGGACGGCTCGGGAGTGCGGCCATCGGGGCCGGCCATTCCTGGATTTCCACGAGGAATGGCTCGCCGCGGTGGAGTCGCTGCTGCGGCGTGCGCAGCGGGCGGGGGAGCTCGCGCCGGGTGTGGCGGTCGAGCACGCGGTCACGCTCGTGCTGACGGTGTCGGCGGGGCTGGAACTGCTGTGGTGGGCGAAGATCCGGTCCGGCGCCATGGGGGATAGCCTCACCGGGATGTGGTCACTCACGTTGCCCGGCCTCGCCGCGCCCGCGTTGGCGCCGCGGTTGCGGCCCGCGGGAACCAGCCGGACGGCGGGGTAGAAATGTCACTGATGTCCGGTATGTTCGTGGGTATGGCGAATCCCGCGTCCTCGGCTCCGTCGCGCTGGGCGTGACGGTGGCGAAGCAGTCGAGGTCGGAGAACACGCGGTTGCACTTGGTGCGTTCCGCGGCTGAGTTGTTTGATCGTTTGGGGTTTTCCGGGGCGACGTTGGAGGATGTGTCGCGGTCGGCTGGGGTGACGAAGGGTGCGTTTTATTTTCATTTTTCGTCGAAGGACGAGTTGGGTGGGGCGATTCAGGCTGAGGCGTGTGGTTTGTTGCGTTCTGCGGTGTATGGGGTGGTGGGGGCTGGGTTGCCTGCGTTGCAGGCGTTGGTGGATTTGACGCATGAGCTGGCGTGGTGGTTGGAGTGTGAGCCGTTGGTGCGTGCGTCGTTCCGGACGGCTCGGGAGTGCGGCCACCGGGGCCGCCCCTTCCTGGATTTCCACCAGGAGTGGCTCGCGGCGGTTGAAACGTTACTACTGGCGGCCGAACGCGCCGGTGATCTCCGCGCGGGCGTCGACGTCGAGGAGGCGGCCACGCTCGTCTTCGCGGTGTCGTCCGGGCTGGAGATGTTGTGGTGGAGCGGAATCCGGCACGGTGAGATCGCGCCTGCCGTCGAGGGCATGTGGCGCACGATGCTGCCGGGGATCGCGACACCCGCCGCGCTGGCGGCGGTCCGCCCGGAGGGGACGCAGCGGAAGTCAGGCGGCGAGTAGCGTCCGGTACCAGCCGACCGCGTCGCCGATCTCCTCGGTCGCCAGCACCGCGGGCGTGATGCCGAGGCTGCGCCAGATGCGCGTGCTCTCGTACCAGTGGTCCTCGGCGAGCAACGAGAACTGGTGGTCGGTCATGTGCGGGATGGCGGTCCGCGTCAGCTCGCGGTGCACCCCGGACGGCAGGTCGATGTCGGGCAGTTCGATCCCGAGCGGTGTGCACACCTTGTGCGCCATGGCGTGCACGCTCACCGGTCGCGGCTGGCTGACGTGGAACACCGCGCCCGGCCGTGGCCCCCACGGCAGCCGGGCCAGTGCGGCGGGCACCTTCGCGAGGTCCTGAATGGACACGATGGACATGAGCGCGGCGCCGCCGTCGATCCAGGCAGGCACCTTCTCGAGTAATCGCAACAGGTTCGGCACGAACCACCGGTCGCCGGGCCCGTAGGTGAGGTGCGGGCGCAGGACGATGCCGCCGACGGCACGCACGGCACGCTCGGCGGCGAGCTTGCTGCGGCTCGCGGCGGAGACGGGTGCGGGCGCGAGTAGTGACTCGGTCACGCCCTGGTGGATACCGTTGCCGTAGACGGAGGTCGTGCTGACGTAGATGACTCGCTTCGTGCCCGCGCGGCGCGCCTCGTCGAGGATGGCGAGCGTGCCGTCCGTGTTCACCGAGTCGCACTCGGCGATGTCGCGTCCGACGGTCGCGGCGAGGTGCACGAGGGTGGCGACGCCGTCGCACACGCCGCGCAGGCCGGACGGTGTGGCGAGGTCGCCGCGGATGCCGGTGACGCCGGCTTCGACCATCCAGGAAGGAAGTTCGACACGGCTCAGGACGCGGATCTCCGGGCGGGCGGGGGTATTGTCGGCGAGGAGGGCGCGCACGACGTGGGAGCCGACGAAGCCGGTCCCACCGGTCACCAAGATCGCGTTCCTGGGCATGTTGCCATCCTTCGAACTGCGTCGTTGTGAGGAAGAATACCTACCACCCGGTATTTTTTCGACCCCGTTCGTGTGAAATCTGGGCTAAGCTGAGGGCGGTTGGTCGGGTTTGGCGCGCGCGTCTCCGAGGCCCCGCGGGACCTGCTTCGGTGACGCCCTTCGCGGCTGGAGGCACGAGTTGGCACGGCAGGAACGAGCGGAACGCACGCGCAACGCGATCCTCGACGCGGCGGCTGCGGTCTTCGACGAGTACGGCTTCAACGGAGCCAGTCTGTCCGACATCCTGGCGAAGGCCGGGGTGACGAAGGGTGCCCTGTACTTCCACTTCTCGTCGAAGGAAGACCTCGCGCACGCGCTGGTGACCGAGCAGTTCATCGTCGGCCGGGCCCTGCCGACCGAAGCCCCCATCGGCATCCAGACCGCCATCGACCTGTGCCACGACATGGCGAACTCGTTGCGCACCAGCGTGCGCGTGCGGGCGAGCATCCGGCTCGTCATCGAGACCGGCACGTTCGCCGATCCCGCGCCCGATGCCTACACCGGCTGGATAGAGATCGTCCGCGGCTACATGGTGGCGGCCCAGGAACGCGGCGACCTCAAGGCGGACCTCGATCCGTACGTCATCGCCCGCTGGGTCATCGCCTCGTTCACCGGCATCCAGATCTCCTCGCAGGTGCTCTCCGGCCGCGAGGACATCCACGAGCGCGTCACCGAGATGTGGCGGATCGCGCTGCCCGGGTTGGTGCCGCCGCGGCGCGTCGCTCGGTTCGTGCCGTCCGGTACCGCCGGCTTCGGCGCGAAGGACATCGCCTGAGCCCACGCCGACCGGTTGGGCCGCGCAGCTTCGTGGGGGCGGTGCCCGCCGGGCTGGGCCATCTGCTCGCCGAGTTGCTCTCGCCGGGACTGATCCACCGCGTCTACGGTCGCGGACCGGTCCGCTGGGCTGGTCCGCCTCCGCGGGTACCGGGCTCCGGGTTGCCGGCTCTTCGCCGAGCTGCCGCTTCACCCGCGATCTGTCGTGAAGCGGGGGCGGAACCTCCGCTTGGCTCGTTTTGTTCGGTCTGACCGTCCGCGCCACCACCGCGCGGCGATTTGCGCTCGGTTCCGCGCCTATGGGTCATTAGAGCGTTTTGCGTGCTTTCCATCCCGCTACGCGGCAACCATGGGTTTTGTCGGGTTTTTCGGGTGCTCCACTTGCCTTTTACCGGTTGCCAGTTGGCGAAGAAATCGTCGCTCCAGGGATGGTCCAGCGGCGTTCGCGCAGCGTGGTGTATGGGTCGCCCTCCGCGATAGTCGCTGTTCGACGGCCCTACCCACTCCCTGCCTGCGTAAACATGCACGTGCATCCGGCGCGCGCGGCTCAGCCGAAGCTGGAGGACGGCTCGAAGTTCACGTCCCAACCCCTCGATAAAAAACCGGGTGGTAGGTATTCTTTCAGCGTGGCTCACATCACATGACACGCAGCCGCGGACGACATCTGGGCGGAGGATCGCCATGACTACCGTGCTCAACGAAAACCGGCGGGACTTACTCAACGGCTTATCCGAGTTGGGAGCCGGTGTTCTTTTCCAGCAGACTCTCCCGAGGCACCTCGTGCACCGGGCAGCGGTCTCCGAAGTCTTCCTGACCAACCTCGCCGCCACCCGTGACGGCGCCTTCCAGGTCGGCGCGCAATGGCCGCGCTCCCACCAGTTCTTCGGTCCGAAGTCGGACCTGCACGACCCGATGCTCCTCACGGAGACCATCCGGCAGGCGACGCTCGCGATCGCGCACGAGTTCTACGAGGTGCCGCAGGGGACGCACTTCGTCATGCACGAGATCTCCTACGAGATCACCGAGGAGGGGCTGCGCCTGGGGTGCCGGCCCGCGGACGTCGTGCTGACCGCCGTGGCGCACGGCATTCGCAAGCGTGGCAAGACGGTCGCGGGCATGACCATCGACTTCACGTGTTACCGCAACGATGTCAAGATCGGCTCCGGTGGGGTGTCGTTCCGGTGCATCACGGCGGCCACGTACGCGCGGGTCCGCGGCGACCACATCGACGCGACGATCGTGGCGGAGAAGCAGCCCGCGCCGGTATCGCCGCACCTCGTCGGGCGTTACCAGGACTGCGACGTCGTGCTCGCACCGTCCGCTGTGGACAACCTGTGGCTGGTGCGCGTGGACACCGAGCACCCGGTGATGTTCGACCACCCGGTCGACCACGTGCCGGGCATGATGGCCATCGAGGCGGCGCGCCAGGCCGCGCTCCTCGCGACCGGCAGCGCGGGTGGCGTGCCGGTGAAGGGGAAGTTCTCGTTCGATCACTACATCGAGCTCGACGAGCCGTGCGTGATCGCCGCGGACTCCGCGCACGCTCAGGGGGACGAGCGGAGCTCGGTTCGCGTGAAGTTCGAACAGAGCGGGCAGACCGCCGTGGTGGGGGATCTCGAGTTGCTCGCTCGCGCCTGAGCGCCTTCCGGCCCCCATGTGCGGCCGGTTTTCTTTTTCCGGTGCCGACCGTCAGCGGCGACGCGTCACACGAGTTCGCGCGACCACAACCTGTCGCGCCATTCAGATAATCGGCTGGTCCGGGTAGTCAGTGCGCCCGCACGAACTGCACGCACCGGTGTCGCCGCTCGCCCACCAGGCGAGCGCACCCGGACCGACCGGTCTGGTTCTTTCGACCGACCACCGATCTCGCTCCGGCGACCGATTGCCGTGCCGCACCCGCGCGCAGGACAATCGGAAGAACGTTGGATTGGGGCGCGAAATGGGCGAAGACCTGGGCTTTCCCGGCAACCGCGAGCTGCTTGAGCGGCAGCTCGCCAAGGCCACCACGCAGGTGCTGTTCCTGGCGCAGGACACCCCGGCGGGCAGCCACTCCCTGGCCGAACGCGCCGCGGAAATGATACGCGGCGTGGAGATCATGCCGGCCGAGGAACGTTTCTGGAACGCCGAACCGTCCCCGGCCGTGGTCGCCACCGCGGCCAAGGACGGCATCCCCCCGGACATCGCCGAGGCGTACGTCCAGGCGAAAACCGAGGTGAAGGCCATCCTGGCGGAGGCGTTCCCGAGCTGACCCACGGACGATCTGCCCTGGCTCGGCTGGGACCACGTTGGGGCCCTGCGCTGCCCGCCAGCGGTTCGCCCGACGCCCTGAGCCGCGCACACGATGCCACGATGCGCCGGTGCGCAAACGCCGGACCGACCCGGCCACCATCGTCGACGGCGCGCTCGCGCCGACCCGCGATCATCGGGGTAGCGACACCGTCGCGAACTACCGGTACTCAACCAACGTGCAGGTAGTGATCGACGCCGACACCCGCCTCGTCGTCGCCACCGGCAATCCGCAACCGGGCAACCGCAACGACCGCACCGTCCACTGCGAGTCCGGCATCGGCCAGCAACCGGCCGGTGACCGCCACCTCCGCAAGAAGCCAACAGGGCGGGAAGTGCTGGGTTCGCGCCTGACCAGCAAAAACAGCGTTTTGCCCGCCCCCAGGTACGTAACGTCGGCCCCCACCCGATCCCCGGGGGCCACCCGCCATGCCAGTCTACCAGTGGGGGCCGACAATTCTGGGTCGTCGCGCGGATCTGTGGATAACTGGTGTGGTTGTGGACAATCAGCGGTTCGTGTGCTGTGCTGCGAGGCGCTCCAGTAGCCGCGCCTGCCTGGTCACCAGGGCGTCGATCTTCTGCTGCAGTTCCGCGACTTCGCGGGTCAGGTCGGTGTGCGGGGGTGGCGCGGTGTTCGTGTGGATCGACTGCGCCCGGGTCCTCAGCGCGGGCCCCGGTTCGACGCCCAGCTCCATGATGAAGCGCTTCCGGGCCCGTCCGTACACCGCCAGCGCGTCCGACTGGCGGCCTGCCCGGCACAGCGCCTGCATCAGCTGGTCGTAGAACCGTTCGCGCAGCGGGAAGATCGTCGTCGACTCGGTCAGGTCGGCGATCACCTCGGCGTGGCGTCCCCTGGCCAGGCACGCGTCGTACAGCGCCTCCATCGCCGTCATGCGCAGCTCTTCCAAGGCTGACGCCTCGCCCGCGCAGATGTCACCCGTCACGCAGCCGTCCAGTGCCGGGCCCCGCCACAGGGACAGGGCCGTCCTCAGGAGTGAGGTTGGGTCGGGTGCTGTGCGTGATGCTGTTATCAGACGGGTGAACTCGGAGGCGTCGGTCTCGCCCTCGTTCAGGTGCAGGGAGTAGCCGGGTGGGTGGGTGGCCAGGCGGTCCTCCGCGCAGGTTGACGCGATGGTCTTGCGCAGCCTGCCGATGTGTGCCTGGAGGGCGTTGACCGCGTTCGCAGGCGGGGTCGTGCCCCACAGCTCCTCGATCAGCTTGGTCATGGACACCGTCCGGCCGGCCCGGACCACCAGCGTCGCCAGCAGGGCACGCCGCTTCGCGCCGCTCACGTGTATCCGGGCGCCATCGTCGTCCACGATCTCCAGTGGGCCCAGTATCCGCAGGCGCATCAGCCGCGGTCGCTCTTCGCCAGGCCGGTCTGGTACGCGTAGATCACCACGTGGACGCGGTTCCGCAGACCCAGCTTGGCCAGCAGGTTCTGCATGTGCGACTTGACCGTGTGCTCGGAGACCGTCAGGTCGTTGGCGATCTCGGCGTTCGACATGCCCTGCGCCACCAGCGCCAGCACGTCGCACTCCCGCTCCGACAGCCCCGCCTCCTGCGCGGGCCCCCGGTTCGCCAGCCGGACGACCTCGCCCCCTTCGTCCGCCTTCCGCAACGCGAAGCCCGCGGCGGCGACCCGTACCGCGGCGACCACCTCTTCGGGTGTCGCCCAGGCGGGTAGTGAGCCGCACACGCAGCCGTCGACGCCGGGGGCGGACTCGCCGTCCCGGACGCCGATGCTCAGCACCCGGACCACCCGACCGGTGCGGCGGATCGCGGTCAGGATCGGTGCGGCCTCCGCGTCGTCCACGCCGTGCAGCAGCACCACGTCGGGGTGACGCGTGGCCAGTGTGGCGAACACGCCGGGGCCCGGCCGGTGCTCACCGACGACGACCATGCCCGGCTCGTCGTCCAGCGCGGCCAGCACGCCCCGCCGTGCCAGGACGTCGTCGCCGACCACCTGTACGCGGATGCCGACCAACTCGTCGCCGTCCGCCGGGCTGGGGCCGGGCACCGGCGGCCAGTCGTCCTGGCGACGCAGGACCCGCACCGCGTGCCCGGCCACGGCCCGTAACGTCGGCGGATCCGTCGCGTTCGTCCACTGGTCCATCGGTCTCGCCTCGCCCCTGCTGTACACACTCCTCCGGCGATCTACACGCTACGGCGGGGCGTGCCGCGAGCGCGTTTTCGTTGAGCGGTCTTCAATCCAGCGGCGGTCTAGCCCTCGACCAGCGCGAGCGCGAAACCGTCGTAGCCCTTCTCGCCGACGGTCTGGACCATCGTGGCCGACACGCGGGGCTCGTTCGCGATCATCGTCGCCAGCTCGCGGGTGCCAAGCACGGCCGGGTCGGTGCTGGTCGCGTCGACCACCAGGCCGCTGCGCACCACGTTGTCGACGATGATCACGCTGCCCGGCCGCGAGTGGTCGAGCGCCCACCGGAAGTACTTCGGGTTGTTGACCTTGTCGGCGTCGATGAAGAACAGGTCGAACGGGCCCTCGTCCGCGATCGTGGGCAGCGTGTCGAGCGCGGCGCCGACCTTCACCTCGACGCGGTCGGCGAGGCCCGCGGCGGCGATGCTCGCGGTGGCGACCTCGGCGTGCCGGGGGTCGTACTCGAGCGTGATCAGCTTGCCGTCCGGCGGGAGCGCGCGGGCGAGCCAGATGGTGCTGTAGCCGGCGAGGGTGCCGATCTCGAGGATCTTGCGCGCACCGTGCACGCGCGCGAGCAGGTTGAGCAGCTTGCCCTGGTTCGGTGCGACCGAGATCTGCGGCAGCCCGGCCTTCGCGCCCGCCTCGAGCGCGCCGTCCAGCGCGGGATCCGCGCCGATGAGCAGGCCGGAGATGTAGTCGTCGACTTCTGTCCACACGCGTTGGGTCATGGCGCCATTATTCGCCGACCGGTCCACCCATGACGGCGATCAACGAGGCTGCCCGGTCGGCCTGTAGATGGGTTTCCCTCCGGGGGGCCTCGCCGGACGGGCTGCTCTCCGGGATGGCGGGGGTCGGTCTCGGGCTGGGTTGGCAAGGACTGGTGTCCGTGGGGTGATGGGGGCTTCGCCCGCTTCGCGGGTGCCGGGCGCTGCCCGCCCGGCATGCCGGGTCCAGCAACCTCATGCCGAGGTCGGCATTCCGGGGTCAGCTCACACCGCTCGCGCGCGCGATGGCAACCCCCACCCGATCCCGGGGGCCACCCGCCATGCCAGTCTACCGGTATCCACCGACAGGGGGACGGTTGTCGATCTTGGCTGTGGACAACCGGGTGGGCTGTGGACAACTCGGGCCCCGGCTGCGCGGTGCGGTGGCCCCGCGCTGCCGGGTTGCCCCGTCACTTCTTCGGGGTCAGGACGAAGACCGGGATCTCGCGGTCCGTCTTCTTCTGGTACTCGGCGTAGTTCGGGAACGCCGCCACGGCGATCTCCCACCACTTGGCCTTCTCCTCGCCCGTGACCTCGCGGGCGACCATGTCCTGTTTGGTCGCGCCGTCCTGCAGTTCGACCTCGGGGTGGGACTTCACGTTGTGGTACCAGACCGGGTGTTTCGGCGCGCCGCCCAGCGACGCCACGACCGCGTACTCGCCGTCGTGTTCCACGCGCATCAGCGGGGTCTTGCGGATCTTGCCGGTCTTGGCGCCCTTCGTGGTCAGGATGACCACCGGCAGACCGATCATCGTGTTGCCGCGGGTGCCGCCGGAGCTCTCGTACTCTTCGACCTGCTTGCGAGCCCGGTCGGACGGGCTCGGCTCGTACTCACCGTGCAGAGGCATGCCTCCAGTGAACACGAAGCCGGGCCCGCCCGCAGGGGACTCAGATCCGGTCACGCACCCACTGACCGGCGGGCTTCAACCGCGACGTGCCGGCGAACGGGCCGCTCGGGCAGGTGCCCTCGGTGAACACGGCACCGCTGCGGAAATCGTCCGAGAAGTTCCAGTTCGTCCAGCTGATCTGCTTCTGGGCGGCCAGGTCCAGGTAGCGCTGCGCCATCGCGAAGTCGTTCGGGCCGTCGCCCGTGTACTCCTGGGTGCCGAACTCCGTGATGAACATCGGGACGCGGTCCGCCGCGCGGGACAGCGCGTTCAGGTACTCGGTGCCGTGCGACGCGGCGTAGAAGTGGAACGTGTACATGATGTTCGACGCCCGCACCGGGTTGTTGATCACCTCGGACTCGTTCGCGCCGTCCGAGACGCCCAGGGACGACCACGCGCGGGTGCCGACGAGGATCGGGGTCTCCGGGTCGATCGCCCGGATCACCGGGATCAGCTGCTCGGCGTAGCCCTTGATCCGCGACCACGACACGCCGCTCGGCTCGTTCGCGATCTCGTACAGCAGGTTCGTCTGGTGGCCGTGCCTGCGCGCGATCTCCGAGAAGAACGTCTTGGCACGCGACAGGTTGTAGTACGGGTCGCCCGGGTCGAGCATGTGCCAGTCCACGATCGCGTACATGCCGCGCGCGGTCACCTTGTCGATGATCGACGACACCAGGTTCGTGTACCCGGCCGGGTCGGTCTCGTAGCCGCCCTCCTGGACGTACATCGAGATGCGCATGACCGACGCGCCCCAGTCGTTCGCGAGCGCGTCGAGCGACGCGTCGTTCACGCACTGGCGGTACCACTGCAGGCCGTGCGTGCTCATGCCGCGCAACTGCACGACCTGACGTTCGGCGTTGCAGAGCTTCACGCCGCAGACCTTCAGCTGGCCGTTGGCCGCGGCGAAGGTCCCGGCGGCGGGTTCGGCGGGCGCCGTCCCCGTCGGTACCACAAAGGACAGTGCGAGCAGGGTGAGCAGCAGGGCGGACAGTCTCTTCTTCATCCCCGACACAGGGGTCTCCTCTCTTGGCAGGGGTCAAGCGGTGGACCATGTGCGCAGTCGCCCCTCCGCGCCCGGCGTCGTGCCGAGCGCGTCGAGACCGAGCAGTGCCGCGCCGACCACGGGCGGGTCGGTCACGACGGTGATGCGTGCGAGCGGCGTGGCCGACGCCAGCCGGTCGCGGATCGTGTCGTGCAGCAGCGGGTCGCCGCCGCGGAGCACGCCGCCGCCGAGCACCACGGTCGCGGGGACCGCGACCAGCTCGAGGCGCCGCAGCGCCGCGATCGCGAGCAGCGCCACCTCCTCTCCTTGTCTGACCACAATGGACCGGGCGACGGGGTCGCCTGCCCGGGACGTCGCGAACACCACGGGTGTCAGGTCGCGCAGCCGGGCCGCGACCGACGGGTCGAGGTGCGCCGCCGCGGCGACGGCCGTGGCGGACGGCAGCCCGAAGTGCGCGGCGATGGCGCTGGTCAACGCCGTGGCGGGACCGCGGCCGTCCTCCGCGCGGGTCGCGTGCCACAACGCGGTGGGCCCCAGTTCGTCGCCACCGCCCCAGTCGCCGGTGATCGTGCCCAGCGCGGGGAAACGCACCATGCGCCCGTCGGCGGCGCGGCCCACGCAGTTGATGCCCGCACCGCACACCACGGCCACCGCGTCCGGGTCGGCCGTGCCCGCGCGCAGCAGCGCGAGCGTGTCGTTGTCCACGAGGGACTTGTCGGCCCAGCCCGCGGCGGCGACCGCGTCGGTGAGCATGGTCAGCTCGACCGGCAGGTCCGCGCCCGCGAGGTACACCGCGGCCAGCGCGATCCGGTCCGAAGAGGACAGCCCAGCCTCCGCCCGTGCGGTCGCGACGAGCGTGTTGAGCCGGGCCATGGCCACGGACAGGCCACCGGCGGTCTGGTGGTTGCTGCCCGGGCCGCGGGCGTGGCCGAGCACGGTCCCGGTGTCGTCGCACACCAGGACCTCGGTCTTGGAGTTGCCGCCGTCAACGGCAAGAAGGAGACTCACGACTCCCCCTCGCAGGCTCCGGGGAGCCGCTCGCGGTCGCCCTGCGCCTGATGATTCGCTCCGCAAGCTCCGCTCATGAGGCCCACGGCAGGAACTCGGCGTTCGCCGCCAGCAGGCGGTCGGTGAGCACGCGTGCCTTGTCGACCTGGCCGACGAGCGGGTGTGCGAGCAGCGCCCGGAACACCCGGTCCGCGCCGCCCTTCAACGCCGCCTCGACGGCCAGCTCCTCGTACCCCGCCACGTGCGCCACCAGTCCGGCCAGGTCCGGGGCGAGCGGCCCGGTCGGCAACGGGGTCGCGCCCGACTCGTCGACGTGGCACGACACCTCGACCACCGCCTCGTCCGGCAGGTGCGGGAGCGTGCCGTTGTTGCGGACGTCGACCGCGTGCGTGCCGGGCCGGCCGTGCAGCGACGCCAGCAGCCCGATCGCGGCCTCGGAGTAGAACGCGCCACCCCGCTCCGACAACAGCGACGGCTTCGTGTCGAGGGCCGGGTCCTGGTACATCGCCAGGAGCTCGCGCTCGATCTCCGCCACCCGGGCGCCACGCGCCGGCGCCGTCCGCTGCTCCTCGACGACCGTGTCGTGGCAGTAGAAGTACCGCAGGTAGTACGACGGCAGCGTGCCCGTGAGCAGCAGCTGCCCGGCGGGCAGGTCGAGGTGCTCGGCCAGGAAGTCGCCGTGGTCGGCGATCAGCTTCGGCAGCCGGTCGGTGCCGTCGACGACCGCCGCGCGTGCCCACGTCAGGTGGTTGAGGCCGACGTGGTCGAGCGTCACCGCGTCCGGCGCCACGTCGAGCAGCCGTGCGAGGGTCCGCTGGATGCCGATCGCCACGTTGCACAGCCCGACCGCGCGGTGCCCCGCGTCCAGGAGCGCGCGGGTGACGATGCCGACCGGGTTGGTGAACGCCACGATCCACGCGTCCTCGGGCGCGCGGCGCGCCACGTCCAGCACGACCGGCACCGTGCGCAGCGCCTTCGCCAGGCCGCCCGCGCCGGTCGTCTCCTGCCCCACGCACCCGCACTCGAGCGGGAACGTCTCGTCGCTGATCCGCGTGCGCTGCCCGCCGACCCGCAGCTGGACCAGCACCACGTCCGCGCCGTCCAGCCCGGCGTCCAGATCGGACGTCCACACCAGACGCGTCGCGCTCCCGTGGCGTGCCAGGATCCGGCGGCCGAACGACCCGACGATCGCCAGCCGGTCCACGGCGGGGTCGACCAGCACCACCTCGTCCACGGCGAACGGCAGGCGCGCGAACCCGTCGACCAGCTCCGGCGTGTAGGTGGACCCGCCCCCGACGACAGCGACCCTCATCCCTTGACCCCCGTCAACGTGACACCCTGGACGAACGCCTTCTGCGCGAGGAAGAACACGACGATCACCGGCGCCATCACGAGCAGCGTCGCGGCCATCACGAGGTTCCACTCCACGTGGTGCAGCGTCTTGAACTGCGACAACGCGATCGACAACGTCCAGTTGGCCTGTTCCTCGCTCGTGTAGAGCAGCGGCCCGTAGTAGTCGTTCCACGCGTAGAAGAACTGGAAGATCGCGGTCGCCGCGATGCCCGGTCTCGCCATCGGCACGACCACCCGCAGCAGCACCTGCCACTCCGAGCACCCGTCGATGCGGGCCGCGTCGAGCACGGCGTCCGGGATGGTCATCAGGAACTGCCGCAGCAGGAAGATAGAGAACGCGTCACCCACCAGCATCGGCAGGATCAGCGGCCACAGCGTCCCGGTCAGGCCCGCGTTCGACCACATCAGGTACAGCGGCACGGTCACGACCTGCGGCGGCAGCATCATCATGCAGATCACCACGACGAACACCGCCGTGCTGCCGCGCCACGTCAGCTTAGCCAGCGCGTACGCGGCCGGCACGCTCGACAGCAGCATGAACCCGGTCGCCAGCAACGCGTACGTCATCGTGTTGACGAGGTAGTCGAACATCGGCATCTTCGTGAAGATGTCGACGAAGTTCTCCGGGTGCCACGTCGTCGGCCACAGGTTCGACGTGAGCGCCTGGTCGCTCGTCATGAACGACATCAGCACCACGAACGCGAACGGCGCCAGGAAGATCAGCGCGGCCGCGATCGCGACGCTGTTGCGCGCCACCACGACCAGCCAGGGCTCGCGGACCATCGTGCCCCGGCGGGGCAGAGCCGGGCTGATCGTGGCGGTCACCGCGCACCTCCGGTGAACGCGCGGAACCGGCGCAGCAGCACCAGGGTGACACCGAACGCGACCAGGAACAGCACGACCGCGAGCGCGTTCGCGTAGCCCATGTCGTAGTAGCGGAACCCGGACACGTACAGGTGCAGCGGGTACGTCAGCGTCGAGTTCTCCGGGTACCCGAACGTCGAGGAGATCCCGCCGCCGGTCGTGGCCGTGCCCGACGCGACGCTCGCCGCGACCGCCGCCTGCGTGAAGTACTGCAACGTCTGGATCACCCCGGTGACCGCCGCGAACAGCAGCACCGGCGACAGCGACGGGAACGTCACGTGCCGGAACCGCTGCCACGCGTTCGCCCCGTCGATGGACGCCGCCTCGTACAGCGGTTTCGGCACGTCCAGCAGCGCGGCGAGGAAGATCACCATCAGGTCGCCGACCGCCCACGTGCCGAGCAGCACCAGCGACGGCTTCGCCCACCCCGGCGAGTCGAACCACAGTGGACCGTCCACGCCGAACCAGCTCAGCACCCCGTTCACCGGGCCCGTGGCCGGGTTGAACAGGAACACGAACGCGATGGTCGCCGCGACCGGCGGGGCGAGCGCGGGCAGGTAGAAGATCGTGCGGAAGAACCCGCCGCCCCGGCGCAGGGACACCAGCAGCATCGACGTCAGCAGCGCCGCCAGCATCCGCGCCGGGACGAGGATCAGCACGAACCACAACGTGTTCAGCGCCGCCTGCCCGGCCACGCTGTCCTGTGTGAACAGATACGTGTAGTTGCGCAGTCCCACCCACGTGGGCACCGTCAGCAGGTCGAACCGGGTGAACGAGAAGTACACGGCGGCCAGCAGGGGGTAGAGGAAGAACACCCCGATCCCGATCAGCGCGGGCGTCATGAAGCTCAGCACGGTCAGCCGGTGCCGCCAGCGCCGCGGCGCACGTCGTCGTGGCGGCCTGCTCGCCACGGACGGCGGCCGCTCCAGTACGGCGGTCACGTCAGCGCCCGAGCTCGAGCGCCTGGTCGATGCGCGTGTCGAGGTCCGCCAACCCGCCCGCCAGGTCCTTGTCGGCCCCGGACAGGTAACCGTTGATGAACTCCTGCGCCATCTCCACGTACTTCGGCCCGGACGCGTTCGGCGGCGTCGTCGAGGTCTCCGGGTGGGCGAAGATGTCCAGGAACACCTGGAACTTCTCGTCCGCCCGCAGGTCCGGTGACGCCAGCGCGTCGGAGGTGGTCGGCACGTTCTTGATCGCGTTCGACAGGCCCACGATCGCGTCGGTCTCCGTGGTCAGGTACTCGATCAGCGCCCACGCGGCCTCGGGGTTCTTCGAGTTCGCGGAGATGCCTGCGACGTTGCCGGTGACGAACCCGGCGCCGTACCGGTCGGCCTGGTCGTCGGCCACGGGCAGGGGAGCGGTGCCGAAGTCCACGTCCGGCGCCTGGTCCCGCAGGAACGCCACGCGGTACTCGCCGTCGACCGACATCGCCAGCTTGCCCTTGTGGAACGCGTTGTCGGCCGACCACTCGTCACCGAGACCCGCGGTGAACTTCTGCAGGTTGTCGTACCCGTACCAGTCGACGAGGTCCTTGTGCCACTTGAGCATCGCCTGCCACTGGGGGTCCGTGCCGATGGCGGACTTCTCGGCGGCGGTCAGCCACTTCGCGTCCCAGCCGGGCACGACGTGCTGCGGTGTGTGCTCGTAGAAGTTCAGCAGCGGCAGGAAACCGGCGACCTGGATCGTGCCGTCGGCCGACCGCTTGGTGAGCTTCTTCGCCATGGTCGCCAGCTCGGACATGGTCTTCGGCGGCGCGCTGTACCCGGCCTGCGCGAGCAGGGTCTTGTTGTAGTACAGCCCGTAGACGTCGGCGAGGAACGGCATCGCGCAGCGGCGGTCGTGGTAACTCGTGTACGACCGGACCGTCGCCGGGAACTGCGACAGGTCCACCTTGTCCCGCTCGATGTACGGGGTCAGGTCGCGCCACGCACCCGACGAGCAGAACTTGCCGACGATGTCGGTGGAGTACGACAGGCCGACGTCCGGACCCTTGCCGGACGAGATGGCCTGCAGCATCTTCGCGTCGTCCTGACCCGACGTGACCTTGACGTCGATGCCGGGGTGCGCGTCCTCGAACTTCGCGATCGCGTCGTCGATGGCCTTGGCCTCGCGGTCGGTGAAGAAGTGCCAGAACTCGACGGTGCCCTTGGCTTCCTGGCCCGCGGGGGCGACGTCGTCGGACGCGCTGTTGCCGGGGGTGCAGGCCGCGAGCAACAAGGCCGCGGCCACGATGAGGGGACGGCGGGACATGGGTGCCTCCTAGCGGCGGGAGAGCAGCGCGGTGCGGACCGCGGTGAGGGTGGTGTCGAGCGCGCCGAGCAGGACGGCGTCCTCGGTGAGACCGGTGGCGGCGATCTCGGTGTCCAGAACGGAAAGCTCGCGCAGCGCCACGCCGACGGCCTCGGCGAGCGCGGTGCCGCCTGCCTGGCCGACCTCACCCGCGAGGACGACCATGGCGGGGTCGAGCACGGCGACGACGGCGGCGATGCCGTAGGCGATGCGCGCGGCGAGCGGGCGCAGCAGCCGCTCGTCCGTCGCGGCGGTGGCCGCCCTGTCGGCTGCGACGCCGTGGGCACGGGCCAGCGCGAGGATGGCCGGGCCGCCGACGAGCTCCTGGAAGTCGCCGTCGGGGCCGGCGGGCATGTAGCCGATCTCGCCCGCGCCACCGCGCGCGCCGCGCAGGATCCGGCCGTTCAGGTCGATGCCGAGACCGAGGCCCTCCTCGCCGAGCCACAGCAGGGCGAAACTGTCGACGTCCTTCGCGATGCCGCGCGAGCGCTCGGCCGTGGCGGCCAGGTTCACGTCGTTGTCGACGTTCACCTCGGTCGCGAGCGCGGTGCGGATGTCGTCGATCAGGCCGGGCCGCGACCAGCCGGGCACGTCGACGTAGCGGATCGTGCCGTCGTGGTGGGCGCCGGGGACGCCGAGCTGCACGTGGTCGAGGCGGTCGACCGCCGCCTGCCGGGACGCCGTGCGCACGGCGTCGACGACCGAGCGGACCGGGTCGGCCTCGAGGTCGGTCGTCACCCGCGCGCGGACCTCGCCTGCGAGGTCGCAGATGGCCGTGACCAGCGTCGAGTCCTTCTCCTGCAGCGACACCGCGGCCGCGTACGCCGCGTCGGGGTTCACGTCGTAGATGTCGGCGTTGGGGCCGGGGCCACCGCTCGTGCGGCCCACGACCCGCGCGAGGCCCGCGTCCTGGAGGCGGCGCATCACGTCGGAGGTCGTCGGCTTGGCGAGACCGGTGAGTTCACGCAGGTCACCACGGGTCAGCGGGCCGCGTTCGAGCAGCAGGCGCAGCGCCGCGGACTCGTTGATCTCGCGGAGCAGACGGGAGGAACCGGCCTGTTGTGTCACGCCCTCGACCCTTCGAGCCATTGGTTAGGCAGTCTGTCTAACCATTCCCGGAGAAGGTAAGGCGGAGCGCAGACCCGAGTCAAGGGACGATCAGGGGTGGTGGGTCGCCAGGTCCTCGACGATCGTGCACGCGTCGGACACCGGGTCCAGGGAGTTCGCGTGCGTGGCGAGCTTGCCGAGCAGGGCTTTCAGCTGCGTGCGGTCGGCCGCGTCGAGGCTGGACAGCACGTGGCGCTCCGCGTGCGCGAGGCGGCGGTCGAGTTCGGCGAGGCGCTCGCGGCCGGTGTCCGTGGCGACGACGAGCCGCGTCCGGCGGTCGGCAGGCGCGGGTTTGCGGGCGACGAGGCCGGCGCGTTCGAGGTCGTCGAGCAGGTAGGTCATGACCGTGCGGTCGATGCCGAGGCGCTGGCAGAGCGCGGACTGGCTCTCCGGCGCCTCCTCGGTGGCGGCCTTGAGGATCTGGTAGCCGCGGTGGCTGCCGGGCAGGTCGCCGACCGCCGCGTCCGTCGCCTTCACGTAGGCGCGGAAGACCACGCCGAGCGTCCAGCCGAGGTCGCCGTCGAGTGCTGCCACCCCACGATGATAGCCGACACAGAACGTCTGTCGGACAGAACATCTGTGTGTAATATCGTCGGTATGCCAGACTACGGCCACGAACTCGAGTTCGGTGTCTTCCTGCCGCCCGCCGCCGACCGGTTCGGCGAGACCCTGCGGCTCGCGCGTCTCGCCGACACCGCGGGGCTGGACCTCGTCAGCCTCCAGGACCACCCGTACCAGGCGCAGTTCCTGGACACGTGGACGTCGCTGTCGGTCATCGCCGCCGCGACCGAGCACGTGCGGGTGTTCCCCAACGTCGCCAACCTGCCGCTGCGGCCGCCCGCCGTGCTGGCCCGCAGCGCCGCGAGCCTCGACATCATCACCGGCGGGCGCGTCGAACTGGGGCTCGGCGCCGGCGCGTTCTGGGACGCCATCGCCGGGATGGGCGGGCCGCGCCGGAGCGCGGGGGAGTCCATCGACGCGCTCGCCGAGGCCATCCAGGTCATCCGCGCGCTGTGGACGCCGGGCCGCGGCGCGAAGTTCGATGGCAAGCACTACACGCTGAAGGGCGCGCACCCAGGGCCGTTCCCCGCGCACGACATCGGGATCTGGCTCGGCGCCTACAAACCGAGGATGCTGCGGCTCACCGGCCGGGCCGCCGACGGCTGGCTGCCGTCGAGCCCGTACGCGCCGCCGGAGCAGCTCACGGAGATGAACCGGATCATCGACGAGGCCGCGGCGGAGGCGGGCCGGTCACCGGCGGACGTCCGGCGGCTCTACAACATCGGCGGCAGCTTTTCCGGCAACGGAGGGGAGTTCCTGCGCGGCCCGGCGAAGGTGTGGGTCGAGCAGCTGGCCGAACTCGCGCTCACCGAAGGGATGAGCGGGTTCGTGCTGATGGTCGACGCCGGTGGCGACGACGACCTGCGCCGGTTCGCCGAGGAGGTCGTGCCGGGCGTGCGTGAGCTGGTCGACCAGGAGCGGAACCTCGGCACCGCAACGGTTCCGGCGCCGGCCGTCGTCGAGGTGCCCGAGGGCCTCGGCGTGACCCCGACCCCGGACGACGGCACGAGGCTGTCGCCGGAACGGTTGTGGGACGAGTCGGCGCGGCCGACCGGACCCGTGCCGTCCCCCGGCGCGGTGTACACGGCCGCGGGGCGTGCGGGCAGCCAGCAGCTGATCGACATCCACGACCACCTGCGTGCCGAGCTGGCCAGGGTGCGGTCGCTGGTGAAGCAGGTCGCGGACGGCGCACTCGACGTCGGCGCGGCCCGCTCGGAGATCAACACGATGACCATGCGGCAGAACAACTGGACGCTGGGCGCGTACTGCGAGAGCTACTGCCGGCTCGTCACCGTGCACCACACGCTGGAGGACCGGCAGCTCTATCCGCAACTGCGCCGCGGCGACGCCCGCCTTGGTCCCGTCCTCGACCGCCTGACCGAGGAACACCACGTCATCCACGACGTGCTCGAACGCGTGGACGCGGCACTGGTCGCCACCGTCAGCGACCCGAAGGGCATCACCGAGCTGTCGGCGGCGGTGGACCTGCTCACCGACACCCTCCTGTCCCACCTGTCGTACGAGGAACGAGAACTGGTGGAACCCATGGCACGCCTACCGATCCGCCACTGACCCCGCCCGCGAGTCACGCCCTGGAACACCGCGAGTCGCGCTCTCGCGCACATCGAATGTGCGGTTTCGTGTCGATCTTGGTCCGCCGCGATCCCTTGGCGGGTGCACGAAACTGACAACTCGGTATGCGCGAGAGCGCGACTCGCGGTGTCTGGGGGTGGGTCAGCGCCACTCGCTGGGGCGGCTCTTCCGGCGGTCGGCCGGGCGGGTGTTCTTGTGTGCGGTGCTGGTGTTCATTGCATCTCCTCGTGGGTGATGGCCTGCCGGTCACTCGATTGGAGTCGCGACAGTGTGTTGCGGAGCCGTTACAGTGAGACCCCACTGCGGAGGGGAATCATGGTGGGTGGAAGAGAAAATTCCAACCCTGCCCAGGGGATGAAGCGGCTCTTGCCACGCCACTGGCGTCTATGGTCCCTCGCCAAGCCAGTCGTCGTATACATCCTTACAGTCGAATTAATCGCCATCTGTGCAGCGACGGGCACCATATCCCTGGTGCCCGTTTCCCGTATGCACTGGCTCTGGTTCGGCTTGCTGCTGCTCGGTTCGATCATCTACCTGGAGGCGGCGAGCGGGATCGAGCGCATCCGCGAGATGGGCGCGGAGGGCACGCCGTACGTGCACCTGCTGTCGGTGTGGTTGTTCGCCGGGGTGCTCCTGCTGCCACCGCCGCTGCTGTGCGCGCTGATCGCGTTGGGGTACCTGCACTCGTGGGCACGCGTGTACCGGTTCCGCGCGCTGGCGCACCGCAAGGTGTTCTCCGCCGCCACGGTCGTGCTCGGGTGCCTGGGCGGGTACATGGTGCTGCACCTGGTGTATCCCGACAGCGAGGTGCCGTTCGCGGCGGCGCTCGACGGGCCGAGCGGGCTGCTCGTGGTCGTCGCCGCGGGCACCGCCTACCGGGTGATCAACCACGGGCTCGTCGTCATCGTGATCCTCGCCACCAACCTCGACCGCCCGGTCCGGGCCGCGGTCGGGCCCGCGACGGACCAGCTGATGCTGGCGGGCGCGGTCGGTCTCGGCAGTGGGATCGCGGTGGTGATGACCGCGCGGCCGTGGTGGACGCCGCTGTTGATCGTCACCGTGCTCGCGTTGCACACCGGTCTGCTGATGCCGCAGTTCCGCGACGCCAGCCGCAGTGACGCGAAGACGGGGCTGTTCGACGCGGTGTTCTGGGCGAAGCTGGTGAACGACGAACTGGACCGCTCCGGCAGGCTCGGCGGCTCGCTCGGCGTGCTGCTGATCGACCTCGACCACTTCAAGCGGGTCAACGACCGCTACGGCCACCTGGCGGGCGACCTCGTGCTGCGCGCGGTCGCCGACGCGATCAAGCACGCGGTGCGCGGGCACGACATGGTCGGCCGGTACGGCGGTGAGGAGTTCGCCATCGTGCTGCCGGGGCTCGGCGCGGACGACGTGCGCGCCGCCGCGGAACGGGTGCGGGCCGCGGTCGCCGAGGTGGCGGTCACCGTGCCGGACCTGAACGGGGACATGCGGGTGGTCCGCGGGCTCACCGCGTCGGTCGGTGCGGCCGTGTACCCCGACCACGGCACGGAGCGGACCTCGTTGCTGCTGGCCGCGGACGCCGCCCTCTACGACGCGAAGACCGAGGGCCGCGACCGCACCCGCGTCGCGGACGCCGTGCGCCTGTCGTTGCCGGCCGCGCGCCGGTCACAGGAGTGGACGCGGCTCGGTCTCGTTCGCGACGACTCGGACAAGGTCTCGTAACCAGCGCTGCGCCGGGTCGTCGTCGAGGCGCGGGTGCCACGACATCAGGTACGGCATCGCCTCGACCTCTTCCGGCGCACGCACGACACGCAGCCGTGGATCGTCCACAGTGGCCGCCATGCGGGACGGGATCGTCGCCACCAGGCGGGTTTCCCGGACCGCGAGCACCGCGGCGGTGTGGTAGGGCACCGACAGCGCCGCCGTGCGGTGCGTGCCCATCTCGGTGAGCCGTCTGTCCACTGCGGACTGCTCGCCCCGCAGCACCTCCACGACGGCGTGCGCGGCGCCGGTGAACTCCGCCAGCGTCAGCACTTCCCGGTCCGCCAAGGGGTTGTCCGCCGCCATGAGGCACACGAACCGCTCCTCGAACAGCAGCTCGCTGCGCAGCGACGGGTCGACGGACACGGCCGCGAACGTGAGGTCCACGAGCCCGTGCGACACGTCCTGGAACACCCCGTCGTGCCACGGGTTGAACGTCACGGCCACACCGGGCGCGTCGCGGAACATCCTGCGCAGCAGCCCGGGCCCGAGCACGGAGGTCATGTAGTCGGTGGCCATGAGCCGGAACCGGTCGGTCGCGGTGGCCGGGTCGAAGCGCTCGCCGCCGAACAGGATCTCCAGCCGGGGGAGCACGGTCGCGAGCTCCCGCTGGATGCGTTCCGCACGCGGGGTCAGCTGGTAGCCGTCCCGCGTGCGGACGAGCAGTTCGTCGTCGAGGGTGTGCCGCAGGCGTTGCAGCGCCCTGCTGGTGGCCGGCTGCGAGAGACCGATCCGGTCGGCCGCGCGCGACACGTGCCGCTCCTCGAGCAGCGCGGCCAGCGCGACCAGCAGGTTCAGGTCGACGCTTTGCAGCCGGTTCGTGCGCACGACCCGCACGATCTCACGCCGCCGGGTGCAGCAGGTCCGCGAGGCCGATGCGGCGCAGGAACTCCGCGCGCACCCGGTCGGCGACCGCGTTCACGACCGCGGCGCCGTCGTCGGCCGGGTCGACGTGCACGCGGAACGGGCGGGTGCCCTTCGGCGCGTCGACGACCCGCACGATGGCCCGCGCGACCTCGGCGACGTCGGCGGTCGGCGGCTCGAGTTCCGCGAGCGCGGCGCCCACCTGGTCCATGAGGCCCGGGTAGCGGGGCTCGTACTCGGCCGCCACCGCGGTGTCCGCCGGGCTGCCGCTGTGCGCGAAGTGGTTGGTGCCGCTGGTGAACGCGCCCGGCACGATGATCGACGTCTCGATGCCGAAGCGCGCCAGTTCGAGCGCGTAGCTCGCCGCGAGCGCGTCCATGGCGGCCTTCGCCGCGAAGTACGGCGCCAGGTACGGCGGGGTGCCGCCGCGCGTGCTGGAGCTGCCGACCCACACGACCAGGCCGTCGCCGCGGGCCCGCATGGCGGGCAGGAGCTTGCGGTTGAGCCGTTGTGTGCCGAGCACGTTCGTGTCGTAGAGCGACGCGTACTGCTCGGGCGTGAACGCCTCGGCGGGGCCGGTCACCATGTGGCCCGCGTTGTGCACGATGACGTCCAGGTCCGGCAGGTCGAGCGCGTCGACGGACGCGTCGGACGTCACGTCCAGCTCGACCGGGATCAGCCCGTGTGCCCGGGCCTCCTCGGCTTCCGGTCGCGTGGCCGCGTTGCGCATGCCCGCGTACACGGTGTGCCCCGCGTCGGCGAGCGCACGAGCAGTCAGCGCGCCGAAGCCGCTGGACGCCCCGGAGATCAGGATCGCGGCTGACGCGCTGTTCGCTCCGCGAGCTCCGCTCATCACGCGATACCCCCGTTCGCGAACAGGACCTGGCCGTTGACCCAGCGGGCGGGCCCGGCGAGGAACGCCACGACCTCGGCGATGTCCTCCGGTTCGCCGAGCCGCTCCAGCGGCGCCGCCTTGGCGAGGCCGTCGATGACCTCTTGGGGCTTGCCGTCGAGGAACAGCGCGGTCGCCGTCGGTCCGGGCGCCACCGCGTTCACGGTGACGTCGCGGCCGCGCAGCTCGCGGGCGAGGATCAGCGTCATCGTGTCGACCGCGCCCTTGCTCGCGGCATAGGGCGTGTAGCCCGGCTGCCGCAGCCGCGTCACGGAGCTGGAGAAGTTGATGATCGCGCCGCCCCGGCGGACCTGGCGGGCCGCCTGCTGCGACACCACGAACGTGCCGCGCACGTTGGTGCGCAGGATGCGGTCCAGCTCGTCGAGCGACAGGTCGACCAGCGGGGTCGGGTTGTTCATGATGCCCGCCGCGTTGACCACGACGTCGACTCCGCCGAACTCCTGCTCGGTCCGGTCGAACAGCGCCGCGACGGCCTGCTCGTCCGCCACGTCGGCCCGCACCGCGATGGCGCGGCCACCCTTGGCGGTCACTTCCTCGACGGCCGCGTCCGCGTCCGCCGCACGTCCCGCGTAGACCACGACGACCGCGAAGCCGTCCTGCGCCAGCCGCGACACCGTCTGCCTGCCGATGCCCCGCGACCCGCCGGTCACGATGGCCACTCTCTGCTGTGTTTCGGTCATGCCCCCAGCGTGCGCCACGACCGACTATGTGTCCAATGCAACCTTTTGATGCTGACTATGCGTTGGACGCATTGAGCACGCGGTCGCGCCCGTTGGCCGCCCGCCACGTCCAGCCGATCGCCAGCACCGCGGCCACGCCGAGCAGGCCGGCGAAGCCGACGACCCGGTGCGGCGCGACGGCCTCGGCGGCCAGGCCCGCGAGCATCACGCCGAGCCCCTGCGCCACCTTCATCGCGGTCACGGCCAGTCCCAGCGCCTGCCCCCGCCGCTCGTCCGGGACCGCGAGCACGAACGACGTCGACGCGATCACCTGGTACGCGCTGCCCGCGCCGGACGCGACGAACAGGACGACCACCAGCACCAGGTGCGGGTCGACCAGGCACACCACGAGCGGCACGCACGACGCGGCCGCGAGCGGCGCCAGCAGCCGCAGCCGGATGGGCAGGGGAAGCCGCGCGACCACCAGCATGCCCGCCGCCGCCCCGGCCGCGAACGCCGCGAAGATGATCCCGACCAGCACCGCGCCGCCGCCGAGCGCGTCCGCGTACGGCACGGCAAGCGCCTCGCCCGCGATGTAGATCCCGGACACGCACGCGAACAGCACCAGCGCGCGCAACCGCGGGTCGGACCACACGAGCCCGGTGCCGCGGGACAGGTCGGACCACCACGTCCTGCGCACCACCGGCCCGTCGCCTCCCGGGACCGGCCGCGAACGCACCCACAGCCACACGACCGCGGCCGAGAACAGGAACGTGCCCGCGTCGGCCAGCAGCACCCCGCTCGTGCCGACGGTCGCGACGAGCGCGCCGCCGCCGGCGAACCCGAGCACCATCGCCGCCTGCGTGACGGTCTGCAGCACCGCCTGCCCGGCCGGGTAGAGGTCGTCGCCGAGCACCGCGGGCATCAGCGCGCCACGGGCGGCGGTCGCCGGGGCGCCGGCCAGCTGCACGCCGACCAGCAGCACGCACACCACCCACAGCGGCGCCCACGGCAGTGCCATGGCCGCGACCAGCAACGCCCTGGTGACGTCGACGGTCACCATCAGCCCGCGGCGCGGGTGGCGGTCGGCGAGACCGGACAGCAGCGGGCCGCCGACGAGGTCGGGCAGGAACGTCAGCCCGTAGGTGACCGCGGTCCACGCGGGCGACCCGGTGCGGGCGAACACCAGCACCGACAGCGCGACGCGCGCGAACTGGTCGCCGACGATCGACACGGCGTGGGCGGAGAACAACGCGCGGAACTCGGGGTTCCCGAACAGCACGCGATAGCTGACCGGCGAGTCGGTAGCCACAAGCCCTCCCCAGCACCCGCTACTTTCCGCCATCGTCCAGATACGAACGGTACTACGAGGTGAACCTCGCCGGACAGGGCTGAACGGACCCCGTTGCGTGAGAACATGGCCGTATGCGGTACCTGCTGCTCATCGGTGGCGAGGACGACGGCTCCGACCGGACGTCCCAGGAGGTGTGCGGCGAGGACGAGGCCGTCGCGTGGATCGAGGAGATGACGCGGCGGCGGGTGCTGCTCTCCGGTGAGGTCCTGCGGCCGCCCTCGGACGCCACGACCGTGCGGGTGCGTGACGGCGAGGTGCTGCTGTCCGACGGGCCGTTCGCGGAGACCAAGGAGCAGATGGGCGGGTTCAGCGTGATCGAGTGCGCGAACCTGGACGAGGCGCTGGAGATCGCCGCGTCGCACCCGGTGGCGAAGTACGGCATGGTCGAGGTGCGGCCGATCTGGGAGTGAACGACGCGGTTTCGGCCGCTTTCCGGGACGAGTGGGGTCAGGTCGTCGCCACGCTGATCGGGCTGACGGGCGACTTCGACCTCGCCGAGGAGTGCGCGCAGGACGCGTTCACGCAGGCCCTGGACCGGTGGCCGCAGGACGGGATCCCGCGCAAACCTGGTGCGTGGCTCACCACCACCGCCCGCAACCGCGCCCTGGACCGGTTGCGGCGCGAGAAGGTCGGCGCCGAGAAGCTGCGTGAGCTGGCGGCGCTGCCGTCCGGTGACGACGAGCCGCCGCCGGAGATCCGCGACGACCGCCTGCGGCTGATCTTCACGTGCTGCCACCCCGCGCTCGCCTTCGAGGCGAGGGTCGCGCTGACGCTGCGCACGCTCGCCGGCCTGACGACGGGCGAGATCGCGCGGGCGTTCATGGTGCCCGAGGCGACGATGGCGCAGCGGCTGGTGCGCGCGAAACGCAAGATCCGCAACGCGGGCATCCCGTACCGGGTGCCACCCGCCGAACTGCTGCCCGCGCGGTTGAACGCCGTGCTGGGCGTGGTGTACCTGCTGTTCAACGAGGGGTACGCCGCGTCGGAGGGCGAGGACCTGGTGCGGCGCACCCTGTCCGCCGAGGCGATCCGGCTCGGCCGGGTGCTGGTGTCGCAGCTGCCCGACGAGCCGGAGGCCACGGGACTGCTGGCGTTGATGCTGCTGCACGACGCGCGGACCCCGGCCCGCGTGTCGGCGTCCGGTGACCTGGTGACGCTGGAGGACCAGGACCGGTCGCTGTGGAACGCGGCGGCCATCGAGGCGGGCCTGACGCTGCTGGAGACCGCGCTGCGGCAGCGGAAACCGGGCCCGTACCAGGTGCAGGCGGCGATCGCGGCGTGCCACGCGACCGCGAAGACCGCCGAGGACACGGACTGGGCGCAGATCGCGGGGCTGTACGAGCAGCTGGGCCGGTACGTGCCGTCGCCGGTGGTGGCGCTGAACCACGCGGTCGCCGTCGCGATGGCCCACGGCCCCGCCGCGGGCCTCGAACTGGTGGATTCGCTGACCGGCCTCGACGGCTACCACCTGCTGCCCGCCACCCGCGCGGACCTGCTGCGGCGCATGGGCCGTGCGCCGGAGGCGGCCGCCGAGTACCGGGCGGCGCTCGCGCTGGCCACGTCCGACGTGGAGCGGCGCTACCTGTCCGGCAGGCTCGCGGAGGTTTCTCCGTAGGGGGTGTCGATCCGGGCGGCCGCCGTTCGTCGGTGGGCCGAGACGGATCGAAGGAGGACCCTGATGTTGACGAAGGCGTACGACCCGGCGGCGGCGGCGCTGGCCGCGGTGGCGGACTGGACGGCGCCGAGCCCGTGCGACGGCTGGACGGTGCGGGACGTGGCGAACCACCTGGTGGACGCGATGTGCTTCTTCGCGGCGGCGGTCGACGGCGGCCCCGACGCCTACCGCGGCGACGACCTCGTGCGTGCCTACCGGGACGCCGCGGACCGGTGCCTCGCCGTGTACGGGGACCCGGCGGTGCTGGCGGCGTCGCACCCGTTCCCGTTCGGCGACACCCCGGGGTCGGTGATCGCGCGGATCAGCGTGTCGGAGTCGCTGGTGCACGGGTGGGACGTGGCGCGCGGCGCGGGCGTGCCGTACACCCCGGCGCCGGAGGTCGTGGCGTCCGTTCTCGCGGAGGTCGGTCCGCCGCCCGCGGCGGGCATGTACGCGCCCCCGGTCGAACCCGCGTCGGACGAGCCCATGACGGTGCTGCTGGCCAAGCTGGGGAGGGTCGCATGAGCGTGTCGACGTTCGGTTCCGCCGACGACCCGGCGGTGCTGCTCATCCACGGCGCCGGCGCGTCGATGGACTGGTGGCCACCGGCGTTCTGCCGGATGCTGGCGGGCCGCTACGTGATCCGCTACGACCACCGCGACACCGGCGACGCGCCCAGCTACCCGCCGGGCGAGCCCGGGTACACGGGGATGGACCTGGTGACGGACGCGGCGGCGGTCCTGGACTCGCTGGGGGTCGAGGCCGCGCACGTGGCCGGCATCTCGGCGGGCGGCGCGATCGCGCAGGAGATGGCCCTGCGGTTCCCGTCCCGGGTGCTGTCCCTGACGGCGATGTCGACGACCGCCGGCCCCGGCGACCCGGACCTGCCGGGCATGCTCCCGGTCGAGTTCCCGCCGGAACCGGACTGGACCGACGACGCCGCGGTCGTCGAGTACCTCGTGGCGAGCCAGCGCGCCATGTCGGCGGAACCCTTCGACGAGGAGGAGATCCGCGCGATCGCCACGATCGCGGTGGCCAGGACGACGAACCACGAGGCCAGCCAGAAGAACCACTACGCGGTCGAGGGATCGGGCTCGTGGCGCCACCGGCTACCCGAGATCACGGTGCCGGCCCTGATCATCCACGGCGACTCGGACCCGCTTTTCCCGCTGCCGCACGGGGAAGCGCTGGCCCGCGAGATCCCGGGCGCCCGCCTGGTCGTCCTGCCGAACACGGGCCACGAGTTCCCGAGCCGCAACTGGCCGGTGGTGGCGAAGGAGGTCCTGGCGCTAACCGCGGGCGGCCAGGAACCGTGACCGGGCCTCGGCGAGGTCGACGATCGGCGCCGGGTAGCCCTTCACCGGCCGCTCCCACGGGCGGTGCACGCCTTTGCCGGCCACAGCGGACAGCTCCGGCACGTACCGCCGGACGTAGTCGCCGTCCGGGTCGAAGCGTTCCGCCTGCCGCAGCGGGTTGAGGACGCGGTTCGGGCGGGTGTCGGTGCCGGTGCCCGCGACCCACTGCCAGTTCATGCAGTTGTTCGCGACGTCGCCGTCGAGCAGGTGCCGGAAGAAGTGCGCGGCGCCCGCCCGCCAGTCCACGTACAGCGTCTTCGTCAGGAACGACCCGGTGATCAGCCGCGCGCGGTTGTGCATCCAGCCCTCGGCGAGCAGCTGCCGCATCCCCGCGTCCACGATCGGGATCCCGGTCTCCCCGGCCCGCCACGCCGCCAGCGCCTCCTCGTCGTCGCGCCAGCGGTCGCCGCGGGGCCGGTAGTCGTCGTGCGCGGCGCGTGGCCGGGCCGCGAGCACCTGGTGGTGGAAGTCGCGCCACGCCAGCTGCCGCACGAACGCCTCCGACGCCGACCCGCGGCGCGCCACCTCCAGCGCCGACACGCAACCCAGGTGCAGGTACGGCGACAGCCGCGACGTGCGGTCGGCGGCCAGCGCGTCGTGGTCGTCCGCATAGGACGCCGCCGACGTCCGCAGCCACGACGTGACCCGCTTGCGCGCCGCCGTCTCGCCGCCCGGGAAACCGTCGCCGCTGGCGGACAGCACGGCACCCGCGTGGATCTTCGGCACGGTGATCCGCGCCGGCTTCGGCGCCTCGTCCCGCCACCGGAAGTCCGCCCACCGCCGGTGGTACGGGCTGAACACTGAGAAGTGATCGGACCCCGACGGCGTGATCGCCCCCGGCGGCACGACCGTGTGCACGTCGTCGTGCACCACGAACTCGCACGGCAGCGCGTCCCGCAGCGCCTTCTCCCGCGCCCGCGCGAACGCCGACACGTCGCCTGCGATGTGGACCCGCGCGGCCCGCACCTCCCGCGCGACCGCGTACACCTCCCGCACCGGGTCGCCGTCCCGCACGACGAGCCGCCCGCCGAGCTCGCGCAGTGACGCGTCGAGGTCGGTGAGGGACTCGTTCAGGAACTTCCTGCGGCCCGCCGCGAACCCGCTGCCGGTGATCCGGTCGTCCCGCACGAACAGCGGCACCACCTCGTCCGCGCCGCGGACCGCCGCCGCGAGCATCGGGTTGTCCCGGACCCGCAGGTCACGGGTGAAGACGGCGACCGTGGCGGTCATCTACGCGTGGCCAGCGCCGACAGCGCGCACAGCAGGCCCCAGCCGCCCGCGATCGCCACGACCTTCTTCCGCTCCGGCCGTCCGGCCAGCGCCCGGCCCAGCACGACCAGGTCACCGAGGTCGGACGCGACCCGCACGCCCAGCGCGACCCGCATCGCCCCGCGCGACGGCGCGGCCGCCATCGCCACGCCCGATGCGAAGTCGCGGACGCCGAGCGTGCGGGTGAACGTGTGCAGGTTCTCCTCGTCCCTCGGCAGCCCGGACGGCTTCAGCAGCAGCTCGGGTCGTGCCGTGATCGCGGCGCCGTAGGCGGCGGTCGCGACGCCGAGCAGCCGGGGCAGCAGGAATCTCATGGTGTCGTCTCCTCGTGTTCGGCGGCGCCGGTGATGTTGCGCGCCATGCCGCCGAAGATGATGTCGTGGAAGGGCGCGATCGACTTCCAGTACACGTGCCCGGCCAGCCCGTGGGGTTCGAAGATCGCTCGCTGGCGGTACACCGACCCTCCGTTCTCGCCTGGTTCCGCGGACAGCTCGAGCCACGCACGGCCCGGTACCCGCATTTCGGCGCGGAGGCGCAGGAGGTTGGGTCGGTCGAGCCTTTCGACCCGCCACCAGTCGAGCGCCTCGCCGGTGTGCAGGCGGCGCGGGTCCTTGCGACCGCGGCGCAGCCCGGCGCCGCCTGCCAGCCGGTCGATCCACCCGCGCACCGACCACGCCAGCGGGAACGAGTACCAGCCGTGTTCGCCGCCGATGGCCTCGATGACCTGCCACAACGTCTCCCGGTCCGCGCTCGTGGCCAGCTCGCGGACGTCGGTGTAGACGCTGCCGCCGGACCAGTCGGGGTCGGTGGGCAGCGGGTCGGACGGCGCGCCCGCGTCGGACCAGCGGGTCGGCACGTCGGAGCGGCGGATCCGCGCGAGCGCCAGCTCGATGGCGCGTTCGACGTGGATCTCGTCGGGGTCGGGGATGTACGCGGCGATGTCGCGGTCCCGCGCCACGACCTCGTGCACCAGCGACTCGATGAGCGGCACGGCGATGCTGCGCGGCACGGGCGTGACGAGGTTGACCCACTGCGCCGACAGCCACGGCGTCAGCACCGGCACGGGCACCACGACCCGCCTCGGCAGCTTCGCGACCACCGCGTACCTGCGCATCATGTCGAGGTAGGTGAGGACGTCGGGACCGCCGATGTCGAACGCCCGGTTCACGTCGGCGGGCAGGCCGGCCGCGTGGGTGAGGTAGTGCAGGACGTCCCGCACGGCGATGGGCTGGATGCGGTTGTGCACCCAGCGCGGCGTGACCATCGCGGGCAGGCGCTCGGTGAGGTAGCGCAGCATCTCGAAGCTGGCCGACCCGGACCCGATGATCACCGCCGCGTTCAGCACGGCCGTCGGCACACCGGACGCCAGCAGGACCTCGCCGACCTCGCGGCGCGACGCCAGGTGGGGCGACAGCTCCTCACCGTCGGGTGCGATGCCGCCGAGGTAGACGATCCGCCGGACGCCCGCGTCGTGCGCGGCCGTCGCGAGCGTGGTCGCCAGCTCGCGGTCGTGGTCGACGAAGTCCTTCCGCTGCAGCGAGTGGACCAGGTAGTAGACGACGTCCTGCCCGTCCAGCGCCGCCCGCACCGAGCCGACGTCGGCGAGGTCCGCGCGCACGACCTCGGCGCGGTCCCGCCACGGCGTCTCCGCGAGCTTGCCGGGGTCCCGCGCGACCGCGCGCACGGCGTGGCCCGCCTCGAGGAGGGCGGGCACGAGCCGCCCGCCGATGTACCCCGTCGCCCCGAACACCACGCACCGCATTGCCCGATCGTCGTCCACCGGGCGCGACACCGCAGATCAGGCGCTGATGGCGGCGACCTTCGCCTGCGCGAGCGCCACCAGGTCGGCGGGCGCGACCTCGATCTCCAGCCCGCGCCTGCCGCCGCTGCAGAAGATCGTGTCGAACCGCTCGGCGGAGCTGTCGACCACGACCGGCAAACGTTTGCGGTGGCCCAGTGGCGAGATGCCGCCCGCCACGTACCCGGTGGCCCGCTCGGCCGCGGCGACGTCGGCCATCTTCGCCTTCTTGCCACCCGCGGCCGCGGCGAGCGCCTTGAGGTCCAGCGACCCGGCGACCGGCACGACCCCGACCGTGAGGTTCCCGTCCACCTCGGCGACGAGCGTCTTGAACACCCGCTCGGCGGGCAGCCCGAGCAACTCGGTGGCCTCCCGCCCGAAGGAGTCCGACCTCGGGTCGTGGTCGTACTCGTGCACCTGGTGCGCGACCTTCTTCTTCACCAGCAGCGCGATCGCCGGAGTGCCCTTGCCAGCCATGGGGCAAATCTAGACGGCCGCGGGCAGACCGAACGCGGGGTACAGGCTCGCGGGTAGACCGTCAGCTCCGCGACCTTCCCGGCCGCCACGCGCTTGCCCGCACGCGGCGTCCTCGGCCAGCATCTCGCCGAGCCGCCGCTACATGGCCGTGCCTGCCGGGCAGGTGCTGGAGGGCGGTGAGGAACGCCGGCTCGATCGTCTCGCGGGACACCACGAGGTCGTCGAGCAGCGAGTCCGGGTCTTCCGCGTCCTGGTCGGAGCCGAGCAGGCGGTAGCTGTGCACGCGCGGCTCGCGGCGGTGCGCCTCGGTCAGGTCGGCGAACGTCGTCTCGTCCACGTCCGTGTGACGGTTGCGCGGCCGGGAACTCACCGGTACAGAATCGCGGACATGAGGTTCCTGCTCCTGTTGTGCGCGGACGAGGACACGTCCGTGCCGGACTTCCTGCCCGGCTGCGTCGAGTGGCAGGAGGCGCTGGCCGCGCGGAACGCCCTGGTCACGGCCGTGGGCCTGCACCCGCCGGACACGGCGAGCACGCTGCGCGTCCGCGGCGGCGAGGTGCTGATGACCGACGGCCCGTTCGCCGAGACGAAGGAGCAGATGGGCGGCTTCGCGATGATCGAGGCCGAGTCGGCGGACGAGGCGCGGCGCGTCGCGGCGACCCACCCGTGGGCGAAGATCGGGATGATCGAGGTGCGCCAGGTGCTCTGAGGTGTCGATCCGGTGGGTCCCCGTTCGTCGGTGCGGCGAACGGAAGGAGAGAACCCATGGTGACCTCGAAGGACGGCACGACGATCGCGGTGGAGCCGGTCGGTGACGGCCCCGCGGTGGTGTACGTGGGCGGTGCCCTGAACGACCGCCGCTCGGCGCCGCCGCTGCCCGGGTTCCGGGTGTACGCGTACGACCGCCGGGGCCGGGGCGACAGCGGCGACACCCAGCCGTACGCGGTGGCGCGCGAGGTGGAGGACCTCGCCGCGGTGATCGACGCGGCGGGTGGCGCGGCGATGGTGTACGGCATGTCGTCGGGTGCCGTCCTGGCGTTGCGCGCCGCCGCGGCGGGCGTGCCCATCACGCGGCTGGCGCTGTACGAACCGCCGCTCACCGCACCCGACCCGGACTACACGGCGCGTCTCGCGACGGCGAGTCCGGCGGAGGCGCTGGAACTGTTCCTGGGCACGGTGATGGGCATGCCTGCGGAGGCGCTGGCGGCCATGCGCGAGTCGCGCGCGTGGCCCGCGCTGGCGGTGCTGGCGCCGACGCTCAGGTACGACAACGAGGTGATGATCCTCGACGGCCTCCCGACCACGACGGTCCCGACGGTGATCATGACCGGCGGGGCGAGCCCGGAGTGGATGCACGAGGCGGCGCGCCGCCTGGCCGCGCACCTCCCCGACGCCACGACCGTCCGCCTGCCGGGCCAGACGCACGACGTGGACCCGGTCGTGCTGGGGGAGGCGCTGCGCACGGCCTTCGCATAAACCGACAAACTGAGCTGTCTTGACAAACAAAATTGTCGGTGGGAGAGTTCTCCCATGTTCGAAGTCGCCGTCATCGAGGATCCGGCCGCCGCCGAGGTCTCGTTGGACCCGATCAGGGTCCGGTTGCTCGCGGCGCTGGCCGAACCCGGCTCGGCGACGACGCTCGCCGGCCGGGTCGGCCTGCCCCGCCAGAAGGTCAACTACCACCTCCGCGCGCTCGAGAAGCACGGCCTGGTCGAGCTGGTCGAGGAGCGCCGCAAGGGCAACGTGACCGAGCGCGTCCTGCAGGCCACGGCCTCGTCGTACGTGATCTCGCCGGTCGCGATGGCGGCCGTCGCGCCCGACCCGGACCGGTCCGCCGACCGGCTGTCGGCCCGCTGGCTGCTGGCGCTCGCGGCACGGCTGGTCAAGGACGTCGGCTCGCTCATCACCGGCGCCGACAAGGCCAGGAAGCGGGTCGCGACCTTCGCCGTCGAGGGCGAGATCCGGTTCGCGAGCGCCCAGGACCGGTCCGCGTTCGCCGAGGAGCTGGCGACCGCGGTCACCGGGCTGATCGGCAAGTACCACGACGAGTCGGCCGCCGGCGGTCGCAAGCACCGGCTGGTCGTCGCGGTCCACCCGAGCGTCGGCGAGGAGGCGTGATGGGCAAGGAGTTCGCCACCACCGACGAACTGCACGTCGGCGCGACACCCGACGAGGTGTGGGCGGCCATCGCCACCGGCCCCGGCATCGACTCCTGGTTCATGGGCCGCAACGACGTCGACCCGGGCCAGGTCGTGCGGCAGGCGTTCGGCGGCTACACCCCGGAGCACACGATCTCGGGGTGGGAGCCGGGTAAGCGGCTCGCCTACGAGTCGGGGCCCGCGCCGGACGGCCGGTTCGTCGCCTACGAGTTCCTCATCGAGGGCCGGGACCGCGGCAGCACCGTCCTGCGCGTCGTGAACAGCGGGTTCCTGCCCGGCGACGACTGGGCGGACGAGTTCGAGGCCATGTCCAGGGGCGGCGCGCTGTTCATGCACACCCTCGCCACGTACCTCAACCACTTCGCGGGGCGCTTCGCGACACCGGTCACGGCGTTCGGCCCGATGATCACCGACTGGCCGCGCACCCGCGCGAAGCTCGTCGAGGCGATCGGCCGGGACGGCGACCGCGTGCGGTTCACCCCCGACGGCCTCCCGCCGGTCGACGGCGTCGTCTTCTACGAGAACGAGGACGTCATCGGCATCCGCGCGGACGACGCGATCTACCGGTTCCTGCGTGGTTTCCGCGGGCCCGTGATGGCCTGCCACCACATCTTCCACGACATTTCCCAGGACGCCACCGAAAAGGCGTGGGTGGCCTGGCTGAACGCGAAGGACCTGACATGACCACGGCAATTTCCGCGGACGGCACCGCGATCGCGTACGAGGTCTCCGGCGACGGCCCGCCGCTGGTGATCGTGGACGGCGCCATGTGCTTCCGCGACTCCGGCCCGTCCCGCCCGCTGGCCGCCGAACTGGCCGCCGACTTCACCGTCCACGTCTACGACCGGCGCGGCCGCGGCGCGACCCCGGACGCCGAGTTCACGCCGGAACGCGAGGTCGAGGACCTCGAAGCGATCATCAAGCAGGCGGGCGGCACGGCGCACGTGTTCGGCGCGTCGTCCGGCGCGATGCTGGCGCTGGAGGCCGCGAACGCGGGGGTGGGTGTCACGAAGCTCGCGATGTACGAACCGCCGCTGATCGTCGACGACACCCACGCACCCGCCCCGGCATCGGCGCTCGCGGAAATGCGCGCGATGGTCGCGGAAAACCGTCGAGGGGACGCGGTGAAAGCGTTCATGAAATCGGTGGACGTGCCCGGTTTCGCGATCGTCATGATGCAGTTGATGCCGGTGTGGAAGAAGCTGAAGGGCGTCGCGCACACGCTGCCCAACGACCTCGTGCTGGTGGAGGGCCTGCGGCAGGGCCGCCCGCTGCCGACGGACCGCTGGACCACCGCGACCATGCCCACCCTGGTCGCCGACGGCGGCAAGAGCCCGGCCTACATGCGCAACAGCGCGGCGGCGCTCGCGGGCGTGCTCCCGAACGCACGGCACGAGACCGTGCCGGGGCAGACGCACCTGGTGAAGGCGAAGGCACTCGCACCCGTCCTCAGGTCGTTCTTCCTGGGGTAAGGGGTGCCCTTACCCACCCTCAGGCGGTGTCCTGAGGCGGGGTGTGGGTGATCGTCCGATGCCGGGGTGCCCGCCTCAGGACGAATCTTCTCGTTGTCAGCACGAAGTACCGGACGAGGAGAACGAGATGAACTGGGCACCTGAGGCGCTGCGGGCAGAGATGGACTACCGGGTCGAGCGAGCCCTGGGCGACCCGAAGACCACCCTGGCGCACCGGCGCGCGGCAGAGCACGCGCACAAGTCCTGGTGGCAGCGGTACCGCGCCAACCACGCAGCACACCACGACGAGACAGGGACCTCCCGAGCCGCCTGACCCCGGCCCGTCCCCCTCGTCCACAAGGGCCCGCGACCATAAGGCCGCGGGCCCTTTCCCATGCCCAAACCCCGCGAGTCGCCCTCTCAGACCCCGCGAGTCGCCCTTTCAGAACCGCTGAGTTGGCGTTTCGCGAGTGGACGTCGCGAACCCGAACCGCCAACTCGCGGGTCGTGAACGGGCGACTCGCGGGTCTTGAGAGGGCGACTCGCGGGTTCCGAACGGGCGACTCGCGGGTCGTGAACGGGAGACTCGCGAGGGGTCAGGCCGGGGGTTGGGTTGTGTAGACCGTCGGGTCGCCCTGCTTGATCCAGATCTCCGGGGTGTCGATCGGGCGGAAGGAGCGGTCGCCGCCGGGTTCGCGGGTGTCCGGGACGGCGTCACCGCTCGGCAGGTGCATGATGAAGTTCACCGGCTTGGTGTCGTCGGCCAGCGGGATCTCGTACACGGCCCAGCCGTTCTCGATCCGCGTCAGCGGCCACGGCTTGTCCCACGCGATCTGCGCCAGCACCGCCGGGTCGACCGCGTCGCCCCACATGTGCAGGCCCCACTGGCCGTAATCACCGGCCGGGCGCAGGTACCGCAGCGTCGCCGTCTCGAGCGGCGGGCCCGCGTACCGCACGGTCCGCACCTCCGACCGCGCCCCGCCCAGCGTCGCCCGGTACGCCACCGGCGTGCCCGCCGCCAGGTTCAGCGCGCCGAGGTCGTCGAACACGGTGTACGCGGGCGACGTGCTGTCGCTGCCGATCGCCGTCCACGGGCCGCCGTCCACGCTGCGCTCGAACGACACCACGTGTGTCGCCTTCTCCGGGTCCGCCGACGCCCGCACCTCGACCGTGCCGCGGACGCCGCCGCCCTCGGCCGGCGCCTCGATGGTCAGCTTCGGCTCCGGCACGCGGCCGCGGACCGTGCCGCTCGCCCGCGTGTGGCCGCCGTTGTCCAGCACCACCGCGCGGTACTCGACCGGCGTGCCCGGGGCCAGCGCGGACGTGTCGTGGAAGACGCGGTACGGCGCGTTGTCGTCGGTGCCGATCGGCTGCCAGCGGCCACCGGCCACCCGCGCCTCGAACGACACCTCGTACAGCGACGAACCCCGCACGTCGGCGGCGATCTCCACCCGGCCCTGCGCCGCCGCGGCAGGCGCCTTCAGCGCGATCGCGGGCGCGGCGTGCGAGCGCGGGATGCGCCCGTCGAGCGCGTAGACCACGGTCGACAGCGCCGGCACGGTGACCGTCAGCTTGCCGTCCCGCCCGGACTTCACCCGGTTCGGGCCGGTTCCGTACACCTTCGAGTAGTTCGACTTCGCCGCGTAGGTGGGGATCGCCGCGGTCTTCGGCGTCTCGCTGTTGTTCAGCGCCACCACGTACTCGCGCTGCTGCCCTCGGTCGATGCGGGAGAACGCGTACACGCCCGCCGACGGCGACGACAGCCTGCTCTGGTGCACGCCGTCCCGCAGCGCCGGGTGCCGCTCGGTCACCGACGCGAGCCCCGCGATCGTGCGGTAGAGCGGGTGCGACTGGTCGTAGTTGTCGGTGGCGTGGGTGGCGGTGGTGCCGAGCAGGTCGTCGTCGAGGTACTCGGGCACCCGCGACGCGAACAGCGTCTGCCGCGCGTCCTGGTCACCACCCGGGCCGGTGAAGCCCTGCTCGTCGCCGTAGTAGATGACGGGGTTGCCGCGCGAGAAGTACATGAGCTCGTGGCCGAGCCGGTCACGAGCCACCCACTCGGCGTCGCCCGCGCCGGGGTTGTCGGCGACGACCATCCCGCCGAAGCGGCCCATGTCGTGGTTGCCGAGGAACGTCGGCAGCTCGTAGACGTTGGAGTCGGCGTCGGTGTACCAGTCGTCGTCGGCGAAGAACGTCGCCAGGTCGTCGGTCGGCGCGCTGCCCGACGCGAAGTCCCGTGCCGCGTCCTGGAAGGGGAAGTCCAGGACGGACTGCATCGTGTCCGTGGTCGTGAAGTGCGAGGTGTAGCTCTTCGTGGTGTCGAAGACCTCGCCGAACATGAAGAACTCGCGCTTGCCGTGCTCGTGCGCGAACTTCAGGATCCGCGGCCCGAACTGCTGCCAGAACGCGTCGTCGACGTGCTTCATGGTGTCGATGCGGAACCCGTCGATGCCGAAGTCGGCGATCCACTTCTGGTAGATCTCGACCATCCCGTCCACGACGCGCGGGTTCTCGGTGAACAGGTCGTCGAGCCCGAAGAAGTCGCCGTACTGCGAGTTCTCGCCGGTGAACGTGGTGTCGCCGCGGTTGTGGTACAGCGTGACGTCGTTCAGCCAGGTCGGGACCTTGAGGTTCTGCTCGGCCGGGTCGAGCACCGGCGTGTACGGGAAGGACGTGGCCGGGTCGAGCGCGGGGAAGCTGTCGCCGCCCGCGTAGTCGCGGTCGTCGAAGACGGTGCCGTCGGCGGTCCGGTAGGGCGAGACGTCCTTGGAGGTGTAGGACTTGCGCGCGCCCTCTTCGTAGCCGATGACGTCGGCGGTGTGGTTGGTGATGATGTCGAAGTAGACCTTCATGCCGCGGTCGTGCGCGTCGTCGACGAGGGCGGCGAGGTCGGCGTTGGTGCCCAGGTGCGGGTCGATCTGGGTGAAGTCGGTGATCCAGTAGCCGTGGTAGCCGGCGGACGGCCCGTCCTCGAGCTGGACCGGCTTGTTCTTGAAGCTGGGGGTGAGCCAGATCGAGGTGGTGCCGAGGCCCTGGATGTAGTCGAGCTTGCCGCGCAGGCCTGCGAGGTCGCCGCCGTTGTAGAAGCCCTTCTTGGTCGGGTCGAACCCGGACACGAGCGGGTCGTCGGCGAGACCACCGCGGTCGTTGCCGGTGTCGCCGTTGGCGAACCGGTCGGCCATGACGAAGTAGAAGTTCTCGTCGGTGACGGGCCCGCGCAGCGAGTGCCGTGCCTGCGGCCCCCCGTCACGATACTCACGGTCAGCGACGGCGGGCGTGGTCGCCAACCCGGCCGCGACCAGGGAAGCCAGAAGCGCCACCGCGGCGCGACGGACTGACATGGTGGCCCTCCATAGGGTTCGTTCCGGCGGGGAACGATAACCGTGCGCGGGGCCTCGCAGCGAGCGCCAACCAGCCCAATTCAAGCGCCGGGCGCCTCATGTGGACACCCGTCCCGCGGCGTCCCGGAACTGTCGGTGCCCACCGGTAGCGTTGAACCGGGGGACCCCTGGGGTGTGCGAATGGGACTCTCGTTCGGCGTGGCCCGGGCGTCCCCGACGATCCACGCTGGATCGAGAACACACACAGCGCCAGGCCGCCGACGATCAGGACGACAACGTGCGTCTGTTCACGCGGCGCCGGTGCGAGCGGGCGGGAAGAAACCAGCGCTCGCGCTGGTTGCCGTGGTACGTGACTCCGGTACCGCTCTCCGTGCTCGAACTCGCCCCGGCCGCCCGCGACGCCACCGCCACCGAGGCGCTGCACCACACCACCGAGCTGGCCAGACGCGTCGAAGCGCTCGGCTACCAGCGGATCTGGGTCGCCGAGCACCACAACATGCCGTCCATCGCGAGCTCGTCACCCGCGGTGCTGATCGCGCACCTGGCGGCCGTGACGTCGACCATCCGTGTCGGCTCCGGCGGGGTGATGCTGCCCAACCACGCGCCGCTGGTGGTCGCGGAGCAGTTCGGGACGTTGGAGGCACTGCACCCCGGCCGCATCGACCTGGGGATCGGGCGCGCGCCGGGCACCGACCAGCGGACCGCGCTGGCGCTGCGGCGCACGATGGCCGGGCTGTCGGCGGAGGGTTTCCCGCAGGAGCTGTCCGATCTGATCGGCTACTTCCAGGGCGACAACGACCTCATCGAGGCGGTGCCTGGCCGTGGCAACGAACCCGCCATCTGGCTGCTCGGGTCCAGCGGGTTCTCGGCGCAGCTGGCGGGGATGCTGGGCCTGCCGTTCTCGTTCGCGCACCACTTCAGCTCGGCGAACACCGTGCCCGCGCTGCGGCTGTACCGGGAGAACTTCCGCCCGTCGCGGTGGCTGTCCGAGCCGTACGCGAAGGTCGCGGTGAACGTCATCTGCGCGGACACCGACGAGAAGGCGCACTGGCTGGCCGGGCCGTCGGCGCTGGCGTTCCTGAAGCTGCGGACCGGCAAGCCCGAGGCGCTGGTCCCGCCGGCGGAGGCGGCCGAGTACCCGTACAACGACCTGGAGCGGGCGTTCGTCGAGGACCGGTGGCGCGACCAGGCCGTCGGCTCGCCGGAGACGGTCGAGCGGCAGCTGCGTGACCTGCTGTCCCGCACGGGCGCGAACGAGCTGATGCTGACGACGATGGTCTACGACCTCGAGGACCGGTCGCACTCGTACGAGCTGGTCGCGGAGAAGGTCGCCCCGAAGCTGACCAGCTGACCCCCGCGCAAACGCACTGACCAGCGAAAACCCCCCGCGCCCGGCCAGCACCTCCGGCGGGGGTGGACGGTGCAGGCGGGTGACCTGCCCGACCAGCGGCAACATCGCCCGGTAGATCCGCGACACCGCGGGCTGGGAATCCCGAACCAGTCCGCCGGCATCGTCTGCCCCGCGTTGGACCGCGGTGACACCAGCGTCAGCACCGGCGGCCGCCCGTGCCGTGACTGGGCAGGACCTGGTGGATCCGGGCGACCAGCTCCTGAAACCAAGCATGATCAAGACCCGGCGTGGACTCGTGCCGCAACAGCCCCGCCCTGGTCAGTCGTCTTCTCTGAGAGGGAAACGATCCTAGCCAGGCGGGGCTGATGCGCTGTCTGCAAGATCAACACTTCTGCACAACGCTCTACCAGTGGGCACCGACAATTCCCGGGTGTTGCGCGGATCTGTGGACAACTGCCTGACCTGTGGACAACCGGCCCTTCTCGGCGGGCTCCTGTCGGGGGCGCGGCCTACTGTGGGCCGCATGACTGACGCGACCGCTTCCGGTACCTACCAGCTCGGCGGCGACCTGCCCGTGGTGCGGCTGGGGTACGGGTCCATGCAGCTCACCGGCTACGGCGTCTGGGGCGAGCCCGACGACCCCGGCAACGCCGTCCGCGTCTTACGGCGTGCCGTGGAGTTGGGCGTCAACTTCATCGACACCGCCGACTCGTACGGGCCGTTCGTCGCCGAGAAGCTGATCCGGCAGGCGTTACACCCGTACGACGGCGTCGTCGTCGCCACCAAGGCCGGGTTCACGCGCCAGGGGCCGCACCAGTGGACCGCGCTCGGCAGGCCCGAGTACCTGCGGCAGCAGGTGGAGCTGTCGCTGCGCCACCTCGGCGTGGACCGGATCGACCTGCTGCAGCTGCACCGCATCGACCCGACGGTGCCCGTCGCCGACCAGGTCGGTGAGCTGGCGGCACTGCAGTCGGAGGGCAAGATCCGGCACATCGGGCTGTCGGAGGTGTCGGTCGCCGACATCGAGGAGGCCGCGCGGACGGCGCGGATCGTCTCCGTGCAGAACCTCTACAACGTCGCCAACCGGCGGGCCGAGGACGTGCTGGAGCACTGCGAGGCGCAGGACATCGGGTTCATCCCGTGGTTCCCGCTGGCGACGGGCGAGCTCGCCAAGGAACGGGGGCCGCTGGCGTCGATGGCGGAGCGGCACTCAGCCTCGCCGTCGCAGCTGGCGCTGGCCTGGTTGTTGCGGCGGTCGCCGGTGATGTTGCCGATCCCGGGGACGTCGAGTGTCGCGCACCTCGAGGAGAACGTCGCTGCCGCCGGCATCGAGCTGACCGACGACGAGTACGAGGCGGTGAGCACAGCGGCCTGAGCAAGAGATCCGTGGAGCGGCCGCCTGAGGGGCGGCTCAGGCGGCCGGAGCAGGCCGACGGTGGCACCGACAAACGTGGGTGAGGATGGTCACCCACGGCTCGGATTGTCTTGGCGCCACCGTCGTCCCGGCTCCCCGACCCGCAACCGAAGTTGGCGCGGTCCCCCTCTTCGTACACGGCAGCGCCCGGCACACTGCAAGGTGCGTAGCGGCCCGACTCCCGGGTGCGCCGCCGCGACCTGCGGATACGCTGACCCCTGTTCACTCGTTTGGCGTAGTGCCTACGGGGGAACACGGAGAGTTCCTCGTCGTGCACACTTGATGTGCGAACGCCATGTCCGGAGGGGGCTCGGGGATGAACGAGGAGAGCTTGCCGTATCGGCACGGCATCCACGAGGCGATGGGCGTGCTGTCCGGGCAGTGGGTGACCGCTGTTCTCGCGTCCCTCACCGCTCGGCCGATGACCTACTCAAAGTTGCTCGAACACATCAACAGCACGGAAGAGCGACTCGGATGGGTGACGCATGAGCGTCCACTACGACAGAAGGTGCTCACGGACACGTTGCACCGCATGCAACGCGACGGGCTCGTCGTCAAGATCAACCGGCCGAGCCGGTTCGGGTCGACCTGGTACCAGCTGACGCCGATGGGCCGGTCGCTGCTGCGGTCGTTGCTGCCGCTCGCGAAGTGGGCCGAGGACCACCGCGGCGACCTGTCGCAGGCACGGGCCACGTACCTGGCCGCCCAGGAGGCGGCGGCGCAACAGGCGGCCGCGGTGAAGTCCGACGGTTAGGTGCCGTTGAGGTCGCCGATGGCGGCCACGATGCTCTGCACCTGGTTGCGGCCCGAGTCCTTCGCGACGAACAGCGCGTCGTCGGCCGCGAGCAGCACGTCCTGCAGCTCCGGGCCGAACTCCGGGTACAGCGCGATGCCGATGGACACCGACAGCCCGTCGACCACCGTGCCCTCCACGTCGACCCGCAGCTCACGGACCCGTTCGCACATCCGCTCCGCGATCCCGCGCAGCGCGTCCTGCGTGATCTCCGGGCACAGCACGACGAACTCCTCGCCACCCCAGCGGCCGACCACGTCGTACCGGCGCGCCGACGACGACAGCACCCCGGCGACCGCCAGCAGCACGTGGTCGCCGACCAGGTGGCCGTGGGTGTCGTTCACCGCCTTGAAGTGGTCGAGGTCGACCATCAGCACGCCGACCTGCGTGTCGTCGCGGGCCGCGCGCTGGATCTCGGCCGAGGCCAGGTTCGTCCACGACGTCGCGTTCGCCAGACCGGTCTTCTGGTCGGTCGACGCGGCCTCCTCCAGCTGCCGCATCAGCACGCTGCGGTGCAGCACCAGCAGCGCGGGCACGATCATCACCGCCCACAGCGGGTTGAATGTGATCAGCAGGCCGGTGATCGCGCCGAGGCCGAGCGTGCCGTACTCGAGCGCGTTCTCCTTGCCGGTGCCGAGCGCCCTGCGCAGGTCCAGCCGCTTCTCGTGCAGCGTGATCGCGCACGCGACCAGGCCCGAGTTCACGCACGAGTAGGCCACGACGGCCAGCGCGATCGCGATCACCACGGACGGCCGGTCCCACGCGAGGAGGTCCTCGGGCGCGAACGCGTGCCGGATCGCCCACGCGGTGTGCGCGGACAACGTCACCGTCGACGCGGTGAACACCAGCCGGTACGGCCGCACCCCGCGCACCCGGTACCAGCTGCGCCAGAACAGGTGCAGGTACAGCAGCACGATCACGACCGGCGTGAGCACGGGCGGCAGCACCAGCGCGGCCGAGAACGTCCACACCGACGTCAGGTTCACGTGCGGGGTGTCGTTGAACCGGCGGCGCACCCGTTCGACATGCCGCGACAGCTCACCCATCGTGACACCGAGGAAGACGATGATGCCGAGGGTGACGACCGCGTCCCGGTCAACGCCGGAACGACCGGCGAGGAACGCCGTGAGCCCGATCGCGGCGGCCTCCACGAAGAGGATGAGCGCCAGCACTCGCACGGGCTCGTCCCACAGCGCCCATCGCCACGGTGCCCTGGACCGCTCAGTGGTCGAAAGGGATGCTGGTTGGGCCGATCGGGCGAAAACCACCTGATCAGCGCCCCCATTGCCGTGCTCGGCGGCAGTCCCCGCGGGAGGAGGTGCGAACGATGACGAACAAGGACTGGTGACCACAGCGCTCTGACTCATGCCCTGGTCAGACGCCTTGACGTCGGATTCGTCATCCCCGTCCCGAGGAGGAGGTGCCTTCGATGATGAACAAGGACTGGTGAGCCTCCCGTGCTTCTCAGCGTCGTCGGGCTCGCGCCCACCCACCCGTTCGGGTGATTTCGCTCTACGGGAGCGGGCGCGAAGCCACGACGCGCCGCTGAGTCCGGTCAACGCCACTCCGGCAACACCTCCGGTTGCGACCGCGAGGACTGGATCGGTCGCGTCGGCGAGGACGCCGCCCGCGAGCACCGCGACGCCCTGTGACGACAACACCCCCGCGCCCGCGAGCCCGGCCGCGGCACCCCGACGGTGGTCGGGGACGCCGACGACGAAGGCCGCCTGCGCGAGGATCAGATAGGCGGTGGCGCACGCTCCGGAGATCGCCCAGAGCAACACCACCACGGCCAGCGGTGGCTGGAAGAAGCACAGCACGAGTGGCACGCCCGCCGCGACGGCGAGCCACGACGTCAGTGCGGGCCGCCGGTCCCGCGGCAGCTTCGGCACGAGCCAGGCGCCGACGATGCTGCCCGCGGGGTCGGCGGCCATCAGCAACCCGACGCCGACGGCCGCCACACCGAGGGTGTCGGCGTACGGGGCGGCGAGGCCCTCGGGGATCGTGAAGATCCCGATTGTCCACGACAGGGCGATCAACGCCCGCAGCTTCGGGTCCTGCCAGATCAGCCGGGCCGTGCCGGCGTTCCGCTCCCGGGACTCCGGCGCACGCGGCGCCGGCCGGTGCCGCACGCCGGTGAGGACCAGCACCGCGGCCACGACGAACGTCGCCGCGTTGAGGCCGAGCATGACGTGCGGGTCGAGCGCCACCAGCAGCGCACCGCCGCCGAGGAATCCACCGACCTGGGCGAACTGGTTCGTGACGGTCCGCAACGACAGCCCGGTGACGTACCGGTCGCCGTCGAGGACCGTCGGGAGGAGCGCCTGCTGCGCGGCCTTGAACGGCGCCCCGCCGAGCGTGAGCACGAAGACGAGCACGAGCAACACGGGCAACGGCAGCCCGGGGATGGCCATGGCCCCGGCCACGACGGCGCGCCCGAGGTCGACGCCCGCCATCAGCTCGCGGCGCGGGAACCGGTCGGCCAGTGGCGACAGCAGAACCCCGCCGACGAGGGCGGGGAGGAAGGTGAGGGCGTAGGTGAGGGCGGTCCAGCCCGCCGAGCCGGTATGTCGGTAGACGAGCACGGCGAGGCCGATCCGCGCGAGCTGGTCGCCCGCGACGGACAGCAGCTCCGCGAGCCACAGCGCGCGGAACTCGCGTATCGCGAGAACATCGCGGAAGCCCGCACGCCCCATTTCGCCGTCCTCGTTCCGCCGCCAACAGGTGGTGCGCCGAACCCGCACGACCCGCCGTTACGACCCTAGATCGAACCCCCATCGAGAACGCGGTCACGCCCGTTGTCCACCCGAATGGCCCATCGGCATCACCGAGAGTGATCTCGTTGCGGTTGTACCGTCGCGACCACGCTACCGGCACCCACCGACAAACCCGCGTTCGCGCTGATCAGCGGACATCGCGGGAAAACTTGCCAGCGGATGTCAGGTTTCTCCGGCATCGTGACCCGCATGGACGAACTCAAGGGGAAGGTCGCGCTGGTCGCGGGTGCTACGCGGGCCGCGGGCCGGGCCATCGCGGTGGAGCTGGGGCGGCGGGGCGCGACCGTGTACGCGACCGGCAGGACGACGCGGACGCAGCGGTCGGAGGTGAACCGGCCCGAGACCATCGAGGAGACCGCCGAGCTGGTGACCGCGGCGGGCGGCGAGGGGATCGCGGTCCAGGTCGACCACCTCGAACCGGAGCGGGTGAAGGCGCTCGTCGAGCGGATCGACCGCGACCACGGCCGGCTCGACGTGCTGGTCAACGACATCTGGGGCGGCGACCGCTACCTCGCGTTCGAGAAGAAGCTGTGGGAGCACGACCTCGACGGCGGCCTGCGCATGCTGCGGCTCGGCATCGACAGCCACGCCATCACGAGCCACTTCGCGCTGCCGCTGCTCATCCGCAGGCCAGGTGGGCTGGTGATCGAGATGACCGACGGCACCACCGAGTCCAACGCGAACTACCGCGCGGACGCGGGGTTCTTCTACGACCTCGTGAAGGTGTCGGTGCAGCGGATGGCGCTCGCGCAGTCGGTGGAGCTGGCGCCGTACGGGTGCACGGCGCTGGCGCTGACGCCGGGGTGGCTGCGGTCGGAGGCGATGCTGGAGACGTTCGGTGTGACGGAGGACAACTGGCGGGACGCCACCGCGCACCAGCCGCACTTCGTGATCTCCGAGTCACCGGTCTTCGTGGGCCGGGCAGCGGCCGCGCTCGCGGCGGATCCCGACGTCGCGCGGTGGAACGGGCAGTCGCTGTCGTCGGGTGAGCTCGCGAAGGTCTACGGCTTCACCGACGTCGACGGCAGCAGGCCGGACGCGTGGCGGTACATCGCGGAGGTGGAGAGCCAGGGCAAACCCGCGGACGCGACCGGCTACCGCTGAGGCACTATGGAGGTGATGAGATCTTGGCAGCCGACCCTGGACATCGAGGACTTCCGCGTCCTCCGTGAGCAGTTCACGGACTTCATGCTGGGTTACAAGTTCGCGATCGACGAGATCACGACGAAGATCAACATCCTGCGTGAGGACTTCAACAACGCCCACGAGTACAACCCGATCGAGCACATCAACTCGCGGCTGAAGGCGCCGGAGAGCGTGCTCGAGAAGGTGCGGCGCAAGAACTACGCGATGAACCTCGCGAGCATCCGCGAGAACGTGCTCGACATCGCCGGTGTCCGGGTCGTCTGCAGTTTCATCTCCGACATCCCGAAGATCAGGGACATGATCGTCGGCCAGGAGGACATCACCCTCCTCGACGAGCGCGACTACATCACCAACCGGAAGCCCAACGGTTATCGCAGCCTCCACCTGATCGTGTCGATCCCGGTGTTCCGCTCGGACCGCACGGACCGCATCCCGGTCGAGATCCAGATCCGCACCATCGCGATGGACTTCTGGGCCAGCCTGGAACACAAGATCTACTACAAGTACCGCGGCGAGGTGCCGCCGAACCTGCAGAGCGAACTGGCCGAAGCAGCGGAAGCGGCCGCGGCGCTGGACGAGAAGATGGAGTCCCTGCACCGCCTCGTCGACCACGGCACGGCCCGCCAGCCCGCGGTGGCGGAGGAACTGGACCTCACCGCGCTGTACATGGGCTTCCTGGGCAACAACACCTGACGGCGGCCGGCCTCCGGCCCCCGGTCACCACGCTACGGCACAACACCGACAATTTCCGGCGGCGACCGCGCGGTTGTCCACAGGACATCGGCGGGTGTGGCTGTGGACAACCACCGCCTCGTGGCCCGGGATTGTCGGTGGTGGCGGGTAGCGTGGTGATCGGGGGCCGGAGGCCAAGCCCGGTAGCGAATGCGGCCGGACGATGCCCTTGGCCGAGCCAAGAAATGCCGTGGCGGACACCGTCGTGGCGGACACCCGGGCCGGACCGCGATGGCCGGGCCGTGGCTGTGGACAACCGTCGCTTCGCGAGCCGGAACTGTCGGTGCCATGCCGTAGCGTGGAACCGGGGGCCGGAGGCCACGCCGGGTGGCGAATCCGCCCGAGCGGTGCCCTCGACCGAGCCGAGTACGCGGTGGCGGAGGCCAGGCGGTGAACACCCGGTCGACCAACCTCCTCGACCGAACCGGGGGCACCCGCGTCCGGAGAGCAGGTGGCTGTCCGTGGTTGTGGACAACCGTCGTCTCGCGGCCCGGGATTGTCGGTGGTGGCGGGTAGCGTGGTGATCGGGGGCCGGAGGCCAGGTCCGGTGGTGAACATCCGGTCGAGCGACCTCCTCGACCGGACACCCAGGTCCGAAGAGCGGGTGACTGGCCGTGGTGGTGCACAACTGTCGTTTGGCGAGCCGAAGGCAGGCCGGGTAGCGAACCCGCGTGGTTGTGGACAACTTTCGTCTCTGCAGCCGGGATTGTCGGTGGTCGCGCGTAGCGTGGTGACCGGGGGCCGGAGGCCACGCCGAGGTGAGGCCGCTCACCATGGCGTCACGTCGACCTCGGCGCCCCGTCCCCCTGCTGCCGGTCCTCGACCGGTGCGTTGCGGGCCGCGATGGCCAACCCCAGCTCGGCCAGAGCGGCTCGCAACTCCTCCGGGGCCACCACCTCGACGCCGGCCCCCAGCGAGAGCAGTTGGGTGGTGGCCACCGGCAGGCTCTCGACCTCCAGTTCCACCTCCCGCCACCCCTCCTCGTCCGCCGGGCCGGCCGTGGCGATCGCCGCCGCGGCCGCGTCCTCGTCGGTCGCCGTCCGCAGTGCGCGCATGCCCTGCCAGCTCAACCGTAGCCGCACCGTTTCCCGCAGCAGTGACCGTTCGAACCGGGCCGACGACTGCGCCCACCACGCCGCCAGCGCGAAGTCCGGCGGCCGCGTGAACTCCTCGAGCGGCACCGCCGACACGATCCGCGTCACCCGGTACGTCCGGACGTCCGCGCCGGCCCGCGCGACGAGGTACCAGACCCCGGCCTTCACGACCAGCCCCAGCGGGTCCACCTCGCGCGTCACCACCGCCTGCCCGCGCCGGTAGTCCATCCGCAGCCGCCGGGTCGACGCCACCGCGTCCGCGACCACCGTCAGCTGCGTCGCCGTCTCCGGCTGCTGGAACCAGCCCGGCGCGTCCAGGTGGAACCGGTCCGCGATCGCCGACGCGTACTCCCGCAACGGCTCGGGCAGCCCGGCGAGCACCTTCGCGCGCGCCGCCGTCAGCGACGTGCCGAGCCCGAGCTCCGCCAGCAACTCCGGCACGCCGACCGCGAAGATCGCCGCCGCCTCGCGGCCGGTCAGCCCGTCGAGGCGTGTGCGCCAGCCCTCCATCAGCCGGATGCCGCCCGCCCGGCCCTGCTCGGTCCACAGTGGAACACCGGCGGCGAGCAGCGCCTCGACGTCCCGGTACACCGTGCGTTCCGACACCTCCAGCGCGGCCGCCAGCTCCGCGGCGGTCGCGCGGCCCCGCTGTTGCAACAGGAACAGCAGCGTCACCAACCGCTCAGCCCGCACGCGGCGATTGTGCCACCGCGACCGACGCGGCGAGCCCCGCGATCGTCGGCGCGGCGAACAACGTCGCCAGCGGCAGGTGCACCGACAGCTGCGCACGCACCCGCGCGAGCAGCTGCGCCGCCGTCAGCGAATGCCCGCCCAGCGCGAAGAAGTCGTCGTGCACGCCCAGCTCCACGGCCGGGCCGAGGCTCAGCACGTCCCGCCAGATCATGGCCAGCCGCCGCTCCACGTCGTCGCGCGGCGCGACCACCCGCGTCCGCGTCGGCGCCCACACCGGTGTGGGCAGCGCGGTCCGGTCGACCTTGCCGGTCGGCGTCCTCGGCACCGCGTCGATCGTCATCACCAGGTTCGGCACCATGTGGTCCGGCAGCCGCGCCGACAGCCACGGCCGCAGCTCGTTCGGATCCAGCCGCGGCCCGGGCAGCACGTACGCGACCAGCCGCACGTCGTCCGAACCGCCCCGCCACACCGTCACGACCGCGTTCCGCACCAGGTTGTGCGCGCGCAGCACCGACTCGATCTCACCCAGCTCGATGCGGTACCCGCGCACCTTCACCTGGTGGTCGGCGCGGCCGAGGAACTCCAGCCGCCCGCCGCGCCTGCGCACCAGGTCGCCGGTCGCGTACAGCCGCGCGCCGGGCGTGGAGCTGAACGGGTCGGGCAGGAACCGCGCGGCCGTGAGCCCCGGCCGGTTGCGGTAGCCACGCGCGACGCCCGCGCCGCCGATGTACAGCTCGCCCAGCACGCCGTCCGGCACCGGCCGCAGCGTCGGGTCGAGGACGTGCAGCGTGGTGGCGCCGACCGGGTCGCCCAACCGGACCGGCGCCGGTCCACGCGGGACGGTCCCGGCCGCCGAGTACACGGTCGTCTCGGTCGGGCCGTAGCCGTCGACGAGCCGGGCGCCGTCGGTCTGCAGCGCGTCGGCGAGGTCGCGGGTCAGCGGTTCGCCGCCGGTGATCCGCAGCCGCACGGACGCGGGCACCCCGCCCGCGGCGACGAGCAGCCGCCACGCGGACGGCGTGCCCTGCACGACCGTCGCGCCCGTCTCGACGAGCCGCTGCCGCAGGCGCCTGCCGTCCGACACGTCGCCCGCGGGCAGCACGGTGACGCGTGCGCCCCGCAGGAGCGGCGCGAGCAGCTCCACCGTGGACACGTCGAACGACGGCGTGGTGATCGACGCGACGTGGTCGTCCGGCCGCAGGTCGAGCAGCTCGTCCATGGCGGACAGCAGGTTCTGGATGCCGCCGTGGGTGAGCGTGACGCCGTTCGGGGTGCCCGTCGAGCCGGAGGTGTAGATGAGGTAGGAGATCGAGCCGGGCGTGGCGGACGGCGCGAGCGGGGTCGCCGGTCGCGCCGCGAGGTCGGCGGTGTCCAGGTTGATCACCGTGCGTTCGCCGGGCAGCGACACGCGGGCGGCGTCGTGGGTGACGAGCACCGGGCAGTCCGCGTCGCGGACCATCGCGGCGAGCCGGTCGGCAGGCCACGACGGGTCGAGCGGCAGGTAACCGCCGCCCGCCCGCCAGGCCGCGAGGATGCCGACCACCACCGGCACGCCCCGTTCGAGGCACAGCGCCACCGGCACGTCCGGGCCGACCCCGTTGGCGCGCAACAGGTGCGCGAGCCGGTTCACGGTCTCGTCCAGCTCGCGGTAGGTCAGCGACCGGGTCGCGTCGCGCACCGCGGGCGCGTCCCCGAACCGGGCGAGGTCGAACGTGACGGTGCCCGCCGGTGGCGTGTCGACGACCGTTCTGGTGCCGTCGCACAGCGGCAGTTCGGCGATCGGCCGGTCCGGGTCGGCGAGCACGGCCTTCATCAGCACCGCGTACAGGTCCGCGAAACTCTCGACGGTCGCGCGGTCGAACAGGTCGGTGTCGTAGTTCCACCGGGTCCGCCACCGGTCCGGGCCCGGTTCGACGGTGAGGAACAGGTCGAACGTGGAACCGCCGTTGGGCAGCGGTCTCGGTGTGAGCGTCAGACCGGCCACCGCGGTCGGTTCCGGGGGCGGTTCGACCGCGAACATGACCTGCGCGACCGGTGTGTGCGTGAGCGACCGCTCGGCGGCCAGCAGGTCGACGAGGTCCTCGAACGGCAGGTCCTGGTGGGCGAGCGCACCCATGACGGCCTCGGCCGTGTGCTTCTCGAGCTGCGCGAACGTGGTGTCGGGCGGGATGCGCGCGGGGAGCGCGAGCGTGTTGGCGAGGAAGCCGACGAGGTGCTCGGTCTCGGGGCGGGTGCGGCCGGGTACGGGGGTGGCGACGAGGAAGTCCTCCTGCCCGGTCAACCGGTGCAGCATCGCCTGGAAGACCGCGAGCAGGGTGCTGAACGACGCGTCGGGCAGTGGCTCGAGGTCACGCACGAGGTCGGCGCCGCGGCCGGCGGCGGCCGAGCGCGGGCGGTCGATCGGCAGGGGGAGGACGGTGGGGATGCCCGCCAGCTCGGCCTGCCAGTAGCGGGCGGCGTCGGCGAGCGCGTTGGCGTCTGCCTGTTCCCGTTGCCAGACCGCGTAGTCCGGGTACTGGATGGCGGGCTCGTCCAGCTCCTCGCCCGCGTAGCAGCGGGCCAGCTCGTCGAAGAGGATCGCGCAGGACCAGGCGTCGACGATCGCGTGGTGCACGACCAGCACGAGTTCGTGTTCGTCGGGCCCGGTCGTCACGAGGCCAGCCCGCAGCAGCGGCCCGGTGGCGAGGTCGAACGGGCGGCGCACGAGGTCGTCGACGTCGGCCTCGTCGAGGTCAGGCAGGCGGACGTCGGCGGTGGCGACCACGACCTGGCTGGGCACGCCGTCGGCGGCGGTGAACGTCGTGCGCAGCGCCTCGTGCCGGTTGACGACGGTGGTCAGCGCGTTCTCGAGGCGGTCGCGGTCGAGCGGGCCGGTGAGCGTGACGCGCCAGCCCAGGTGGTGGGCGGGGCTGCCGGGGATGAGCTGGTCCAGCAGCCACAGCCGGCGCTGGCCGGACGAGGTGGGGAAGACGAAGGTGTCGTCGATGGTCACGGCTGACCTTCCGGGAGCAGGGCCGCAGGGTCCACGGCGAAGAAAGGCGGGGCGCGGCGGGTTTCGAGTGCACGGCACCGCCCGCGCAGCCCGATGGCATGCGCAGTAGTCAGAAATCTGCGGCAAATACCGAGCGGTATTTGCCCATGGTTGTATTCCGGCGCCCGGAAATGTGCGCCTTCCCGGCGCAGGGCAGGTCTAAGCCCAGGTCGGGTAGGCGAATGAACCCCTGGCTCAGCGGGGTCTCAGCGGGCGCCGGTCGTCACGGCTGCCCGGTCACGCCGGCAGGTGCTCCCGCACGCTGCGCGGCCGCATGTCCGTCCACACGCGTTCGATGTGCGCGAGGCAGAGCGACCGATCCCCTTCGGTGCCCTCCGCGCGCCATCCCCCGGGTACCCCCTGATCACCGGGCCAGATGGAGTACTGCACTTCGTCGTTGACCACCACCCGGTAACGGCGGCCGTCGACATCGCTCATGTCCCACGCCTTTCCTGCCATGCCCTCTCGAGCACGACGGTACCTGCGAGGTCACAGGGGCGAATCGCCCGAACGGACTCAACCGACCGTCCGAGCCGGACCATCGTTAGATTTTTGATCACGCACTGGAATCGCTCGGATACAGGCTGGCAAAAGCGTGGTTTTTGCGTGCGATTTGCGCGAGGAATTACCGATCTCGGGCCAGCGGCCAGAACATCGTCACGGTGGTGCCCTCGGACGTCGGCGTGATCGTCGACGTCGCGGTGAGGCCCTGGATCAGCGGTAGCCCGCGGCCGCGCAGCCCGTTGCTCGGCCGCGGTGGCTGCCACTGCCCGTAGTCGGTGACGGTGATGATCACGCGGCCCGCTTCCTCGTCGACCTCGCCGCGCAGGTCGAGCAGGCCCTGTGTCTGGTCGCGGTAGGCGTGCTCGACGGAGTTGGCCATGGCTTCGTAGCTGGCGAGCACGAGCGCCTCGGCGTCCTCGTCGGACAGCCCGACGCGGGCGGCCCACTGGGCCAGCTCGCGCCGGAGGCCGGCGAGACGGCCGGCCACCGCGGGTACCCGGAAGTGCAGGTCCTCCGCGGGGAGGTTGTCGAGGTTCTGATGCCCCAGGTTCACGGCCGAAGCCTCCAACGTTCAGCGTTCCGGTCGCTCGCCGCCGTCGAGCGACCGGAGCCAGGCGCCCTCAGTCGGCGGCGAGTGCTTCGTCGCGTGTGGGGTAGATCGAGATCTCGTCGGTCATCCCTGTCAATTCCATGGGGCGGAACGTGGCGCTCCCGGTAGCGACGATCCGGAAGCGGAGATTGCCCTTGGCCTGCTGGTGGCACCCGATGAGCACCGCCATGCCCGCCGACGCGAGGAAGTCCACCTGGCTCAGGTCGACCACCAGCGTCTCCGGGCGCTGCTCCATGGCAGCGTTGATCGAATCCCCCAGCTGGGGGGCGGTGGCCAGGTCGATCTCCCCTGCCACGTTGAGCACCACGGCCTCGCCATGGGGTTCCACCAGGACAGACAGTCCAGGTGCGGCGGGCTTGCTCTGGTCAGCGTCTCGGAATGGCTCTGAACTCACCACGCCATCATCCAATACGTCACAAGGCCACGTGTGACCCCCGCTCTCACCGTCGCACAGGACCGATCGCCCCCTGTGTCCACCCGGGCCTCCTCCGTCAGGTCAAGCAAATGTCGCCGGCCGCCGGACCGACGTGTCGACGCTGGGTAGCCCCGTCGGCGCGGGTTCAAACCTCCGGCCGGAAAATGGCGTCGACCAGCGGAAACACGTCCGGGTATGAGCCGGTCCGCGAGGGGTAACCGCCCGGAATGACTGAACTCAACGAGCGCCCCCTCGCTGTCGTCACCGGCGCGTCGAGCGGCATCGGCCACGAGCTGGCCAAGGAACTGGCGGACCAGGGCTACGACCTGCTGGTCGTGGCGGAGGACGAGGAGATCACGCGGGCCCCCGCCCGCCTCGAACGCCCGGGCGCCCAGGTCACCGCCATGCGCGCCGACCTGAGGGACCCCAAGGAGGTCGACGCCTTCGCCACCAAGATCAAGTCCCTGAACCGCCCGGTCAGCGTCCTGGCGATCAACGCGGGCGTGGGCATCAGCGGCGGTTTCGTGCAGGACACGTCGCTGGACGACCAGCTCGCGGTGGTGGACCTCAACGTGCGGTCCGCGGTTCACCTGGTGAAACTGCTGCTCCCGGACATGGTCGACCGAGCCGCGGGCAGGCTGCTGTTCACGTCGTCCATCGCCGCGACCTCCCCGGGCCCGTTCCAGGCGGTCTACCACGGGTCGAAGGCGTTCCTGCAGTCGTTCGCGCAAGGGCTGCGGGAGGAGCTGAGGGGCACGGGCGTGACCGTGACCGCGGTCATGCCGGGCCCGACGGAGACCCGCTTCTTCGAACGCGCGGGCATGACCGACACCAAGCTGGGCGCAGGCCCGAAGGACGACGCCGCAGAGGTGGCCCGGCAGGCGGTGGAGGCCATGCTGGCCGGCAAGGACCACGTGATCACGGGTTCCTTCCGGAACAAGGCCCAGGCGGTGGCGGGGCGGATCCTCCCGGACCGGATGCTGACCGCCATCCAACGGAGGGTCTCCGCACCGGGAACGGCGAAGAAGTAGCAGCGAGTGGACCCGGTCCACCACGCGGCCTGACGCCGGACCGGTGCTGTTGGGGAGGTCACAGGGCGGACGGTCTACGGACGGGTTGGGTGAGGAGGGGGCGGGCGGGCAGCCGTTGGCGAGCCCCGCCGGGCGGCTGGATGCCGGTGACGCTGATCAACGAGCCCTGGTCGCGCGTTCAGCCAGCGGGCTCAGGTACCGGGGCGGCTCGGGCAACGGGCTTGGTCGTGTGAACTCGTGCGGCGGGCTCGGCGGGGCTTGGTCGGACGAGCTTGGTTGGGCCCGCGGAGCAGGGGAGTGGCCAGGCGGGAGTGCCGGGCGGGCGTGGCCAGTAGGAGTGGTCCGGGGGCGTGGTCTGCGACGGCCGCCAGTGGACGTGGTCGGGCGGGCGACCGATCGGACTGGTCTAGGGGCATGCGCTGGCGAGCGTCGTCAGGGGGAGCAGTCGGCTGGGCGGAGAGTTGAGGCGGGGTGGGTCACTCGGACTGAGCGTGGCGATCATCGGGGATTGGTCGCGGCGAGGCGGGCCTCGAAGCAGTGTTTGCGCCGCGGGCCTGGGTTTGTGGTTGGGTCGGTGGGCGTTCCGTCAATTGGTTGGTCGGCTGGCATTGGTGGTGGGTTTGCGTTGTGCGCGGAACACGACGAAGAGGAGTCGCAGGCCCAGTAGTGCGCTGACGACCAGCAGGTTGTAGCCGAAGATCTGGTTCAGTGTCAGTTCCGGGCTCACCCGTGGGCCGCCTGTGCTGGTCAGCAGCAGGACTGCCATCAGGCCGGTCGCCATGCCCGTGAATGCCAGCAGTAGTTCGTGCAGCATTGTCGTCACCACTGCTCTGTCGCGTTCGTCGGCGAACAGGCGGATGTTGACGGACAGGCGGCCTTGTTCCAGGGCCGACGTCACCCTGTCGATGCGGCGGGGGAGTCTGCGCAGCACCGGGAGCAGCGACATCAGTTCTTCGGTCGCCGTGCGGCGTAGTGAGTCCGGTTGTAGTTGTTCTCCGATCAGTGTGTTCGCGAACGTTCTCGATTCGACCAGGATGTTGAAGCCCGGTGCCAGCAGGCCGAGGGTGCCCTCGACCGTCGCCAGCGCGCGGAACACCGCGGCGATCGCCGGTGGGATCGACAGGCGGAACTCGGCCACGACCCGGAACAGGTCCGTGAACATGTCCAGGTCCGGTGCCTGGCCGTGCGACAGGTGCTTCGCCATCAACGCACCCAGCGCACGCTCGAGGCGTTGCTCGTCGATCTCGTCCGGGCGGTCGACTACCTCCAGCAGACCGTCGCGCAGGCCGGCCGGGTCGCCTCGGTCGATCGCGGCCAGCAGGTTGCGCAGGCCGCCGCGCAGCGTCGCGTCCAGGCGGCCCACCGAGCCGAAGTCGAGCAGGCCCAGCTTGCCGTCGGCCAGCAACAGCACGTTGCCCGGGTGTGGGTCGGCGTGGAACACGCCGTGCAGCAGCACTTGTCGCAACACGCAGTCCAGCAGCGCTCGCGCGAGTTCGTCACGGCGGGCGTTGTCCACACTGCCGATCGCCGAGCGGACCGGGGTGCCGTCCAGGCGGCGCATCACCAGGACGCGTTCGCTCGACAGGTCACTGTGGACGGTCGGCAGCGCGATCTCGCCGTCGTTGCCGACAGCGCTCACCGCGGCGATGTTCCGTGCCTCGACGCGGAAGTCGAGCTCCTCGGTGAGTGCCGCGGCGAATCCGTCGGCGAGGTCGACCACGCCGAGCGACCGCGCCCACGACGCCCGCAGCTCCAACGACCGCGCGACGCGGTAGACGATGTCGAGGTCCCGTTCCACCACCCGGTCGATGTCCGGGCGGCGGACCTTCACCACCACGTCCTCGCCACTGTGCAGCCGCGCCCGGTACACCTGCGCGATGGATGCCGCCGCCAGTGGTTCCCGGTCGAACTCCGCGAACACCTCCGTCACCGGACGGCCCAGCTCCTCCTCCAGATCCCGTTCCACCCTCTCGAACGGAACCGGCGCGACCTGGTCCTGCAGCCTGCTCAGCTCGTCGATGAACGCGGGCGGCAGCAGGTCGGGTCGCGTCGACAGCACCTGCCCCAGCTTCACGAACGTGACGCCGGCGTCCTCCAGCGCCCGGCGCAGCGACCGAGCCAACACCGCGTGCCGGGTGACGTCCGCCGGGCGCCTGCCGCCCAGGTACGGCCCGATGCCGTGCTTCACCGCGATCCGGCTGACCTGTGAGTACCTCCGCGCCCGAGCCATCCGGCGCCGGATCGAGCGCAGCCGTCCGACGAACCCCAGCCCGCCACCGCTGGGGAGCGCCATCTCGGCGAGGAACAGGAACGTCAGCGTGGCCAGGAACGCGCACCCCGCGATCGGGATGAGCAGGCCGACGAACACGCTCGGCGTCCGGTGGACGTTCGGGAACAACCAGCCCGCCAGCTGACCCGCCACGTACCAGCCCAGCACGGCACCGATCAGTGCCCGCACCGTCCTGATGCGCACCCCGAGGACCCGCCGGGACGCCACGACCAGCGGCCACAGCATCAGCAGGTAGAAGGGGAGGGACAGCAGCGTGAGGAGCAAGGAGGACATGCGGTTCCGAACGTCGGCTGGAGCGGCTGGTCGCCGACGATCGAAACACAGTGGACGGGTGGCTCACCGGCGAACGGTCAACCGCGTGTCGCAATGGTTCGTGAAGATCACCTCTTCCTGTGCGGAACGGGCTGGGGATGGTGTGCGAGCGAACGAGGACGGGACGGCGGCGGGGATCAGCGGTTGGCCCTCAGCAGGCGCACCACCTCCTCGGCGACCTTGGTGGCGCTGGCCGGGTTCTGGCCCGTCACCAGGCGGTCGGACACCGAGACCTGGGGTTCGAAGTCCGGTGCGCCCACGTGCTTGGCGCCGCGGTCCTCCAATGCGGACTGCAGGAGGAACGGCACGACACCCGCCAGGCCGACCGCTTCTTCCTCGGTGTTGGTGAAGGCCGAGACTTCCTTGCCTTCCACCAGGTAGGTGCCGTCGGTGAGGGTCAGGTTCAGCAGGGCGGACGGGCCGTGGCACACGGCCGCGACCACGCCGCCGGCCTCGTAGATGTCGCGTCCCAGCCGCGCGAGGCCCTCGTCGTCGGGGAAGTCCCACATGGTGCCGTGGCCGCCGACGTACAGAATCGCGTCGTAGCCGACGGCATCGACCTCGGCCGCGCGCCGGGTGTTGCCCAGTTCGGGCAGTTTCACGAAGTCGCGTTGAGTTCCGTCGTCGGCGTCGAAGCCGTCCATGGGTGGTCGCCCGCCGTTCACGCTCACCAGGTCGACCGCGAAACCGGCGTCGCGGAACACGCGCCACGGGTGCGCGGCCTCCGGTACGTAGAAGCCGGTCTTGCGAAGGCCGCCGAGGTCGTCGTGGCTGGTCAGGGCGAGGAGGATTGCTTTCATGGGACCAGAATGGCATGGCCGAGGCATCGGGGACCAATAGAACTTATGCGCTGTATCATCAGAATTCTGATGACTTCACTCGACCTGCTCAGAACCTTCCTCGCAGTGCACCGCGCCGGGTCCGTCACGGCCGCCGCGCAGCTCCTCGACCTGTCCCAGCCCGCCGTCACCGCCCAGCTCAAGACGCTGGAGAAGCACGTCGGCAAGCCGCTCTTCCACCGCCACGCCCGCGGTGTCACCACCACCTCGGCGGGCGAGGACCTCGCGCGCAGGCTGGCGGGCCCGCTCGACGACCTGACCGCCGCGCTTGGGGACTTCGTCGGCGGCAAGGTGTCGCTGCACGTCGGCGGACCCGCCGAGTTCATGGCGCTGAAGGCGCTCCCCGCCCTCGTCCAGCTGCCGGACACCGCCCTGCGGGTCACCTTCGGCATGCCCGACGACCTGCTCGACCAGCTGACCAAAGGTGGCCTCGACCTGGTGATCACCGGTGCCAAGCCCCGCGGGCGCGGCATCCTGTCCGCGCCTCTCTACGAGGAGGAGCTGACGCTCGTCGCCGCCGATCGCTGGTACTACCCGGACACGAGCGGCGTGCTCGGCGACGCGCCGTGGGTGGCCTACGCCGAGGACCTGCCGCTGATCCGGCGCTACTGGAACTCCGTGTACAAGACGCTGCCGCCCGGGCGGGCGGTGGTCGTCGTGCCGGACCTGCGTGCCGTGCTCGCGGCGACCGTGGCCGGTGCGGGGGCGACCGTGCTGCCGAGGTACCTGTGCGAGAACGAGCTGGCGACCGGCGCTCTCCGCGAACTGATCATCCGCGGCGACGGCCGGTTGCCGACCAACACCATCTACCTGGCGGTCCGCGCGGGCGCCTTCGCCGAGCCGCACATCGCGCGGGCCCGGGACCTGCTCATGGCGCGGGCGGCGGACTGGTGAGCAGGTGCCGGCGGCTCGCGGCCGTGCGACGGGTGCGTGGTGGTCCGTAAGCTGGCCGACTGTGAGGCCGACCGCCGACGAGCTGGCCGCCGCGCGTGCCAAGACGATCCCCGACGTGATCGCGCCGGGGTTGTCGGTGTTGTTCTGCGGCATCAACCCCGGGCTCTACTCGGCCGCGACCGGCTGTCACTTCGCGCGGCCGGGCAACCGGTTCTGGCCCGCTCTGCACCGGTCGGGGTTCACGCCGCGGTTGCTGGACCCGTCCGAACAGGACGTGTTGCTCGAGTACGGGCTGGGGATCACGAACATCGTCCCGCGGGCGACGGCGCGTGCCGACGAGTTGACGCGGGACGAACTCCGTGCCGGCGGGGTGCGGTTGACCGCGCTGGCGGAGCGGTACGAACCGGAGTGGGTCGCGGTGGTCGGGATCTCGGCGTACCGCTCGGCTTTCGACCGGCCGAAGGCGGTGGTCGGGCCGCAGGACGAGGCGATCGCGGGTGCGCGGCTGTGGGTGCTGCCCAATCCGAGCGGTCTCAACGCGCACTACCAGGCAGACGCGCTGGCGGACGCGTTCCGCGCGCTGCGCGAAGCGGTGTGAAACGCGGGCACGACCATGCGACGAGCCGTGCCCGCGTTTCACTCAAGATCAACGCCGCCGAACGCAACCCCCACCCGATCCCGGGGGCCACCCGCCATGCCAGTCTACCGGGTCGGGGGGACGATGTCGGCGGATTTTGTTGATCTGTGGATAACCGGTGCTGCTGTGGACAACTGGGTCACCACGTGCTGTTGGTCAACCCGGTGCCGATGTTCACCTCATCGAAGTCGTCGCCGTCCGAGTCGTCGCTGTGGGTCAGCGTGATCCGGCCGTAGGGGTCCACTGCCAGCGCCGGCTGGTTCTGGCGTCCTGTGGCGGACGGGTTGGCCCGGATCTGGGGCTGGCGGCCGACCGACGTGCCGTCCGGGTTCAGGCCCTGCAGGAAGACGTCGTCGCCGAGGGTCCAGTACGCGACCGCGTAGCGCTGGTCGTCCAGGCCCACCTGTGGGTCGTTGCCCGCGAGGAACGCCTCGGCCGGAGCGGCGCCCGTCGCGGTGAACGAGCGGACGCCGATCTGGTCGGTGCCCTGGTGGTCGGTTTCCCAGCCCACCACGAAGTCCCCGTTGAAGTTGGCCGCCACCGTCGCGTTCTGCTGCTGGCCGTCCGTCGCGGCGTTGGCGACACGCTTGGCGATCTTCGCCGCGCCGGACGGCGTGAAGCTCGCCAGCCCCACGTTGTAGTAGCCGTTGCCGTCGAGGTCCTCGTCCCACACGACGATCGCGTTGCCCGCCGCGCCCATCGCGACGTCGGGGTGGCGGTTCGTGCCGCCCGCGGCGTGCGCGCGGATCTCGTACGTCTTCGAGGTGATCGACGCGAAGCCGGACAGACGGATCGTCGGTTCCGCGTCGGTCTGCTCGTCCTCGAAGACGACCGCGAACGCCGCCCCGTCCGGATCGACCGCCACCTCCGGGTTGGTCTGCTGACCCGCCGCCGTCCCGTTGGCGGTCGCCGTGCCGGTCTGCGTGCCCGCGGCGTCGTAGGTGGCGACGCGGATCTGGTAGTAGCCGTTGCCGTCCTGGTCGTCGGACCACGTGACCACGGTGGCGCCGTTGTCGCGGACCGCGACGTCGGGCTGGACGTGCCGCCAGTTCCCCGTGCCGCCGGTCGACACCTTCTTCTCGAACACCGGGGCACCGTCGCGGTACAGCCGTATGAACACCTCGGTGTGCACGGTGTCGTTCGGGGCGGTGGTGTCGCGGTCGTCCTCCCACACCACGGCCGTGTAGCCGGTGCGGGACGCCGCGACCGACGGGTTGTCCTGGTCGCCGGTGGTCGTCGTGTTGACCCTGGCCCACGTGAGCGTGCCGTCCGCGGTGGCGAGCGGAGCGGTCGCCAGGCCGAGCGTGGCGACCAGGGCCGGGATGATGACGCGTCTCATCAACGCAGCTCCGTTCACGGGTTCTGCAGGCCCGGGTTGCCTGCCTGGATGACGTAGCTCTTCGCGGTCTTGATCGGGTAGTCGCGGACGGTCACCTTGTCCAGCACGCGGAAGTCGACGTTCATCTGCGTCGGGGTGGTCCGCGTGCGGACGTAGCCGCGCTGGTTCTTGTTGAACTTGACGTGCGGGTTGCGGCTCGACGTGCCGTCGTCGGTCGCGTTGCCGTCGCCGCCGGAGGTGATCGACGTGGTCACCAGCTCGGTGCCGATGACCCTGTCCTGCGTCGTGTAGTTGTTCATGATGTTGGCCGCCCAGTGCCGGTGCACGTCACCGGTGAGCACGACCGTGCTCGTGTTGCCCCTGGCCTGCCAGCCGTCCTGGATGCGCTTGCGGTTGGCGGTGTAGCCGTCCCACGCGTCCATGCTGCGGGCACCGTCGTCGTTGTTGAGCCGCTGCGCGAAGAACACCTGCTGACCGATCAGGTCCCACGTGGCGAGCCGCTGGCCGAGACCGTTGAGCAGCCACGACTCCTGCGTGGTGCCGGTGATGGTGCGTGCCGGGTCGTCGGCCTCCGGGCACACCTGCGAACCGTCGCCGCACGCCTGGTCCATGCGGTACTGGCGGGTGTCGAGCATGTGGAACGTCGCGAGGCTGCCCCACCGGAGCCGCCGGTACAGCTGCAGGTTCTCCGCGGACGGCAGCTGCGCCGACCGCAGCGGCATGTGCTCGTAGTACGCCTGGTACGCGGCGGCGCGGCGGGCACGGAAGTCGCCGGTCGGTGAGGTGTCCCCGCGGACCAGGTTCGCGTAGTTGTTCTCGACCTCGTGGTCGTCCCACACGACCACCCAGGGCGCGACGTGGTGCGCGGCCTGCAGGTCGACGTCGCTGCGGTACTGCGCGTGCCGCACCCGGTAGTCGGCGAGGCTGGTGATCTCCTTGGCGGGCAGGTGCGCGCGGACGTCGGACGCGCCGGACTCGTAGATGTAGTCGCCGAGGTGCAGGATCAGGTCCGGGTTCTCCTCGGCCATCCGCCGGTACGCGGTGTAGTAGCCGGAGGCGTAGTGGGCGCACGACGCGAACAGCATCGTCAGCGCCGGGGAGGTGCCGACCGCAGGCGCGGTTCTCGTACGCCCGACCTGCGAAATCTGGTTGTCGGCCCGGAAGCGGTACCAATACACCCGACCCGCGGGCAGCCCGGTTACCTCGACGTGGACGCTGTGCGCCGACGCCCGCACGGCCGTGGTCGAGCCGGACGCGACCACGTCCCGGAAGTACTCGTCGTTCGCCACCTGCCATTCGACGGTGACCGGCTGGTCCGGCATGCCGCCGAACCCGTCCAGGTTGAGGGGGTTCGGGGCGAGCCGGGTCCAGATGACGAACCCGTCCGCGGCCGGTTCACCGGAGGCGACACCGAGTGCGAAGGGGTAGGTGGCGGCGGTGGAGGCGGAGCTGAACGCGATCAGGCCGGCGCCGGCGCCGGCGAGACCGCCCAGCAGGAAGGTTCTTCTTCGCAGGGGCATACGACGATGTGTACGACACAAAGACGCACAATCAAGGTCCTTGGGGTAAATAACCCACATAAAGGCGCGTAACGGAGCCTTTTCACTGCTCCGAACGGTCTCCGGGCCGGGGGTTGACCACCTCGACGTCCGGCCGGAACGTGCGCAGCTGTTCGCGAATCCGGTTCACGTCCGGCCGGTCGACCGCGCCCGGCAATCCGCGCCACGCAACGACTTTCGGGTCGGCGTCGAGGTCGTCGCCGGTCAGCGGCACCGCCGGTGGTACCTCGTCTACCTGGGACGCCGCCGTGCCGGCCACCGTACCCCGGCGATGTCGACGAGCGCCCCGCGCGGAAGTACCTTCGAGACGCCCGCGTCATCAGCGCGTTCGTGTGAGAGGACGGTCATGGTCGACCCGCAGACCCCGCTCGGCTTGTTGGACGTCGAGGACCTCATCGGCGAGGAGGACCGCGCGATCCGCGACACGGTCCGTGACTTCACCGCCGAACGGATCCGCCCGCACCTCGCGGAGTGGTTCGAGAACGCCACCATCCCGGCCCGCGAACTGGCCCGTGAACTGGGCAAACTCGGGGTGCTCGGCATGCACCTGACCGGGTACGGGTGCGCGGGGACGACCGCGACGGCCTACGGCCTCGCCTGCATGGAGCTGGAGGCGGCCGACTCCGGGCTGCGCAGCCTGGTGTCCGTGCAGGGGTCGCTCGCGATGTTCGCCATCTGGCGGTGGGGGTCGGAGGAGCAGAAGCAGGAGTGGCTGCCGCGCATGGCCGCGGGCGAGGCCATCGGGTGCTTCGGCCTGACCGAGCCCGACTTCGGGTCCAACCCGGCGGGCATGCGCACCCACGCCCGCCGCGACGGCGACGACTGGGTGCTGAACGGCACCAAGATGTGGATCACCAACGGGTCGGTCGCCGACGTGGCCGTGGTGTGGGCGCAGACGGACGACAAGATCCGCGGCTTCGTGGTGCCGACGGACACACCCGGTTTCCAGGCGCCGGAGATCAGCAAGAAGCTGTCGCTGCGTGCTTCCGTAACGAGTGAGCTGGTGCTCGACGACGTGCGCCTGCCCGCGTCGGCGATGCTGCCGGAGGCACGTGGCCTGTCCGGCCCGCTGGCGTGCCTGAACGAGGCCCGCTACGGCATCGTGTTCGGCGCGCTCGGCGCCGCCCGCGACTGCCTGGACACCGCGATCGCCTACGCCGGGCAGCGCGACATCTTCGACAAGCCGCTCGCCGCGTACCAGGCGACGCAGCTCAAGCTCGCGGACATGACGGTGGAGCTCGGCAAGGGCATGCTCCTGGCCCTGCACCTCGGCCGGCTGAAGGACGCGGGCCGGCTGCGGCCCGAGCAGGTCAGCGTGGGGAAGCTCAACAACGTCCGTGCCGCGCTCGCCATCGCCAGGGAGTGCCGGACCCTGCTCGGCGCGAACGGGATCAGCCTCGAGTACCCGGTGCTGCGGCACGCCAACAACCTCGAGTCCGTGCTCACCTACGAGGGCACCTCCGAGGTCCACCAGATGATCATCGGGCAGGCGCTCACAGGGCACAGCGCCTTCCGCTAACCGTTCGCGGTACGCAGGTCCCGCATCGTCTCCGCGAGCGTCTCGCACCGCTGGATGCCCAGCGGCTCCAGCAGGCGCTCGCGGAGGATGTCCGCGCACGCCTTGCGGGCACGTTCCGCCACGTCCCGGCCGTGGTCGGTGAGCACGGCGAACGTGACCCGCCGGTCGGTGTCGCTCGGTTCGCGGCGGATCAGGTCGGCTGCCACGAGCCGGTCGGCGACCTTGGTGAACCCGCCGCTGGACAGCGCCGCTTCCTTGGCGAGACGGGTCATCGGCAGGCGGTGGTCCGGGGAGCGGAGCAGCCGGATCACGATGTCGAAGGCGCCGGGCGCGAGGCCGACCTGCTCCTCGATCCCGCTCATGAGGCGGTTGTGGGTGGCGTAGTAGCCCTCGATGACCAGGCCCCACCAGCTCACGATCTCGTCGTCGTCTGGCATGCGGTCACTGTAGTGGAAGAAGCTCGCTCGGAACAATCTTGCGTGAGGTTATCTTGCGTAGAAGAGATTGCCGAGCTATTGTCTTGCGCAGAAGATATCCGCAGGAGGCGGCCATGACCCACCCGAAGATCGATGTCCGCCGCGCGGACGACCGGTTCACCACCAGGATCGACTGGCTCGACTCGAAGCACTCGTTCTCGTTCGGCGGGCACTACGACCCGGCGAACACCCACCACGGCGTGCTGCTGGTGAACAACGACGACATCGTCGAGCCGGGCACCGGGTTCGACACCCACCCGCACCAGGACATGGAGATCGTCACGTGGGTCCTCGGTGGCGCGCTGGTGCACCAGGACTCGGAAGGCCACTCCGGGGTGATCTATCCCGGTCTTGCGCAGCGCATGAGCGCGGGCACGGGCATCCTGCACTCGGAGAAGAACGACACGTGGCGCCTGGCCGGTGACCCCGAGCCGGTGCATTTCGTGCAGATGTGGGTACTGCCCGACGAGCCAGGCATCGACCCGGGCTACGAACAACTGGAGATCGACCACGAGCTGCTGTCCGGCGGTCTGGTGCCGGTCGCGTCCGGAATGGACAAGCACAGCTCCGCGATCCGCATCCACAACCGGTACGCGGCCCTGTACGCGGCTCGGCTGGCGCCGGGGCAGAGCGTCGAGTTGCCGGACGCGCCGCTGTCGCACCTGTTCGTGCCGCGGGGCAGCGTCACCCTGGAGGACACCGGGGCGCTGGCCGCGGGGGACGCGGTCCGCTTCACCGCGACCGGCGGCCAGCGGGTCACCGCGACAGAGCCCGCGGAGATCCTGGTCTGGGAAATGCACGCCACCATCGACTGAAAGGACGATTCCGATGACGACCCGGGAAGAACTCCGCGCGAAGTACCTGACCGACGACCGCCCGGCCACCACGGCCCGCGGCCTGCACCACACGGCGCTGATCTCCAGCGACGTCGAACGGACCATCAACTTCTACCAGGGCCTGCTCGGGTTCCCGCTCACGGAACTGATCGAGAACCGCGACTACGAGGGCTCGTCGCACTTCTTCTTCGACATCGGCAACGGCAACCTGCTGGCGTTCTTCGACTTCCCGGGCCTGGACGTGGGCCCGTACAAGGAGGTCCTGGGTGGCCTGCACCACGTGGCGATCTCCGTCGACCCGGCGCGGTGGGACGAGTTGGTGGCCCGCCTGACGGACGCGGGCGTCGACCACGTCGTGCACAGCGAGGTGTCGGTGTACTTCCAGGACCCGGACGGTGCGCGCATCGAGCTGATCGCGGACCCGTTGGGGGAGATGTACGGCAACAAGGTGCTCTAGCGTTCGAACTGCCGGTGCGCCCAGGCGGTCAAGCCGCAGGTGCGGACATGCACGACCACAGCCGCGACACAGAGGACGGCCGCGACTCCCCATGACGGGTCGTGGCCACGGTAGTGGGCGAGCGGCAGCCACACGGCCGGCGCGAGGTTGGCGACGACCGCGGCGCCGAACCAGAGGACCAGGGTGACACCGCCTGCGACGAGCGCGCTGAGGAACGGCGTCAGCAGAACGACGAACGCGGCGAGCAGGAGCGCGTTGGCGAACACCCATCCCCACGGCGCCCCGGCCGGAAGCCACGGCACGAGAACGGGCACGCACAGGGTCGCGCACGCGATGACCGCGGCCGCGACCGTGCCGGCGAGCGCCTTGGCGCGGTGTCCACGTGCGACCCGGTCCCACTCCCAGAACCGGGGCCGGGTGAGAATCCCGAGAAGCGTCGCGGCGACGATCACACAAAACTCGGCGACCACGACCTTGGTGGGCGGGAAGGTGGGCGAGAGGTCGATCTCGAGCGCGGCCCGCCCGATCCCGACCGCGACGACCCACAGCCCGACGGCCGCCAGGAGCGCCCATTGCGCGCCGCGGCTGTGGAGGAGTACGCGGATCATCGGGCCTTCGCCTTCGGTAGCTGGTCCTCGGTGAGCGTGCAGCTGTGCAGCTGCTTCTGGTGTTCGGCGAGCCAGCCTTGGACCTCGGCAACCGACATCGACGCCAGTGAACCCTCAGGTTTCCCCGTGTCGAGGAAGTGCGTGATGTCCCACGCGACGGCGAGGGCCTGCTGCTGCAGGAGGGTGGGCTCGTCTCGCCAGTCGCACGCGTAGAGGCCGGCCGCGGTGTCGGCGGTGCTCGGTTCCATCGAGCCGTCCGGTTGAAGCCAGACGACGTCGACGCGTTGCGGGGCGATCTGCCGGTCATACATCAGGGCCTGGTCCCACACCTCGTCGATGTTGTCCGGCTTCGTGCCGAACCGGGCGATGACCGGGTCGACGCGGCGTGCCAGCTCGTCCAGTCGCGAAGCGTGCTCGATGTGCACGCAGTACCGGATCTCCCGCCGTTCCGTGCATGACGAGGCCGGCGTTTCCGCCGTGTACACGACGGGTGGCCGTAGCAACGACACGGCGACCAGCACGCCGGGAACAGCCAGGCAGACCGCCACGTCGACCAGCGAGCGCCAAGCCCGCACACGGGTCATGGCGCGTGCGGCGAGCGCGAAGGCGGCAACGGCGACGGACAGGAACAAGGCAATGCGAAACACCAGCAACGGCAACGATTCGCGTTCGCCCAGCTGGGGCTCGTACCAGAGCACCGGTGCCACCGCCGCCATCGGCTCGCCGAGCACGTTGCCTGCGACGAGCAGCGCGTAGAACCCGATGGCGATCACCGGGATCATCGCGATCGTGGGAGCGACGGTGCCCACGGCGTAGCCGAGTGCCACCGCGGCGATCATCGTGAGCGGACCGGACAGCATCACCACGGGATCCGGCGTCCCGAGCCCGCCGTTGACCACCGTCGACACGACCAGCGGTGTCAACGCGACGAGGTAGGCGCCGACGTACCAGCACACCAGGACCGGGAGATGGCGATTCACCGCCTGGACGCCCAGCCTCGGCGCGCCTGGTCGCATCCAGATCCGGTGCTTGGCGTGCAGGACGGTGGCGTACCAGCATGCGGCGGTGCCCGCGATCATCCCGGCGAAGGCGAACTGCTGGTGGAACTGGGCGGACGTCTGGGTCCACAGCGGGTACGGCCAGTCGAACCGCGACCAGGTCATGCCGACCACCACGGCGACGATCGCGAGGGCAGGCAGCACGACGGAGAACGGACCGAGCGGCCACCACGAACGCTGCCTCATTCGCGGCTCGTCTCGACGAGTCGCTCGGGGACCGGACAGGCACTCAGCACAGCTCCGCCCGACAGGGCTCGACACAGGAAGCCACGCAGCACGGAGAGCGCATTTCGGGAAGCCCGGTAACGCTCTGTCCGCGAATCATCGGGTCTTCGCACCAGGAAGCTGGTCCTCGGCGAGGGTGCAGTCGTGCAACTGCTTCTGGTGGGCCGCCAGCCACTGCTGCACCTCGGGGACGGACATCGAGGCGAGAGAACGCTTACGGCTCCCGGTTTCGAGGAAATCCTTGATGTCCCACTCGACGGCGTTCATCCGCTCCTGGTGATCATCGAACTCCCCCTTCCACTCGCAGGCGTAGAGACCCGCGGCGAGAGCGGCTGTCGTCGGCTCCAATGCGCCGTCGGGCCGAAGCCTGACGATGTCGATGCGCTCGGAGATCGTGATGTCGGGCGGCTTGTCGTAGGTCAGGGCCTGGTCCCACACCTGGTCGATGTTGTCGGGTTTGGTGCCGAACCGGGCGATGACCGGGTCCACCCGCCGGACCAGCTCGTCGAGCCGCGAAGCGTGGCCACTGTGGACGCAGTACCGGATCTCCCGTTGTTCGGCACAGGAGGAGGGCGGCGTTTCCGCGGTGTACGCGACAGGTGGCCGCAGCAGCGAGAAGGTGACCAGCAGCGCCGGAACCGCGAGGTAGACCACGGCATCGGCCAGGGAACGCCAGGCCCGCACCCGGGTCATGGCGCGTGTGGCGAGTGCGACCGCGGCGACCGCGACGGCGACGAACAGTGCGATGCGGAACACGAGCAAGGGCAGTGACTCACGTTTCCCCAGCTGCGGTTCGTACCAGAGCACCGGTGTCACCGCCGCCATCGGTTCGCCACGCACGTTCCCGACCACGAGCAGCGCGTAGAACCCGATCGCGATCAGCGGAATCACCGCGATCGTCGGAGCGACGGTGCCGAGCGCGTAGCCGAGCGCCACGGCGGCGATCATCGCCAGCACGCCGGACAGCATGACCAGCAGGTCCGGTTTCCCGATCCCACCGGTGACGAGCGTCGACACGACCAGCGGGGTCAGCGCCACGAGGTAGGCGCCGACGAACCAGCACACCAGGGTCGTCAGGTGACTGTTCGCTGCCTGTGTCCCCAAGCGCGGTGCACCAGGACGCATCCAGATCCGGTCCTTGGCGTGCATCACCGTCCCGTACCAGCAGGCGGCGGTGCCCGCGATCATTCCCGCGAAGGCGAACTGCTGGTGGAACTGCGCGGACGTCTGCACCCACAGCGGATACGGCCACCCCAGCCTTGACCAGGTCATGCCGACCACCACAACGACGATCGCCGCGGCGGGCACCATGACGGAGTACGGCCCCAGTGGCCACCACCAGCGGCGGGTCATTCAGCGCTCGCCTCGAGGAGCCGCTCGTAGCCCGCTTCGATGGGCGATCGGCGTTCCCGCGTCTCGCCTCGTTCTTCGAGGTCGGCGACGGTCCCGTCGAAGACGAGCCGCCCCTCGGAGATGACGCCGACCCGTTCGCACAGGTAGGAGACGTCCTCGAGGAGATGGGTGGACAGGATCACCGGACGGGTCCGCCCGATCTCGGCGATGAGGTCGCGCACACGCCAACGTTGAGCGGTGTCGAGCCCCACGGTCGGCTCGTCCAGTACGAGCACGTCGGGATCGTGAGCCAGCCCCGCGGCGATGCCGGCCCGTTGTCGTTCCCCGCCGGACAGCGTCCTGACCCGGTCACCGCACTTGTCGGTCAGGTCGACCGCCGCCAGCGCGCGCCGGGCCGCCGCTTCCCGGTCGTCCTGCCCGACGCCGTTGATCCACGCGGTGTAGGAGATCGCGTCGAGGAGCCGCATGCCACCCGCGAACGAGAACCGCTGCGGCACGAAGCCGAGCCGGGCATCCCCGCCCATGACCGCGACCGATCCCGCTGACGGGTGGAGGAGGCCCACGAGCACCGACAGCAGGGTGGTCTTGCCTGCCCCGTTCGGCCCGAGCAGTCCGGTCACACCGGCGTGCACGTCCCAGTCGATCCCGTGCAACACCCGGGTGCGCCCGTAGCCGGCCACGACACCCTGAACGCGAACGCTCAACACAGCGAGGCTCGAGGCGACTCGACGCTGTCGCCGGAGAGACCCGTGGCAGTCGAAGTGTGGGTGTAGTAGTCACCCTCGCCGTCGCACGGCCCCTTCGCGGAAAGCTCGGTGTTCTGCACGTACGTGCGTCCGATCACGGCCTTCTCGGAGTCCGGCCACGCGGGTATCGCCTTGTAGATCCGGACCCAGAAATAGGTCACGACGTCGGAACAGTGTTCCCTGCGGCCGATTCCGTTGAGCGTTCCCCTGGGCGCCGTGGGCTCGGCGGCGACCAAGTGGCAGCCGCTTGCCGTGTCGCTGCCTTGAGTGGCACCCCAGGCGGGTGATGCCACTGCCAGGCTGCCCGCGACGAAGGCGCCTGCGAGCAACGTGCCCAGCATGGATCTCCGGAAGCTCATGTCGAATCCCCCTCGAATTCGGTCGTGGGGAGAAACCCCCGACGAGGAAGCTACTCAGCGGCGCGGGAATGCGGCAATTGCTCGATCGAGCGGTTTTTCGGTTGCGCGGTCACGCTCCGTTCGGGCGTCAGCGATTCCGCGACCCGGGCAGCTGGTCTTCGGTAAGTGTGCAGTCGTGCAGCTGCTTCTGGTGCGTGGCCAGCCATTGTTGTACTTCCGCCACGGACATGTGGGCCAGCCAGCCGTCTCTGACGCCGGTGCCGAGGTATTGGTCGACGTCCACGGCTACTGCCAGGAGTAACCTGTCGCGGTCGTCGGATCGACCGTCCCACGGGCAGGCGTAGATGCCCGCCGCGGTCGTGGCGACCTCGGTTTCGATGGTGCCGTCCGGCTCCAGGGACGCCACTTCGATGCCGCGGTCGCGTTCGAGGTTGCGCGGGTATGGCAGCAGGGCCTGGTCCCAGACCTGATCGATGTTCTCCGGCTTCGAGCCGTAGCGCATGATCATGGGATCCACCAGCCTGACCAGATCCCCGAGCCGCTCGCGGTTGCCGTCGTGCACGCAGTAGCGGATCTCCCTCGTCTCGGTGCACACCGGTGTCGACTGGACGGCGGTGAACACGACCGGTGGTCGAAGCATCGCGATCGTGACCAGAACCGCGGGCAGTGCGAGGTAGATCGCGCTGTCCAGCAGGGAACGCCGGACGCGGCGCCGTGTCATCGCCTTGCCCGCGAGTGCGGCGGCGGCGATCGCGATGACGACGAACAACACGATGCGGAAGACCACGAACGCGTAGCCGAGCGCCACGACGGCGACGACGGCCAGCGCGCCCGAAGCCATGACCAGCGGATCGGGCGTCCCGGTTCCGCCCACCGTCGACACCACGACAGGTGCCAGTCCGATGAGGTACGCGCCGACCAGCCAGCCGACCAACGTCGTGAGATGCCGAGCCGCGGCGGGCGCGCCGAGCCGGGGCGCCACTGGCCGCATCCAGAACCGGTCCTTGGTGTGCAACACGGTCGCGTACCAGCACGCGTACGAACCGGCGATCATCCCCGCCCAGGGGAACTGCTGGTGGAACTGAGCGGATGTCTGTACCCACAACGGATATGGCCAGTCCAGCATCGGCCACGTCATCCCCACCACCACACCTACGATCGCCACAGCGGGCACGACGGCGGAAGCGGGACCGAGCGGCCACCAACTCCTGGTCATGGGAGCGGTCCGGTCACCGCATGCCCGTTGGGACTGGTGAGGATGAAGTGTTCAGCACAGCGGTTCTCGATCGGATTCCACGCTGTCGCCACTGAGACCGGTGGATGTCGACGTGTGCGTGTAATCAGAAGTACGTCACCTCGCCCTCGCACTCGCTCCGCACGCCGGTGCCTCGCAGCGAGCCATGCCCGTTGGACTCGGGCTTCTTGGCGGTGAGGTGGCAGCCCAGTTGAGCACGGCGCCCAGCGGCCATCTTCGGAATTTCATGCTGGTCCCCTTGAATTCGTACGCCTGACGAGAGAATCCCCGACGAGGAAGCTACTCAGCGGCGCGGGAACGCGGCAATTGCTCGATCGAGGGCTTTTTCCGGGATGCCGTCACTCTGCGCGTCAATGGTGATGTTTCAACCTCCATCCCCACCGGCGGGTTCCGAAAGCCCCTGCGGCGAACCACAGCGTGCGCTACGCTCTGTGGTCGCGTTTGGTACAGAGTGTGCTCTGGGGAGGAAGTCGTGGGGGGACCAGGTCAGCCGTACGGGCAACAGTGGCAACCAGGAGGTTGGCCACCCGCGCCGGGACAGTGGCCGCCGGCGCCGGTCAAGCGCAGGCGCGTGTGGGTGTGGCTGATCCCGTTGCTGGCGCTGGTGGTGGCCACGGCGATCGTGGTGCCGATCGCGCTTTCCGGCGGTGACGAGGCGTCCGGCTCGGGGGACACGGCCGCGCCGGCGGAGACTTCGATGCCGGAGGAGACGCGGACCCCGAAACCGGAGGATCGCGACCCGGCGGCCGTCACCGTCGCGTTGCGTCGGCTCGATCCCTGCAAGCTGTTCGACCTCGCGGTGGCGCGGAAGCGGCAGCGGCCGAACGTGGTCACGATCCCTTCCGGGCCGCATTCTTGTTTCCTGGCGCCCGATGCCGATTACACGGGTGGCGGTGGCGGGATCGAGCTGTCCGTCGGCACGTTGTCGGATCAGTTCTTCCGCTACGACGGGGCGCCGTTCGCCCTCGCGGGTGCCAAGGCCTACGAGTACTCGTCGATCGGTGACTCGGGATCGAGCTGCCGGGTGGTGATCCCGGTGAGTTCCGACCGGGCCATCGAGCTGTACTACATGGAGCTCGGAGAAGCGGACCTGTGCCCCACGGTCCGCCAGTACGCGGCAGGGACGGTCGGCAAGCTGCGCAACCCGGACGCGCTCGCGAACACCGACACCTCGCGCCCGTTCTCCGCGTGGGACGGCTGTTCGCTGCTGCGTACCGCCCTCGGTGCGACCGCGGGGGACTACGTGTACGAGCCGCACAGCCACGGCGACCACTTCGGCGGGTGCAACGCCGCCAACAAGGACCGGGCGAACGGCTACCACCCGGCGAACATCCAGGTCAGCTACGACGACACCGCTGAGGTGACCGGGAAGACGAGGACGATCGGTGGCAAGACGGTGGCCGTCACCGACCGGAGCAAGGACTGCTCGGCGCACTGGGACCACGGCCCGACCGGCGTCGCGAACAAGCTGTGGGCCGTCACGCCCGTCGCCATGTCCGCCAAGGACTGCGACACCCTCGTCGCGCTGGTGGAGAAGGTGATCGCCCTCGCGGGCACGAAACCCGCGGACGACGCCGCGCCGCAGCGGCCGCTGCTGTACGGGCCGGACGAGAACGACACCGCGTCGAAGGGTGCCTGCGTCGACCTCGCCATCTCCGGCGGCGTGGCCGACTGCGAGCCCTACCAGGAAGTTCCGGTGCCGCGGGGCACGGACGCCATCATGGCGGCGTCGGAGGTGAACCGGAACCTCCAGTGCGCGGTGTTCGCGGACGCCGTCGCCGACAAGTTCGGCGCGGAGTTCGTACCGGTGACCTGGGAGGCCCACGGCTTCTTCGTCGACTCGGCGCACACCGTCCGGATCCAGGTGAACGTGGACGACGGGAACGCGCCCGCCGACTACGGCCGCGGCGACCTCTATGCCGACCGCGAGAAGATCGAGATCGCGGGCAAACCCGCCATCGTCTTCTGGGACGCCGACAGGACGGTCTTCGAGATCTACCTGTCACCGCACGACGCCACCAGCGAGCGGGGCAATCTGCACATCGCGGTCGAGATGGTCGGCGGTCGTGGCAAGGAGTTCGAGACACCTCCCTCGCTGCCGCGGGACAAGGCTGACCTGGCGACGGAGGTCATGGAGCAGGTCGTGGAAACGTACTTCCGGTGAACGAACGCCGGGTGTGGTGACCCCTTGACCGGCGGTAGCTTGATCGGGTGAACATGTGTCTCACTCCACGCCAGCAAGAACTGGTCGACATCGCCGGGAAGCTCGCGGACACGTTCGCCGAGCGGGCGCCTGAGCACGACCGGGACAACACGTTCCCGGTGGAGAACTACGACGACCTGCGCGCCGCCGGGTTCCTGCGGCTCACCGTGCCGACGGAACTCGGCGGGCAGGGCGCCTCGCTGGAAGAGCTGGTGCCGGTGCTGGAGCGGCTCGCCATGGGCGACGGGTCGACCGCGCTGGCGGTGGCCATGCACATCTCGCCGATCGGGCAGTGGGCGAGTGTGTGGCGGCGGACCAGGAACCCGCGGTTGGAGCAGCTGCTCCGCGAAGCCGCCGAGGACCGGCTGATCTGGGCCTCCATCACCAGCGAACCCGGCATGCGCAACGACATGACCGACGCACGGACCGCGGCGGTCAAGGTCGACGGCGGGTTCCGCCTGACCGGGCGGAAGGCCTACGCCACCAACTCGACCGTGGCGACGCACTGCTCGACCACCGCCCGGTGGGAGGACGCGCCTGGCGGGCCACGGCTGGTCCTGTGCCGGATCGCGCTCGACGCGCCCGGTGTCACCATCCACAAGACGTGGGACACCATGGGCATGCGTGGCACGCAGTCCAACGACGTCGTCTACGAGGACGTGTTCGTCGCCGACGAGGACGTCGTGCACTCGCTGCCGGTCGGGCACCTCGACGCGCGCGTGCTGGAAACCGTGTGGTCGTGGGCGATGGGCGCGTTCGCCGCGGTCTACACCGGCATCGCCGCCGGGGCGCTCGACTGGGCCGTCGCCCAGCTCGCGGGCCGCGGCAAGGGCACCGACCCGCTGGTGCAGGACACCATCGGCGAGTGCCAGATCCTCGTGGAGTCGTGCCGTGCGCTCACCTACCGGCACGCGCAGGAGGTCACCTCACGGCGCCTGTTCGAGGTCGGTGTGCAGGACGGCATCGCCCGCTGTGCGCTCGTGAAGTACGTGGCCAGCAACAACGCCACCCTGGTGCTGCGGCGGCTGGTCGACGTGCTCGGCGGCGCGAGCTTCTCCCGCAAGCTGCCGTACGAACGGATGTGGCGTGACGCCCAGGCGGGCACGTTCATGCCGATGGGCAACCAGGCCGCCCGCAAGATCATCGGTGCCAGTGCGCTGGGGGTGGCGATCGCGCCGGTCATCGACTTCGACGAGACGGGGCCGGACTCGAGGGCGAAGCAGTGACCACCGTCCGGGACGCGACGAGGGACGTGCTCCGGTCGTTCGGGCTGACCACGATCTTCGGCAACCCGGGCACCACGGAGATCGGCTTCCTGCGCGACTTCCCCAACGACTTCCGTTACGTGCTGGGGCTGCAGGAGTCGGTCGCGGTCGCCATGGCCGACGGGTACGCGCACGCGTCGGGGCGTGCCGTGCTCGTCAACCTGCACTCCGCGGGCGGGGTCGGGCACGGGCTGGGGCACCTGTTCACCGCCTACCGCAACAACACCCCGATGATCGTGCTCGCCGGGCAGCAGGTCCGTTCCCTGATGCCCAGCGAGCCGTTCCTGGGCGCCCTGGACGCCACCACGTTCCCGCGCCCGTACGTGAAGTGGGCCGTCGAACCAGCGCGCCCGCAGGACGTGCCGGGGGCGATCGCCCAGGCGTACCGCGTGGCCACGCAGCCGCCGTACGGGCCGACGTTCGTGTCCGTCCCCGCCGATGACTGGGACGCCGAATGCGATCCGCTGCCGGAACGCCCGCGGGTACCGGGTTTCGGTCCGGACCCCGACGCGATCGCGGGCCTGGTCGCCGCGTTGAACGCAGCGGCGCGTCCCGCACTGGTGATGGGGCCGGGGGTGGACGCGGAGGGCGCCATCCCCGACGCGGTGGCACTGGCGGAACGGGCACGCGCGACCGTCTGGACCAGCCCCATGGCGTGGCGCAGCTGCTTCCCCGAGGACCACCCGCAGTTCGCCGGTTTCCTGCCGCCCGAGGAACGCGGCACCGTGGAAGCGTTGCGGGGCCACGACCTGGTGGTCGTGCTCGGCGCGCCCGCCTTCCTGTACCACGTCTACCGCGGCGCCACCGATCACGCGCTGCCGCCGCTGTACCTGGTCAGCGACGACGAGCAGGTGCTGGCGCGGGCCCGTGAAGGCGTGGGGATCCGGTCCGGGGTGCGGGCGGCGATCCGCGCGGTCACCGACGGACTCGCCGAGCCCGCCCGCCCTGTGCCGTCAGGCCGCGACCGCAGGCCGCGACCGCCGGAGACCACGCCGATCACCGTGGAGTGGGTGTTCGCGAACCTCGCCGACGAACTCGACGAGAACGTGCTGCTGGTGGAGGAGATCCCCAGCCACCTGCTGGTCCGCCGCGAGTACCTGCCGGTGCGGGCGAGGAGCACCGGCCTGCTGAGCACCGGCGGCGGCGCGCTCGGCTACGGGCTGCCCGCCGCGGTCGGCGCGGCGCTCGGCGCACCGGACCGGAAGGTGGTGGCGGTGCTGGGCGACGGGTCGAGCATGTACTCGATCCAGGGCTTGTGGACCGCCGCGCGTGAGCACCTGCCGGTCACGTTCGTGGTGCTGGACAACGCCCAGTACGCGGCGGTCGACATCCTCGCGGGCCCCGACGACAAGATGCCCGGTGTGGAACTCGGCGGCATCGACTTCGTCGCGCTCGCCGAGGGCATGGGCTGCCACACCCAGCGGGTCACGCACCCGCACGAGCTGAAACCCGCGCTGACCCGGGCACTGGCCGACGACCACCCGACCCTGGTCCACGTCCGCGTGGACCCGAAACCGACGGCGCTCTACTGAGAGCGCGTCGGCTCCTGCGCCTCGGCGCGCTCGGCCGCCAGGAACTTCTCGGCGGCCAGCTCGTCCGGGGACGGTGCCGCGGCCGGCCGGTCGTGCAGCAGGCGTGCGATCTCCGTGCGCAGCTCCACGAACTCGGCCGAGCCGCGGGTGGTGATCTGGTCGCGTGCCGCGGGCAGGGGCACGGGGAGGTCGGCCACGATCGACGCCGGTGACTTCGACAGCACCAGGACCCGGTCGCCCAGGTACACGCTCTCGTCGATGTCGTGCGTGACGAGCAGGACGGTGCTCTGGTGCTCCCTGCGCACCCGCAACAGCAGGTCCTCGAGGTCGGCCCTGGTCTGCGCGTCCACCGACGCGAACGGCTCGTCCATCAGCAAGAGCGCGGGCTGGCACGCCAGGGCCCGCGCGATGGAGACCCGCTGCTGCATGCCACCGGAGAGCTGCCACGGGTACTTGCCCGCAGCCGCCTCAAGACCAACCCAGCTGAGCGCTTCCAGCGCGCGCCGCCGCCGCTCGGCGCGGCCACGCACCCGGGTGCGCAGCGGGAACTCCACGTTGCCGCGCACGGAAAGCCACGGGAACAGCGAACGGCTGTAGTCCTGGAACACCACGGCGAGGTCGTCCGGCACGCCCCGCACCGCGTCACCGTGCAGGCTGATCTCGCCGTCGGTGGGCTTGATCAGACCGGCGATGCACCGCAGCAGCGTGGACTTGCCGCACCCGGACGGGCCGACGATGCACGCCAGCTCGTCCTTGGCGACGGTGAAGGTCAGGTCCTCCACCGCCACGTGTGCTCCCGGCCCGGTGCCGTAGCGGTGCGCGAGCCCGCGCACCTCCAGCATGGTCGGCATGGTGTCTCTCATCCTCCGGCTTTGGCGGTCTGCGCGGCGGTCGCCACGGCGGAGCGGGTCGGTTGCCACCGCAGTGCACGGCGCTCGACGGCGAGCAGCGCGAGGTTCAGCACGTAGCCGATGATCCCCAGCAGCATGATCCAGGCCCACATCGTCAGGAAGTCGAACTGGCTCTGCGCCTCGACCAGGTTGGCCCCGATGCCCACGGTGTCGCCGACCATCTCGGACACCACCATGAGGATCACCGCGATCGCCAGGCTGAGCCGCAGTCCGGCGAAGATCTTCGGCAGCGCGGCGGGCAGCACCACCATCGCCACCCACTGGGAGCGGGAGGTGCGGAACGCCCGTGCCGTGTCGGTCTTCACCCCGTCCACCGAGCGTACGCCGTCGACGGTGTTCAGCAGGATGGGCCAGACGCACCCGAACACGATCAGCGCGATCTTCATGTCGTCGTTGAGGCCGATGAGCACGATGAACACGGGCAGCAGCGCGGGGGAGGGCAGCGAGCGGAAGAACGCGAACAGCGGGCCGACGTACTGCATGCCGGTCCGGGAACGGCCGAGCGCGGTGCCGATCACCACGCCGACGAGCGCGGCCAGCGCCCAGCCGCCGAGCACCCGGCCCAGGCTCGGCAGGATGTCGTCGGTGACCGCGTCGGTCAGGCCGAACCCGCCGTCCTCGCCGACGAACCAGAGGTGCCACCCGTGGTGCAGGATCTGCCACGGGGTGGGGAAGTAGACGTCCTGCGCGGACGCCGTGAGCACCTGCCAGACGACCACGGCGATCGCGAACACGATCCAGCGCTGGACGAGACCCGTCACGCGCTTCATGACAGCGCCTCCACGCGGGTCGTGTCGCTCCAGTGGAAGATGCGTTTGCCGAGCTTCTCCAGGCCCTCGTTGACCAGGTACCCGATGACGCCGATGACGATGGTGCCCGCGAGCACCTCGTCCATGCCGTTGACCGTCGTGTAGACGTCGATGATGAACGCGCCGACGCCGATCTCGCTGCCCGCCAGGTATTCCGTGGACACCGTGACGATCAGCGCGATGGCCGCGGACAGGCGGATGCCGGTGAACGCGAACGGCGCCACGTGCGGCAGCGCGACCGTGGCGAGCACCCGCGCCCGTTTGTTGCCGAACGACCGCGCGGTGTCCAGCAGCAGCGGGTCGATCTCGTCGAGCGCGTAGATGATGTTGAACAGGATCGGCCACACCGAGGCGAGCACGGCGAGCGTGATCTTCGCCTCCGGTCCGGAGCCGATGGTCATGATGATCAGCGGGATCAGTGCCACCGGCGGGATCGGCCGGATGAACTCGATCAGCGCCCGGGTGGAGCTGCGCAGCCACGGCAGGCTGCCGAGCAGCAGTCCGGCAGGCACGGCGACGGCGATGGCGACGCCCAGCGCGATGAGCCACGCGAGCACGGTCGCGATCACGTCACGGATGAACGAGGACTCGCCGAGCAGGTCCACGAGCCGCGGGAACACCACACTGGGCGGCGGCAGGGAGTTCTTGCTGACCAGACCGGACTGGCTGACTCCCTCCCACAACAGGAGGAAGCCGGCCAGCCCGATCAGATTCCGGATGACAGGTCGCACCGCAGTGGTTCAGTCGTCAGGTCAGCGGTGCGGTCGGGACGATCATCGTGGACACGTCGATGTCCTTCTTGATGACGTCGAACTCCTTCATCAGGTCCGGCACCCGCTGGATCCTGGTGGCGTCGAGCTTCGACTGGAACGTCAGCAGGGTCGCGACCTTCGCGATGTTCTCGTCCACACCGGAGAACTTGACCAGCAGCGGCTCGACCTTCGAACGGTCGGACAGCGCCAGGTCGGTGCCGCGCTGCATCGCCCGCTGGAACGCGGCGATGGTGTTCTTGTTCTTCGCCACGAAGTCACCGGTGGAGCCCCAGCCCGCGGTGGGCATGTCGGCGGTCGGGCCGGTCGCGGTGTCGAAGATCGGCAGCGCGCCCGCCTCGGTCTGCGTCTGCGACAGGAACGGCTCGGTCACGAACGCGGCGTCGACGTTGCCCGCCTTGAGCGCGTCCGCGGTCGCCGGGAACGGCGTCTTGACCCACTTGATGCTCTTGTAGTCCACGCCCTTGGTCTTCAGCGTGGCCATGGTGAGCAGGTCGGAGATGGTGCCGGTGGCGGTGACCGCGACCTTCTTGCCCGCCATGTCCTGCACGGTCTTCACCGACGAGTTCGGCAGCGCGACGACCATGCAGCTGTTCGGGCCCGCGGAAGAGGCGTCGGCGACGATCTTGATACCGCCCTTGGCCTGGCCGGCCCCCTTGCTCTCCGCCAGGAAGAAGGGCGTGTAGCTCGAATACGAGATGTCGACTTCGCCGGAGATGAGTTTGTTGACCGATTCACCGCCGGACGGCGCGTCGACGAACTTGACGTTCAGGCCCTCGTCTTTGAAGAAACCCTCCTGCATCGCCAGGTGGAACGGCGCGAGGTCGGTGGTCTTCATGATCGAGATGTTCAGCTCGGTGGTCTCGAGCTTGCCGTTGCCCCCGGCCTGCGGCTCGGGGTCGTCATCGGAACCGCCGAGCGCACTGCAGCTGGACAGCGCCATTGCCAGCGTCAGTGCGGATGCGACCAGGGGAAGACGGGCGCGAAGACCGCGCCCGGTGCTGCCTGTGGGCATGTGGAGCCTCTCCTCATGCGTGAGGTGGTCAAAGCTGATATCGGTGGTGCCCCGTACACCAGGCCGCCACTGTAGAGATCTCCATCGCGGGTCACAATCCGTGTCCGCCCCTTTACTTTTCCGGTAATGACACCGCTGAATGGGTGGCAACGGGCTCGTTTCGCGGGCCGGACAGCGGCCGCCACCTGCCCACATCCCGTCACGAGCAGCGATCCCGTGACTACCCCGGGGGGACGAGCTTCGTCACCTATTTGTGACCTGTCCAGAGCTAAACCGATCGAGAAAGATCGCACCTCGGTGTGAGCTTGACCACTCCAATGGGTGGCCGCATCGTCCGAAGGGCTTACGCAGGGGCATACACTCCGCTACCTTCTGCTGCCACATCGAGATTGATGTTCGTTGAAGTGTCAAGGAGTAGTGGCCATGTGCCTGTGCGTGCTTCCCGTCGCGGGAAGCCCGGGAAGTGGCTGATCGGGGAAGTGCCGCCCCGGCGGCGCACGGCTGGACGCGAACCTCACCGGGGTACGTGCCCGTTCGAGCAGACGGGCTATCGGCTTTTGATCAGGGAGAGTGCTGGGAGTGCCCGACGCCACTGACGTCCCACACCGCTCCGGCGGCAAGTTCGGGGACAACGCTGCCCGCGGCCGCCCCGCGCCGCGGCAGGAGCCCGCTCCCACCGTAGGGCGCAAGGGCGGCTCGCTCCTGCGCATGCGGAACTGGCGACTGCGCACCAAGGTCATCGCGGTCATCGTCGTGCCGACCCTGACCGCGCTCGCGCTCGGCGGTCTGCGCGCCGCGAACGACCTCGACCGCGCCGCGGAGTTCCGCCAGACGGTCAACCAGGTCGACCTGGCCAGGAACGTGACCCGCGTGGTGCACGAACTGCAGAAGGAACGTGACCTCGCGGTGGCGTGGGTGGCCGCGGACCGCGAAGGCTCGCGAACCGGTCTCGACGCCCAGATCGGACAGGTCGACGAGGCCGTCACCGCGGCACAGCAGCAGGCGAACGCACTGGACACCGACGACGAAGCCGCCAAGGAGCGGTACAACATCGGTCTGCAGCGCCTGTCCGCGCTGAGCGCGATCCGCGACACCACACAGAACACCGACTACCCGGACGCCGCGGTGTTCAACGCGTACTCCCGCGTGCTGGACGCCGTCGTGCGCCTCGGCCGCGAGATCAACACCGCGGTCACCGACCGGAACCTGCTGCGTGAGGGCACGGTCATCCAGTCGCTGTCCGAGGCGAAGGAAAGCGTCTCCATCGAGAACGCGATCCTGCAGATCGCGGCCGTGCACGACAGCTTCCCCGCCGACCTGCTCTCCCGCATCCGCGACGCCCAGGCCGCCACCGCGGGCGCGCTCGCCGACTACAAGGCCAACGCGTCGCTCGAACAACGCCAGCTGTACAACGACACGGTCTCCGGCACCGAGGTCGACGGCCGGGAACGGATCAAGGCGCAGGCGATCTCCGCCGCGGAGCGCTCCACCCCGGAAACCCAGCTGTCACTGCAGATCAACCCGGCCGACCTGAGCAACAACGGCGCCGCCACCGTCGAACGGCTGCGCACCGTGGAGATCGCGCTGCTCGACCAGCTGCGCAGCGAGGCGGACGAACTCGCCAACGACGCCGTCGCCTCCGCGTGGCGCGACGCGGCCATCGTGCTCGTCGCCCTGCTGCTCGCGGTCGGCCTGATGGTGATCGTCACCAGGTCGCTGCTGACCCCGCTGCGCGTGCTGCGCCGCGAGGCGCTCGAGGTCGCGAACCGCAAGCTGCCCGCGTCGGTGCAGCGGATCCTCGCCCACCCGAACCCCGCCGAGGCCGCGAAACACGCGGTCGAGCCGGTGCCGGTGTTCACGCGCGAGGAGACCGGACAGCTGGCCCGCTCGTTCGACGCGGTGCAGGAGCAGGCGGTCCTGATGGCGACCGAGCAGGCGCTCCTGCGCGAGAACATCAACTCCATCTTCGTCAACCTGTCCCGCCGGTCGCAGGCGCTGGTGGAACGCCAGCTCGCGCTGATCGACCGGTTGGAGCAGGACGAGCAGGACCCGGACCAGCTGGCGTCGCTGTTCGAGCTGGACCACCTCGCCACCCGTATGCGGCGGAACTCGGAGTCCCTCCTGGTGCTCTCCGGCACCGGTCTTTCGCGCCAGTTGGCGCGGCCGGTGCCCGCCTCCGACGTGGTCGGCGCGGCGGTCTCGGAGGTCGAGCAGTACGTCCGCGTCGAGGTCGCGTCCGCGCCCGACGTCGCGGTGCAGGGCCGCGCGGTCTCCGACCTCGTGCACGTCATCGCGGAACTGCTGGACAACGCGACCTTCTTCTCCGAGCCGGAGAAGAAGGTGTTCGTCCGGATGACGATGAACCGCAAGCAGGAACTGACCATCCAGATCACCGACCAGGGCGTCGGCATGTCGGAGGACGAGATCGCGGCGGCCAACGCCCGGCTCGCCGACCCGCCGGACCTGGACGTGTCCGTGACCAGGCGAATGGGTCTGTACGTGGTCGCGCGGCTGGCCAAGCGGCACAACATCAGGGTGCGGCTGCGGGACAACGAGGACATCGAGGGCGGCCTGATCGCCCGCATCGAGGTCCCCGCCGACCTGATCCAGCCGTTGAACTCGCCTGCCCGCTCGACGTCCGCGACCGTGACGACCTCGTCGTTGCGGCAGCAGTCGGCGCTGGAGTCGTCGCTGGGCTCCGGTGCCGGCTTCCCGAGCATGCCGAACGCGCCCGCGCCTGCGCCTGCCCGCAACAGCGGCATCGCGGGCGCGTTCGCCGCGGGCATGCCGAGGCGGCTGCGGCCGGACAACGGCGTGCTCACGGACAAACCCCGTGACGAGGAGTTCACCGAGCAGGCGCCCGCGCCGGTCAACCACGACCCCGCGGGCACCGGCGAGCAGCCGACCGCCCTGTTCGGCCCACCGATGCCCGAACCGAGCCTTCCCGTGGAGAACGCACCCATGTCGCTGGGCACGAGCCGCCCGGCCACCGACCACGCAACCGACGCACCGACCGAGCGGCTGCCGATCTACGAAGCCGTGCTGTCGCAGTGGTTCGAGGCCGCAGACACCGGCGCGCAGCAAGCCGTGCCCGCCCAGGCCGCTGGGCCGGCCAACGGCACGACCCCGGTCCCGCAGGCGGCGCCCGCCGCGACGCGCCAACCCGAGTCGTCCGCGTGGACCTCACCCGGCGACGAGGGCTGGCAGGCCGCGCAGGCACTGCTCAGCGCCACGCCGGAGAAGACGACGACCAGCGCGGGGCTGCCCAAGCGCAAGCCCAAGGAGCACCTCGTGCCGGGGTCGGCCGCACCGCGTGCGCAGGAGTCCGGCGCCACGACGGAATCGACGGCCCCGCCCCTGCCGCCGCGGTCGGCTGACGCCATCCGCGGCCGGATGGCGAGCTTCCAGCAGGGTGTGCGGCGTGGCAGGCACACACTCATCGACGCCTTCCCCGGTGACCCGAAGGGCGCCGAGGGCAACCGCCAGAACGAGGAGCAGGAGTGACGACTCCGAAAGACCAGCCCGGCAGTTTCGGCTGGCTCATCACAGACTTCGTCCGCCGAGTCCCCGGCGTCGCGCACGCCGTCGTCGTGTCGGCCGACGGGTTGCTGCTCGCCGCGTCGCACGGCCTGCCGCGCGACCGGGCCGAGCAGCTCTCGGCGGTGTCGTCCGGCCTGATCAGCCTCACCCAGGGCGCGGCGAGGTGCTTCGAGGCCGGCGGTGTGAACCAGACCGTGGTCGAGATGGACCGCGGCTACCTGTTCCTGATGTCCATCTCGGACGGTTCGTGCCTCGCCGTGCTGGCCGCGCCGAACTCCGACATCGGCCTCGTCGCCTACGAGATGACCGTGCTGGTCGAGCGCGTCGGCCAGCAGATGACCCCGGAACTGCGTGCCCAGCTCCAGGGCGCGCAGCGCGGGTGAACCGAATTTTCATGGAAAGGGTGCTCAGTGGTCTCCGCAGGCTCTAGTCCCCTCGGCCAGCGTGGCGGGTCCGCACCGCAGCCGACGACCTCGGCGAAGATCGTGGTCGCTGGTGGTTTCGGGGTGGGTAA
>NZ_BAAFVK010000015.1:0-242034 GCF_054661535.1 Actinophytocola sp. KF-1 | reverse complement strand
GTCTTCGCCGACGACTTCCAAACCATCAAGGTCTTCGCCGAACGCGACAACACCAACATCATCCACTGGAACCGCTACGACACCGGCGGCCACTTCGCCGCACTCGAAGTCCCCGAAACCCTCGCCGACGACATCCGCACCTTCTTCGCCACACTGCGCTGACGCGACAACGAGAACGGGCCCCGGGAAAGCTCCCGGGGCCCGTCGCTCATGGCGTTCTGCTAGCGGTAGTCGCGACCGAAGTCGTAGTCGTCCAGCGGAACCGCGGCACCGGTACCCGTACCGAACACGTCCGGGGTGTAGTAGCCGTCGTCGTAGCTCGGGATCGCGTACGCGGCGACCCGGGCCTCCTCGGTCGGCTGCACCTGGATGTTGCGGTACTTGTTGATGCCCGTACCGGCCGGGATCAACTTACCGATGATCACGTTCTCCTTCAGGCCGACCAGCTTGTCCGACCGGCCGTTGATCGCGGCGTCGGTCAGGACACGCGTGGTCTCCTGGAAGGAGGCCGCCGACAGCCACGAGTCCGTGGCCAGCGACGCCTTGGTGATGCCCATCAGCACCGGGCGACCCGACGCGGGCTCGCCGCCGGAGGCGACGACGCGGCGGTTCTCCGACTCGAACTCGGCACGCTCCACGAGCGCACCCGGCAGGAACTCCGCGGCGCCCGAGTCGAGGATCGTGACCCGGCGCAGCATCTGCCGGACGATGACCTCGATGTGCTTGTCGTGGATGGACACACCCTGCGCCCGGTACACCTTCTGGACCTCGTCCACCAGGTGCAGCTGGGCCTCGCGCGGACCCATGACGCGCAGGACCTCGTGCGGGTCCGGCGTGCCCTCGAGCAGCTGCTGGCCGACCTTGACGTGGTCGCCGTCGGCGAGCGGGCCGTCCGGGGTGACCGCGAGGCGCTGACGCTTCGACAGCTTGTCGAAGATGATCTCCTCGCTGCCGTCGTCCGGGATCAGCGTGATCTTCCAGTAGCGGTCGCCGTCCTCGATGCGGACCCGGCCGTCGACCTCGGCGATCGGCGCCTTGCCCTTCGGGGTGCGGGCCTCGAACAGCTCCTGGACACGCGGCAGACCGGTCGTGATGTCCTCACCGGCCACACCACCCTGGTGGAACGTGCGCATCGTGAGCTGGGTACCCGGCTCACCGATGGACTGCGCCGCCACGATGCCGACCGCCTCGCCGACGTCCACCAGCTGGCCGGTCGCCATGGACCGCCCGTAGCAGGTGGCGCACACGCCGACCGCCGACTCGCAGGTGAGCACCGACCGCACCTTGGCCTCGGTGACACCGGAGGACACCAGCTTCTCGATCGCCGGGTCGCCCAGGTCGTCGCCGCGGTTGAGCAGCACGTTGCCGTCCGCGTCGGTGATCTCCGTGGCCAGCGTGCGCGCGTAGACCGAGGTCTCCACGTGCTGGTCGCGGATGATCCGGCCGTCCGCACCCGGCTCGCCGACCTTCATGATGATGCCGCGCGTGGTGCCGCAGTCGACCTCGCGGACGATGACGTCCTGCGACACGTCCACCAGACGACGGGTCAGGTAACCCGAGTCGGCGGTACGCAGCGCGGTGTCCGCCAGACCCTTGCGGGCGCCGTGCGTCGCGATGAAGTACTCCAGCACCGACAGGCCCTCACGGAAGTTGGCCTTGATCGGACGCGGGATGAACTCACCACGCGGGTTGGTCACGAGGCCGTTCATGCCGGAGAGCTGGCGGATCTGGGTCATGTTGCCCGCCGCGCCCGACTTCACGATCGTGGGGATCGGGTTGGTGTCGGGGTAGTTCTCCTCCATGGCCTTCGCGACGTCCTCCGTCGCGTTGCTCCACACCTTGACGAGCTCGTTGTTGCGCTCGGAGGCGGAGAGCTGACCACGCTGGTAGCGCTTCTCGACCGCGTCGGCCTTCTTCTCGTACTCGTCGAGGATCTCCTGCTTGCGCGGGGGCACGACGACGTCCGAGATCGCGATGGTCACACCGGACCGGGTGGCCCAGTGGAAGCCCGCGTCCTTCAGCTTGTCCAGCGTGCGGGCCACGGTGACCATCGGGTACCGCTCGGCGAGGTCGTTCACGATCGCGGCCTGCCGCTTCTTCGGCATCGGCTCGTTCATGAACGGGTAGTCGTCGGGCAGCAGGTCGTTGAACAGCACCCGGCCCAGGGTGGTCTCGGCCAGCCACGGCTGACCGGGCTCCCAGCCCTCGGGCTTGTCGGCCGGGTTCGGCGCGCGGTCGCTGATGCGGATCTTGATCAGCGCCTGCAGGTCGATCACGCCGCGGTCGAAGGCCATGATGGCCTCGGCCGGCGACGAGAACGCCAGGCCCTCGCCCTTGCCGTTCTCCTTGAGGCGGGTCAGGTGGAACAGACCCGTCACCATGTCCAGACGCGGCATGGCCAGCGGGCGGCCCGACGCGGGCGACAGGATGTTGTTCGCCGACAGCATCAGGATCCGCGCCTCGGCCTGCGCCTCGGCGGACAGCGGCAGGTGGACCGCCATCTGGTCACCGTCGAAGTCCGCGTTGAACGCCTCGCAGACCAGCGGGTGCAGCTGGATGGCCTTGCCTTCCACCAGCTGCGGCTCGAAGGCCTGGATGCCGAGGCGGTGCAGCGTCGGCGCGCGGTTCAGCAGCACGGGGTGCTCGGTGATGACCTCTTCCAGCACGTCCCACACCGCGGGCCGCGCGCGCTCCACCATCCGCTTGGCGGACTTGATGTTCTGCGCGTGGTTGAGGTCGACCAGCCGCTTCATGACGAACGGCTTGAACAGCTCGAGCGCCATCGCCTTCGGCAGACCGCACTGGTGCAGCTTGAGCTGCGGGCCGACCACGATGACCGAACGGCCCGAGTAGTCGACGCGCTTGCCGAGCAGGTTCTGGCGGAACCGGCCCTGCTTGCCCTTGAGCAGGTCGGACAGCGACTTCAGCGGGCGGTTACCGGGACCGGTGACCGGGCGGCCGCGGCGGCCGTTGTCGAACAGCGCGTCGACGGCCTCCTGCAGCATCCGCTTCTCGTTGTTGACGATGATCTCGGGCGCGCCGAGGTCGATCAGCCGCTTCAACCGGTTGTTGCGGTTGATGACGCGGCGGTACAGGTCGTTCAGGTCGGACGTGGCGAACCGGCCACCGTCGAGCTGGACCATCGGCCGCAGGTCCGGCGGGATCACCGGGATGCAGTCGAGGACCATGCCCATCGGCGAGTTGGTCGTCGCCGAGAACGCCGCCACGACCTTGAGCCGCTTCAGCGCGCGGAGCTTCTTCTGCCCCTTGCCGTTGCGGATGGTGTCGCGCAGGTTCTCGGCCTCCGCCTCCACGTCGAAGTCCGCGGCCAGCTTCTGGATGGCCTCGGCGCCCATGGAGCCGGTGAAGTAGTCGCCGTAGCGGTCGACCAGCTCGCGGTACAGCAGCTCGTCGGCGATGAGCTGCTTGGGCTCGAGCTTGGTGAAGGTGCTCCAGATCTCCTCGAGCCGGTCCAGCTCGCGCTGGGCCCGGTCGCGGAGCTGGCGCATCTCGCGCTCGCCGCCCTCCTTGACCTTGCGGCGCACGTCGGACTTGGCGCCCTCCTCCTCGAGGGCGGCCAGGTCGGCCTCGAGCTTCTGCGCCCGCGCCTCGATGTCGGCGTCGCGCCGGTTCTCGACCTGCTTGCGCTCGACGTTCATCTCGCTCTCGAGCGTCGCCAGGTCGTTGTGCCGCAGCTCGGTGTTCACGCCCGTGATCACGTAGGCCGCGAAGTAGATGATCTTCTCGAGGTCCTTCGGCGCCAGGTCGAGCAGGTAGCCGAGGCGGGAAGGAACGCCCTTGAAGTACCAGATGTGCGTGACGGGAGCGGCCAGCTCGATGTGGCCCATGCGCTCACGGCGCACCTTGGCGCGGGTGACCTCGACACCACAGCGCTCACAGATGATGCCCTTGAAGCGCACGCGCTTGTACTTGCCGCAGTAGCACTCCCAGTCCCGGGTCGGACCGAAGATCTTCTCGCAGAAGAGCCCGTCCTTCTCCGGCTTCAGGGTTCGGTAGTTGATGGTCTCCGGCTTCTTGACCTCGCCGTAGGACCACTGGCGGATGTCGTCCGCGGTCGCCAGGCCGATGCGGAGCTCATCGAAGAAGTTGACGTCCAGCACGTCGGGTCTTCCCCTTTTGTTGGTTCAAGCCTTGTAGTTCTTGGGGACCGAGGGCGACGGGCGCGGCCGGTGTGCCGCGCCCGCGCTCACTCGGGCTAGTTCACGACGTCGTCAACAGACGGCGACTCATTGCGGGACAGGTTGATGCCCAGGTTGGCGGCCGCGCGCTCGAGGTCCTCGTCGTCCCCGTCGCGCATCTCGATCGCGGCACCGTCGCTGGACAGCACCTCGACGTTGAGGCACAGCGACTGGAGCTCCTTGAGGAGCACCTTGAACGACTCGGGGATGCCCGGCTCCGGGATGTTCTCGCCCTTGACGATCGCCTCGTAGACCTTGACGCGACCGAGCACGTCGTCGGACTTGATCGTCAGCAGCTCCTGGAGCGTGTACGCCGCGCCGTAGGCCTGCATGGCCCAGCACTCCATCTCACCGAAGCGCTGGCCACCGAACTGCGCCTTACCACCCAGCGGCTGCTGCGTGATCATCGAGTACGGGCCGGTCGAGCGGGCGTGGATCTTGTCGTCCACCAGGTGGTGCAGCTTGAGGATGTACATGTAGCCGACCGCCACCGGGAAGGGGAACGGCTCGCCGGAACGCCCGTCCAGCAGCGTCGCCTTGCCGTCCTGGCCGACCATCCGCTCGCCGTCCCGGTTGGGGAGCGTCGAGCCGAGCAGGCCGGTGATCTCCTCCTCCTTGGCACCGTCGAACACCGGCGTCGCCGTGTTCGTGCCGGGCGCGACCTCGTACAGGTCCTCGGGCAGGTTCTTCGCCCAGTCCGGGGACCCCTCGACCTTCCAGCCCTGGGAGGCGAGCCACCCGAGGTGGAGTTCGAGCACCTGGCCGATGTTCATACGGCGCGGCACACCGTGCGTGTTCAGCACGACGTCGACCGGGGTGCCGTCCGGCAGGAACGGCATGTCCTCGACCGGGAGCACCTTGCCGATGACGCCCTTGTTGCCGTGGCGGCCCGCGAGCTTGTCACCGTCCTGGATCTTGCGCTTCTGGGCCACGTACACCCGGACCAGCTCGTTGACGCCCGGGGGCAGCTCGTCCTCGTCCTCGCGGGAGAACACCCGGATGCCGATGACCTTGCCGGTCTCGCCGTGCGGCACCTTCAGCGAGGTGTCGCGCACCTCGCGCGCCTTCTCACCGAAGATCGCGCGGAGCAGGCGCTCCTCGGGCGTCAGCTCGGTCTCACCCTTCGGGGTGACCTTGCCGACCAGGATGTCGCCGTCGCCCACCTCGGCACCGATGCGGATGATGCCGCGCTCGTCGAGGTCCGCGAGGACCTCCTCGGAGACGTTCGGGATGTCCCGGGTGATCTCCTCGGCGCCGAGCTTGGTGTCGCGGGCGTCGATCTCGTGCTCCTCGATGTGGATCGAGGTGAGCACGTCGTCCTGGATGAGCCGCTGCGAGATGACGATGGCGTCCTCGTAGTTGTGGCCCTCCCACGGCATGATCGCCACGAGCAGGTTCTTGCCGAGCGCCATCTCACCGTTCTCGGTGCACGGCCCGTCGGCGATGACCTGGCCCTGGAGCACCCGGTCGCCCTCGGACACGATCGGCCGCTGGTTCACGCAGGTGCCCTGGTTGGACCGGCGGAACTTGTGCAGCTGGTACGTGCGGCGGGTGCCGTCGTCGGCCATGACCGTGATGAAGTCGGCCGACAGCTCCTCGACCACGCCGTCCTTCTCGGCGACGATGACGTCACCGGCGTCGACGGCGGCCTTGAGCTCGGTGCCGGTGCCCACCAGCGGCGCGCTGCTGCGCAGCAGCGGCACGGCCTGGCGCTGCATGTTCGCACCCATGAGGGCGCGGTTCGCGGCGTCGTGCTCGAGGAACGGGATCATCGCGGTCGCGACGGAGACCATCTGCCGCGGCGAGACGTCCATGTAGTCCACGTCGAACGGCTCGATCAGCTCGACCTCGCCGCCCTTCTTGCGGACCAGCACGCGGTCCTCGGCGAAGTGGCCCTGGTCGTCGAGCGGCGCGTTCGCCTGGGCGATGACGTGCCGGTCCTCCTCGTCCGCGGTCAGGTAGTCGATCTGGTCGGTGACCTGACCCTCGACGACCTTGCGGTACGGCGTCTCGATGAAGCCGAACGGGTTGACCCGCGCGTAGGAGGACAGCGAGCCGATCAGGCCGATGTTCGGGCCTTCCGGCGTCTCGATCGGGCACATGCGGCCGTAGTGGCTGTGGTGGACGTCCCGGACCTCCATGCCGGCGCGCTCACGCGACAGACCACCCGGGCCGAGCGCCGACAGGCGGCGCTTGTGGGTCAGGCCCGCGACCGGGTTGGTCTGGTCCATGAACTGCGACAGCTGCGAGGTGCCGAAGAACTCCTTGATCGCCGCCACGACGGGCCGGATGTTGATCAGGGTCTGCGGCGTGATCGCCTCGACGTCCTGCGTGGTCATGCGCTCGCGGACGACGCGCTCCATGCGGGACAGGCCGACCCGGATCTGGTTCTGGATCAGCTCGCCGACGGTGCGCAGGCGGCGGTTGCCGAAGTGGTCGATGTCGTCGACCTCGACCGGCACGTCCTCGCCGTTGGCGCCCTTCATGGTGGTCTCACCGGCGTGCAGGCGGACGAGGTACTCGATCGTCGTGACGATGTCGTCCTCGGTCAGCACACCGGCGTCGGTCGGCAGGGCCAGGCCCAGCTTCTTGTTGACCTTGTACCGGCCCACCTTGGCCAGGTCGTACCGCTTGTCCTTGAAGAACAGGTTCTCCAGCAGCGTCTGCGCGGACTCCTTGGTCGGGGGCTCACCCGGGCGCAGCTTGCGGTAGATGTCGAGGAGCGCCTCGTCGGTGCCCGCCGTGTGGTCCTTCTCGAGCGTCGCGAGCAGGGTCTCCGAGAAGGAGAAGCGCTCGCGGATCTGCTCGGTGGTCCAGCCGAGCGCCTTCAGCAGCACGGTGACCGGCTGGCGGCGCTTGCGGTCGATGCGGACACCCACCGTGTCGCGCTTGTCGACGTCGAACTCGAGCCACGCGCCGCGGCTCGGGATCACCTTGGCGACGTAGACGTCCTTGTCGGTCGTCTTGTCCACGGACGTGTCGAAGTACACGCCTGGCGAACGCACCAGCTGCGACACCACGACGCGCTCGGTGCCGTTGATGATGAACGTGCCCTTGTCCGTCATGACCGGGAAGTCACCCATGAACACGGTCTGGCTCTTGATCTCGCCGGTGCCGTGGTTGGTGAACTCGGCCGTCACGAAGAGCGGGGCCGCGTAGGTCATGTCCTTGTCCTTGCACTCCTCGGTCGAGGCCTTGACCTCGTCGAAGCGCGGGTCGGAGAAGGACAGGGACATGGAGCCGGAGAAGTCCTCGATCGGGGAGATCTCGTTGAGAACCTCTTCGAGACCACCGACGGGGTTCTCGTCACCGGCGTCGACACGGCGCTGGAACCACGCCTCGTCGCCGGTGAACCACTGGAACGATTGGATCTGCAGGTCGAGCAGGTTCGGCGTGCCCAGCGGCTCGCGGATCTTCGCGAACGAGACCCTCAGCGGCGCGCCTGGGATGCCAGAGTTCGACATGGTGGAGTTGGTCGCAGCAGTGGCTTGGGTCGCGCGGGAGACTGCCAAGATGCGTCCTTCCAGGACTGATGTGCGGTTGAGCAGCCTCGTTAGCAACTGTAACGAAACTGATCAGGGGTGCGGTCGTGCCCACCAGTCTAGGGCATGCGAAAGTGGGCAGCGCAAAGGGGCAGTCTAGCCAAAGAGTCGGCGACTGTCTACACCCGCGCTCAACCAACCTCCCGCTGAAGGCGTGCTTGGGGAATAGCGTGACCCCGAGGTGGCCCAGAGTCAAGATGCCGCGCCATGTTCTCACGGGGTGTTCAGGTGTGATGTCAGCGCCGTTCCAGTGGTGGATCAGCAGGTAGACGCAGGTTGGCGGGGGTCGGGCCGGGGTCCGGCGCGTCCGGATGGGTGATCTTCGGGCCGGTCACGGCGAGCACTCAGGAAGTGTGTGCAAGCTCACGTTGATCTATTCAGCCGGGCACCGCTCAGCACTTCGGGGCGGGCTTGCCGTTGAACAGCGGCTGGCCGAACATGTCGAACTCGGTGATCTTCCAGTGGTCGCCCTGCTTGGCCGCCCGCACCGCGAACTGGCCGCCGACCGCGACGGTCTTGTTCACGTCCACGCGGGTGGACAGCTGGTCGATGTAGACCAGGGCCTCCGCGCGGTCGCCGTCGATGCGGACCAGCGCCAGCTCGCGCACCGTGGTGTCGAGGACGATCTTCTGCTTCGGCGCGTACTCCTTCACCTCGCCGAACAGCAGGTTGTACTCGCACAGGGCCTTGCCGACCAGGTTCTCCTTGACGGCCTTCTCGGTCGTGCCGAGGTCGGTGTAGTTGTAGCTGAACGTCTGCTTGATGGCGTTCGTGAGCTGGCCCTTCACCTGGCTCGTCGCGGCCGGGTCGGTGAGCGCGGTGTTGGTGTCGCCGCTGTTCAGGTCGTCCGCCTGGCCGCGGAAGAACACCGCGAGCCCGGCCAGCACGACCGCCACCACGGCCAGCACGATCGCGACCGAGATCTGCCGCTGGCCCTTCGTCCTGGCCGGCTGGTCCTCGACGCGGGAGTGCCTCGGCCCGCGCGCGTCCGTGCCGGTCTCGGCGGCGGCCAGGTCGTCGGGGCGTGCCCTGCCTGTCGAGCGCCGCTTGCCCGCCGGGCGGGCCCCGGCCGCCGGGGCCGGACGGGGCTTGCGCACCGGCTTGGCGGGCGCCTCCTCCTCGGCGGTGTCCCCGGCGGCGTCCTCGGTGTCGTCGTCCTCGGTGTCGTCCTCGGTGACGGGCGGCGGTTCCGCCGCGGCGGCCGCGGCCCGGAGCGCGGCGACGTCGGACTCGTCCTCGGGCTCGTCGTCGCTCTCGTCCCGCGCGGCCGGGCGTGGCGGGGCCTGGCCCAGCACGCCGTCCAGCACCCCGGAGACGCTCTCGGTCTCGCGTTCCGGCGCGGCGGCCTCGGGCGCGCCGGTCTCGGGCTCGGCCGGGACGGCGGGCCGCTCCGCGGTCTGCTCGGCCGCGTGCTCGGGCTGGCCGGGGCGGTTGCGCAGCCCGGCGACCCGCGGGCGGCGCACCGGCGGCGGCTGGCTCGCGCTCGGGTTCGGACGGCGGCGGTGCGGTGGCACGTCGTTCTCCCTTACTGACCCGGCTGCAGGTACGGGACCTGACCGATCTCGTACAGCTTCCAGCCGTCCTCGGTGCGCTGGAGCTTCGCCGCGAGGCGCATGTACTTGTCCTTGGGCTCCTCGCCCTTGACCGTGACGTTCACCCGCAACGCCACCAGGATCGAGGCCTGGCCGGCGCGGTCGTCCAGCTCCGACACCGCGGAGGCCAGGGGCGTCGCCTTGGTGACCGACTGCGCCGCCACGATCGCGTCCCTGCTGGTCTTCTTGCCCTTGACCACCTCGTCGTGCAGGGCGCCGGTGGTGGCGGCCTCCCAGTCCGCGAGCCCCTGGTCGACCTTCCGGTAGTCGAGGGTGTTCATGGTGACGACCGCGGCGACGCCGACCCGGTTCACCTCGTCGCGGACCCGCGAGTACGCGAGCGACTCGTCGTTGGACGCGTTGAACCAGGCCACGCCGAACCAGCCCGCGACCGCGGCGGCGGCCACGACCAGGGCCACGGCGGCCGTCAGCAGCACCTGCGGGAGCCTGCTCTCGCGCCCGGCCTGCTCGTCGGCGTCGGTCTCGGCCACTGGCGGGTCCTCCACCTCGGTCTTCACCGATGTCTTCACTGCCACTCCAGACATCTCTAGCTCGGCAACCCGAGCAGTGCGGCGAGCCCCGGCTGGCCGCCACCGGCGAGGCCGACCGTGCCCGGCAGGCCGTCCAGCGGGCTCACGGGCCGCTGCTGCGTCCCGCCGCCGCTGCCCGGCCGCACCACCGGCTGGTCCTGTGCGACGGGTTTACCACCGTAGGGGGCGTTCGCAGAACCACGCACGTTGACCGGGCTGCCCGGCGGCTCCGCACAGTACGTGCCCGCCGGCACGGGCGGTGACGGGGTGGTCTCGTTGCCGTTGCGCCGCTGGGTGTGCTCGTAACCCTTCGTGCACGGCGGCGGGTTGAACAGGTTGAGCGCGAGACCGAGGTGCGCCTGGCCGGGGTCGTCCGCGAGCAGGCCCTGCCCGGCCGCGCTCATCACGGGGTACGCGACCAGCAGGTACTCGAGGCCGTCCTTGCGGGCCCGCAGGATGTCCGACGTGGTGAGCAGGTTCGCGACCGTCACCCCGAGCCCGGGGCCGGACTCGGCGAGCAGGTCGGTCACCTGCGCGGCGACCCTCGGGCCCTCCGCGATCAGCCTGCGCAGGTCCGGGTCGGACGTCCTCAGCTGCTCGGCCAGCAGGTTCAGGTCGTTCGCGAACGACTTGATGTTGCCGGCCTGCGCGTTCTGCGTGTCGAGGACGGTGCCGCCGTCCTGGATCAGCGCGATGGTCTGCGGCAGGTGCTGCCGGGCCGCCTCGGTGAAGTCGCGCGTCGAGTCGAGCAGGACCTGCAGGTCGTCGCCGGTGCCGGCGAACGCGCGGTCCAGCTCGTCGACGACCGTGCGCAGCGAGTCCGTGGGCACCGAGCCGGCCAGGCTGTCGAGGTCGCGGATGACCGTGTCCGTCGCCACCGGGGTGACCGTGCGGTCCGCCGCGATCACCGAGGCGCCCGACAGGAACGGCTCCTTGTCGTCGCGCGGCCGCAGGTCGACGTACTGCTCACCGACGGCGGACCGGTTCGCGACGACCGCGTCGAGATTCGCCGGGATCGGCGGCGCGTCCGGGTCGATGTTCAGGTCGACCTGGATGCCCTCCTCGGTCAGGTGGATCTCCCCCACCCTGCCGACGTTGTAGCCGCGGTAGGTGACCTCGGCGTTGGTGAAGATGCCACCCGACTCGGTGAGGTTCATCTTCACCGTGTAGCCGTCGGCGCCGAAGACCTTGCCCAGGTCGGTGAACCGGAACGCCGCGTACACGATCGCGACGACCGCGATCACGAAGAACGCGATCAGCTGCAGCCGCACCCGTTTCGTGAGCATTACCGGTTCCCTCCCCCGAGCAGCCCGCCGAGCAGTCCGCCGAGACCACCGCTGCCGCCGGCAGGCTGTTCCGTGCCCGGGATCGGCAGCAGCGGGGTGTCCGCGGCGCCTTCCTGTCCCGCGACGAGCCCGCCGACGATCGGGATGTCCTGCAGCGGGTTGCGCCTGCTGCGGGACAGGTTGTCGAGGATCGTCTGCAGGTTGAGGTCGATCTTGGCGTACAGGTTGAAGTAGTCGCCCTTCACGCCGTTCACGGCCTCGTCGGTGAACGGGATGGTGAACAGGATCTCGAGCGACTTCGGCAGGTCGGCGCCCGCCTCCCCCAGCTTCTTCAGCGCGGGGGTGAGCGCCTTCAGGTCGGCGACGATGTCCTCCTGGCTCGCGTTCACGGTCTCCACCGCCACGTCCGAGAGCGACTGCAGGCTCTGCAGCATCGTCACCAGCTGGCTGCGCTGCTGGTTCAGCACCTCGAGGCCGGGGCCCAGCGAGTCGATGGCGCCCGCGAGCCGGTCCTTCTCCTTCGACAGCGTCGCGGAGAGCTTGTTGACGCCGTCGATGGCCTTGGTGATGTCGTCCTTGCTCTCGTCGAGCGTCGTGACGAGCGTGTCCACGTTGGTCAGCGTGGCGCGCAGGTCGGGCTCACGGCCCTCCAGCGCGTTGTTCAGCTCCTGCGCGATGTTCTGCAGCTGCTCGACGCCGCCGCCGTTGAGCAGCATGGACAGCGCGCCGAGCACCTCCTCGATGTCGGTGTTGCGGTTGGTCCGCTCCAGCGGGATCAGCGCGCCGTCGGCGAGCTTGCCCTGCGCCTGGTCGGCGGGCGGCGGCGACAGCTCGATGTACTTCTCGCCGAGGAGGCTGGACTGGCGCAGCATGGCGAGCGCGTTGGCGGGCAGCGCCACGTCGCCGTTGACGCGCATGGTGACCTCGGCGGTCCACCCGTCCGGCGCGACCTGGATGTCCTCGACCCGGCCCACCGGCACCTCGTTGACCTTCACGCCGGACTGCGGCACCAGGTCGAGCACGTCCCGGAACCGCGCCTTCACCGTGTACGGGTGGTCGCCGAGGTCGGCGCCGCCCGGCAGCGGGATGTCGTAGATGCCGGTGAACTCGCTGCAGCCGGACAGCATGAGCGCGGAGGCGACCACCGCGACGAGACGTTTCCTCATCAGTTGCCCCCCGCGATGTTGCCGGGAATGGGCAGCGGCGGTGCCGTGCCGTTCTGCAGCGCGGTCAGGATCTCGGCCGGTGTCGGCAGCGGCAGCGCGCCCTCGACCAGCGGTTTCAGCTGGTCGCAGGTGTCCGCGAGGACCTGCGGCAGCTCGTTCGGCGTGCCCTGGCGGATCAGGTTGCACACCGTCACGATCGGCGGCTGCGCCAGCTCGTTGAGGTCGGCGCGGGCGTCGAGCGTGCCCGAGCTGCCGTTGTAGGAGTTGATGATGTTGGACAGCGCGAGCGGTGCGACGTCCGCGACCTCCGACAGCGCCGCCCGCTGGTCGACCAGCACCTGGGTGATCGAGGCCAGCTTGTCCACGTTGGACTTGAGGTGCGCGCGGTTGTCGTTGATGAACTTCTGCACCGCGCCCAGCGCGATGCCCAGCTGCCGCACGGCCTCGCCGAGGTCCTCGCGCTCGTCGGCGAGGAACGCCGTGACGTCGGCGGCCTGCTCGTTGAACTCGTTGACCGCCGCGTCGTTCGCGGCGAGCGCGGCGGTGAACTCCTGCAGGTTGTCGACGGTGGCGAACAGGTCCTCGTCGCTGCCGGACAGGGTCCGCGCCATCTGCGAGAGCTGCGTGATCGTCTGGTTGAGCGCCGCGCCGTTGCCGTCGGCGTTCGCCGCGAGCGTGTCGAGCAGGTCGGCGAGCGCGCCGTCCTTGTTCACCCCGTTCGGGCCGAGGGTGACGCTGACCCGGTTGAGGCTCGCGTACAGGTCGTCCACCTCGAGCGGGGTCGCGGTGCGGTCCTTGCCGAGGACCGTGCCCTCGACCATGGTGTCCCCGCCCGTGTACACCGGCGTGAACTGCACGTACCGGTCGCTGACCAGCGCGGGCGCGACGATCACGGCCTTGGCGTTCGCCGGGATCTTCACCGTGCGGTCGACCAGCATGTCGACGCGGACCGTGTCGCCGTTGGGCGTCACCTTGTCGATGTGGCCGACCTTCACGCCGAGCACCCGGACGTCGTTGTCCTCGTAGAGGCCGACGACGCCGGTGAACACCGCCGAGTACCGGCGCTGGTTGCCCTCCACCAGCAGCCACCACAGGAACAGGGCGACCACGAGCGCGAGCACGACCGCGATGGAGACCCCGCGGGCGAGGTCCCGGCCGAAGCGGGAGGCAAAGCTCATGACGTCCTCCCCAGGCAGCCCTCTTGGTTGATCGGCCCCAGCTGCGGCGGCAGGAGACCGCACAGGTAGTTGTCGAACCAGCGTCCGTTGCCGACCGCGTTGTTGAACAGCCGCACGAACGGGGCCATGTTCTTGATGCCCTCGCCGAGCGCGTCCTGGTTGCGGGCGAGCATGCCGGTCAGCTGGTCCAGGCTCTCCAGCACCGGCCCCAGCTGCTTGTTGTTGTCGTCGACGAGCCCCTTCAGCTCCTTCGACAGCGCCTGCGTGCCTGCCAGCAACGTGGCGATGGCGTCGCGGCGGCGGTCGATCTCCGCCAGCAGCAGGTTGCCGTCCTGCAGGAGCTTCACGACCTCGGCGTCCCGCTCGGCGAGCGTGTCGCTGATCTCGCGGGTGTTGGACAGCAGCGTGGCGAGCTGCTTGTCCCGGCTGGAGATCGTGGTGGACAGCTGCTGCAGCCCGGTCAGCGCGCCCTTCACGTCGTCCGGGGTGTCGCTGAACGTCTCGGCGATGACCTCGAAGCTGTCGGCGAGCTGGGCGGTGTCGATCGCGTTCGTGGTGTCGGCGAGGCCGCGGAACGCCTCGAGCACGTCGTAGGGCGCCATCGTCCGGTCCCGCGGGATCGGCGTGCCCGGGTCGAGCACGTCCCGGCCGTCCGGTTCGAGCGCCAGGTACTTCTGGCCGAGCACGTTCTTGATCTTGATGGCGGCGAGTGACTGGTCGCCGACCCACGCGTCCTTGACCTTGAACGTGACGACGACGTTGCTGCCGGACAGCTCGACGTCGGAGACCTTGCCGACCTTGACGCCCGCGATGCGCACCTCGTCGTCCGGCTGCAGGCCTGCGGCCTCGCTGAACTCGGCCGAGTAGCTGGTGCCGCCGCCGATGATCGGCAGGTCGTCGGAGAACATCGCGACGGTGAGCCCGAGCGCGATCACGACGATGCCCGCGATGCCGATGGGGATCGGGTTGCGGGAGCGGAACGACCTCATCGCACGCACCTCTCCGGCGTCGACGCGGAGAGCGGCACCTCGACCGGCGTGGTGATGATCCCCGGGATGCTGATCGAGCCCGACATGGAGCAGACGTAGAAGTTGAACCACGACCCGTAGCTCACGGTCCTGGTCAGCTTCGCCGTCTTCTCCGGCAGGAACTGGATGAAGTGCTCGACGACCGACTCGCTGTCGTTGAGGTTGTTCACCAGCCCGCCCAGCGCCGCGATGTCCTGCTTGAGCGGTTCGCGGGCCTGGTCGAGCAGGCCGGCCGTGGTGTCGGTGAGGCCGCCGAGCGCGTCGATCGCGTCCCCGATCGGCTCCCGGTCCGCGGCCAGGCCGGACACGAGCTGCTGCACCTGGACCACCAGCGTCGACAGCTTCTCGCCGCGCTGGTTGATGGTGGTCAGCGCGTTGTTGAGGTTCGTGATGACCTGGCCGATCACCTGGTCCTTGCCCGCGATCGCGGACGTGAGCGTCGCGGTGTGCGCGAGCAGCGACTCCACGGTGCCGCCCTCGCCCTGCAGGACCTGGATGATCTCGTAGGACAGCTTGTTCACGTCGTCCGGCGACAGCGCCCGGAACAGCGGCTTGAACCCGTTGAACAGCTCGGTCAGGTCCAGCGCCGGCCTGGTGCGCTCCAGCGGGATCGTCTCGCCTGGTTCGAGCACGTCGTTGGGGTTGCCGCCGCTGCCCTGCGACAGCGACACGTACCGCTGCCCGACCAGGTTGCGGAACTTGATCTGCGCGGTGACGTTCTTCGGCAGCTTGCGGCCCGCGCTGACGGAGAAGGTGACCTCCGCCTGCTTGCGGTCGACGATGCCGACCTCCTCGACCTGGCCCACCCGCACACCGGCGATGCGCACGTCGTCGCCCGGCAGCAGGAGCGTGGCGTCGGAGAAGCGGGCCTTGTAGTCCGTCGTCTCGGACAGGTTCACGTTGGCGATGCTGATCGCGAGCAGCGCGGTGGCCATGACGGTGACGACCGTGAAGATGACCAGCTTCGTCAGCGGGCCGGCGATACCCAGCGCACTCCCTTTCACCGCACCGTCACCTCCGCCCCGCGGAACATCGGCCCCAGCAACAACGTCGACCAGCCCGGCACCTGCGACGGCTCCACGCCCATGCCGGGCGCGACGAGCTGCGCGAGGAACTCCTGCTCGGCCGGGGTGTTGGCGATCGAGTCGGCCGTGGTCAGCGAGTTCGGCTCGGTCAGGTACCCGGCGCCGTTCGCGGGCGGCAGCAGGCCGTCCTCCTGGGTGCGGTTCTGCGGGCCGTGCGACGTGCCGTCCTGCAGCGGGCCGTCCGGCGGCTGGTCCGGGAACGGGCTGCCCATCTGCTTCGGGTCGTAGCAGCGCGGGCCGCGGTGCTCGTTGAACTCCGGGGTGTCCTTGCCGGGCTCGTACTTGCCCTTGTTCACGACGACCTCGATCGTCGCGTGCAGGCCCGGCGCGTTGGTGCCCGCGCCGAACACCGGCTTGGCCGCGTCCACCAGCGACGCCATCTGCTTGAGGAAGCACGGGTAGGCGGGCGAGTACTTCGCCAGCAGCTCGAGGGTGTCGCGGGAGCTGTCGGACAGCTTGATCAGGTTGTCGGAGTTGGCGCGCAGGAAGGACTCCAGGTCGCGGCTCGACATCGTCAGGTCGTTGAACAGCGTGCTCAGGTTGGCGCGCTGCTCGTACACGGTCCGCGACGTGACGGTCAGGTCGTCCAGCGCGGCCACGAAGTCCGGGATGGCCTCGGTGTAGGTGTCGCTGACCTCGACGAGCGCACGCAGGTCGTGCGTCAGCTGCGGCACGTGCGGGTTGATCTCCTCGACCAGCTGCCCCAGCTCCACGAGCGTCTGGCCGACCTGCTCGCCCCGGCCGTCGAGCGCGGTGGAGATCGCGGTCAGCGTGGTCGACAGTTTCTGCGGCTGCACCGCCTGCAGCACCGGCAGCAGGTGGTCCAGCGCCTGCGACAGCTCCACCGCGGGCGCCGACTTGTCCTGCTCGATCCGGTCGCCGTCACGCAGCGACGCGCGGTCCGGGTTCTCCGGGATCTGCAGCGCCACGTACCGGTCGCCGAACAGCGTCTTCGGGATGAACCGCGCGGAGACGTTGCGCGGGATGAGGTCCGCCTTCTCCGGGTCCAGCGCGAGCTCGAGCACCGCGCCGTCGCCCGTCGGCGTGATCTTGCGGATCTCCCCGACGATCAGCCCGCGCACCTTCACGTCACCGAGGACCTGCAGCTGGTTGCCGAGCTTGTCGGTGGTCAGCGACACCTTCACGACCGGCGTGAACGCCTTGTTGTACATGGCGATCGACAGGCTCACCAGCGCCGCGATCACGACGATGAACCCGACGCCGAGCAGCCGGCGCCGAATGGTTGCTCCCGTCCCCGACTTCATCCGCCGATCCTCACCGTCACCGTCGTGCCCCAGATGGCGAAGCCGATGAAGAAGTTCAGCAACGCCGCCGTCACGATCGTCGTTCTCACCGAGCGGCCGACCGCCACCCCGACGCCCGCCGGGCCGCCGGACGCGCGGTAGCCGTAGTAGCAGTGCACCAGGATGATCACCACAGCGAAGATCAGGACCTTGCCGAAGGACCAGAACACGTCCTCCGGGGGTAAGAACAGGTTGAAGTAGTGGTCGTACGTGCCCGCCGACTGGTCGTAGAAGTAGACGACGATCGTGCGGGACGCGAGGTAGCTCGACAGCAACCCGATGATGTACAGCGGGATCACCGCGATGAAGCCCGCGATGATCCGCGTGGTCACCAGGAACGGCAGGCTCGGCACGCCCATGACCTCCAGCGCGTCGATCTCCTCGGAGATCCGCATCGCGCCGAGCTGCGCGGTGAACCCGGCCCCGACCGTCGCCGACAACGCGAGCCCCGCCACGAGCGGCGCGACCTCCCGCGTGTTGATGTAGGCGGACGCGAAGCCGGAGAACGCGGCCGTGCCGATCTGGTCCAGGGCGGCGTAGCCCTGCAGGCCGACCACGGTGCCGGTGAAGACGGTCATGCCGACCATCACGCCGATCGTGCCGCCGATGACCGCGAGCGCACCGGAGCCGAAGCTGACCTCGGCGAGGATGCGCATGGTCTCCCGCATGTACCGGCGCAGCGTGCGCGGCACCCACGCGAGCGCGCGCACGTAGAACGACAGCTGGTCGCCCAGGGTGTCGAGCCAGGTCAGCGGGGCGTTCGCGACCCGGCGCGCGGTGTCTCCGATCGCCATGTCAGCTGCCCTTCTGCGGGACGACGGACAGGTAGACGGCGGTGAGCACGAAGTTCACGAAGAACAGCAGCAGGAACGTGATCACCACGGACTGGTTGACCGCGTCGCCGACGCCCTTCGGCCCGCCCTTCGGGTTGAGGCCCCGGTACGCGGCGACGACGCCGGCGATGAAGCCGTAGATCAGCGCCTTGATCTCGGAGATCCACAGGTCCGGCAGCTGCGCCAGCGCGGAGAAGCTCGCCAGGTACGCGCCGGGCGTGCCGCCCTGCAGGACCACGTTGAAGAAGTACGAGCCGAGCACGCCGACCACGCTGACCAGGCCGTTCAGCAGGACGGCGATGACCATGGCGGCGAGCACGCGCGGCACGACCAGGCGCTGGATCGGGTTGACGCCCAGCACCTCCATCGCGTCGATCTCCTCGCGGATGGTCCGCGCGCCGAGGTCCGCGCAGATCGCCGAACCACCGGCGCCCGCCACCATCAGCGCGGTGACCAGCGGCGCGGCCTGCTGGATGATCGCCAGCACCGCGGCGGCGCCGGTGAACGACTGGGCGCCGAGCTGGACGATCAGCGACCCGAGCTGCAGCGCGACGACCGCGCCGAACGGGATCGCGACCAGTGCCGTCGGCAGGATCGTGACGGACGCGATGAACCAGCACTGCTGGATGAACTCGCGGACCTGGAAGGGCCGCCGGAACGTCTGGACGACGACGTCGAGGGCGAGTGCGAACAGCCGGCCGGTCTCGCGGAGCGCACCCGCCCCGGGAAACGTCGCCGGCGCGGAACGGGTGGTCATGCACCACCCCGCTGGTCGCGGAAGTTCGACGTGGGGAGGTCGGCGACGTTGAGGTCACCGGAGCTGGCCTGCCAGCCGTCGTTGCGCGGGCGCGGGCTCGGCCGGAACGTGGTGGCTCCGACGCCGTAGCGGGCGCGGTCCTCCTCGGTCAGCGAGTCCCGGATGCCCTGCTGCGCGGCGGGCGGCAGCGTGTGGATGATCGACATGACCCGGTCGAGGCGGCGGCGCACCCCGGCGCGCTCGCCGAGACCCGGGGTCGGCTGGATCTGCGGCACGACACCGCGGACGTCCTCGGTGCCGCCGTCGTGGTGACCCGCGTCGACCTGGGCCTGCTCGGCGGCCATGGTGGCCTCGTCCTTCTCCTCGGACATGCCGATCGGGCCGATGCGCGAGCCGTTGAGGAACTGCTTCACGACCGGTTCCTCGCTGGTCAGCAGCACCTCGCGGGGGCCGAACATGACCAGCTCGCGGCGGAACAGCATGCCGATGTTGTCCGGCACCGTCCGCGCGAGGTTGATGTTGTGCGAGACGATGAGGATGGTCGCGTCGATCTGCGTGTTCAGGTCGATGAGCAGCTGGGAGATGTAGCTGGTGCGGACCGGGTCGAGGCCGGAGTCCGGCTCGTCGACGAGGATGATCTCCGGGTCCAGCACCAGGGCGCGCGCGAGACCCGCCCGTTTGCGCATGCCGCCGGAGATCTCGCCGGGCAGCTTCTTCTCGGCGCCCTGCAGACCGGTCATCTCGAGCTTCTCGAGGACGATCTGCCGGATCTCCGACTCGGACTTCTTCGTGTGCTCGCGCAGCGGGAAGGCGACGTTGTCGTACAGGTTCATCGAGCCGAACAGCGCGCCGTCCTGGAACAGGACGCCGAACAGCTTCCGGATCTCGTAGAGCTTGTGCTCCGAACAGGTGACGATGTCGACGCCGTTGATCTCGCAGCGGCCGCGGTCCGGCTTGAGCAGGCCGATCATCGACTTGAGGAACACCGACTTGCCCGTGCCCGACGGGCCGAGCATGACGCTGACCTCGCCAGGAGGGAGGGTCAGCGTGACGTCCCGCCAGATGGTCTGGCGGCCGAAGGACTTCGTCAGGCCCTCGACGACCACCTCGGCGCCCATCGAACCTCCCGCTCAGCTGATGGCGAGCTCCCCGAGCTGCGCTCGCGGCTTCTCGCCTCCCCGACTATGTGTAGAACGAGCGTGTCCCGTGTGGGTTACTGGCCGGTTAGGCCATGGGGAGGCAAGCTACCCAGTCACTCACCGTGCGTGAACGCGGGGTGTCGCGATAGGACGCACAAAAGCCGGCACCCGACGAATCGGGCACCGGCTTCCGGCGTGTGTGTGGAGCTAGCTCACTTGAGGGAGACGGTCGCGCCCGCGCCCTCGAGCTTCTCCTTGGCGGCCTCGGCGGCCTCCTTGGCGACCTTCTCCAGGACCGGCTTCGGAGCGGACTCGACCAGCTCCTTGGCCTCCTTCAGGCCCAGGCCGGAAACGACCTCGCGCACGACCTTGATGACCTGGATCTTCTTGTCACCAGCGGCCTCGAGGACGACGTCGAACTCGTCCTGCTCCTCGGCGGCGGCAGCGCCACCGTCGCCACCGGCGACGGCACCCGGCGCGGCGACGGCGACCGGCGCGGCGGCGGTGACCTCGAAGGTCTCCTCGAACTGCTTCACGAAAGCCGACAGCTCGAGCAGCGTCATCTCCTTGAACGCGTCGAGCAGCTCGTCGGTGCTGAGCTTCGCCATGACTGGCATTCCTTTCTAACTGTGGTTGTTCAGCTCTCGGCGGGAGCCGCTTGCTCGGCGGACGCCTTCTTCTCCTGCAGTGCCGCGGCCAGGCGGGCGACCTGCGAGGCCGGGGCGTTGAACAGCCCGGCGGCCTTGGCGAGGTTGCCCTTCATGGCGCCCGCCAGCTTGGCGAGCAGCACCTCGCGGGAGTCGAGGTCGGCGATCTTGTCGACCTCGTCGACCGTGAGCGGGCGGCCGTCCATGTAGCCGCCCTTGATGACCAGGCCCTTGTTCTCCTTGGCGAAGTCGCGAAGAGCCTTCGCGGCGTCGACAGGCTCACCCTCGACGAACGCGATGGCCGTCGGGCCGACGAACAGGGCGTCCAGGCCCTGGATGTCGGCGTCCGCGGCGGCGCGCTGGACGAGCGTGTTCTTGGCAACCCGGTAGGTCGTGCCCGTGCCGAGAGCGCGACGCAGGGTCGTCAGCTGGGACACGGTCAGACCGGTGTACTCGGTGACAACGGCAGCCGAGCTGCTGCGGAACTTGTCCGCGATCTCAGCGACGGCCGAGACCTTGTCTGCCTTCGCCATGGTCGCCTCCTCTCATTGGCTGTAGCCACTGTCAGCCTCGGAGACGACGAACGCCCCGGCGCAAGACGGCACGGGGCGCTGGGCCTGGGCATGCCCAGGCTGGTACAACCACGTTCCTCCTGCGCGGGCCGCCCGCGTGCTCGCGGGACCTTCGTCTGCCTGACGGCAGAAACCAGCGGTCTTCGGTAGAACCGTCGTCCATCGTACGTTGCGGTGACCTGGCCTTCCAAACCGGGGGCCGCACGGCATGATGGAGGCCGTGGCCGACAACGAGCACCCGCGTGAGCAGGACCCTGCCGCGCCCCCGCCGGCGGTGCGCGAGCCGACCGAGATCACGCCGGAGCAGGTCCGCCAGTTCCAGGAGTTCCAGCGCTTCCAGGAACTGATGCGCGACGCCGCGGAGAAGGGTTTCCCGCCCGGCAACCCGCCGCCCGGCCTGTTGCAGCCGTGGGGCCCGCCGCCGCCGAAGGAGAGCTTCGGCAAGCGGTTGCTCAAGAGCGCGCTCAGCAAGATCGTCACCGGCCTGGTCGTACTGGCCATCCTCACGCTGGGCGCGTACCTGGCGATCAACTACTTCTTCGGCGAGGACCACGACCAGCCCCCGGCCTCCCAGACCGGCGGCGGCAAGACCACGGACAACCTGATCCTGGACACCAACCCGTACGAGACCGTCCGCAAGATCTACCACCACATCGCGAACGGCGAGAACGGCGTGCCGGAGCAGGTGTGCCTGCGGTTCAAGGACGAGGGCAAGAAGTTCGCCCAGGACATGGGCTACCCCGACTGCACGGCCGCGGTCCGGGGCCTTGCCGGGCAGGTGACGGACTCGAACGCGTACGCCGAGTCGATGCCGTCCTACACGACCACCAAGGTGCCGGGCGACGAGATCCGGATCAGCTCGTGCGAGGACAACATCCGGGGCGGCATCCAGGGCGGCCCCGCGCTCGGCGTGTTCACGGTGTCGAAGATCGAGGGCTCGAAGGGCGGCCAGTGGATCATCACCAACCACGCCACCGAGCCGGCCTGCCCCACGGGGTCCACAGGTCCGACCAGTTGACGTTCGTGAACCGCCGCTGATGTCTTCTCGTGTACGGAACGGATCCGCATTCGCCCGATTCCGTTACCGAGGAGGTCGCGCATTGCCAGCCAGACACCGGACAGCCACCCGCAAGGGCCTGTTCGCCGCCGCTGGGGTCGTCGCGCTCGGCGGTCTTGTCGCGGTGTTGCTGCCGCAGGCCAGTGCCGAGCAGGACCCGCGGGACGCCGTGTCCGCGATGGACGCGTTGACGAGCCTGCGGCAGGAACGCATCCCGGGCACCGCGTGGGCGGTCGACCCGCGCACCGGCCGGATGATCGTCACCGCCGACGCGAGCGTCACCGGGGACACCTGGAACGAGCTGGCGGGCGCCGTCGCCGCGGTCGGCGACCAGGCGAGACTCCGGCGCAGCGCCGGTGAGTTCCGCCTGTTCGCCGAGGGCGGCGACGCGATCTTCTCCGGCGGCGCGCGCTGCTCGCTCGGCTTCAACGTCGTCACGCAGGACGGCAGCCCCGGCTTCCTCACGGCGGGCCACTGCGGCGTGGCCGCCGAGGAGTGGTCGGACACGGCCGGCGGCGCGCCCATCGCCACCGTCCAGGAGGCCGTCTTCCCCGGCGACGGTGACTTCGCCCTGCTGACCTACGACGACCCGGCGCGGGACGCGCGGAGCGTGGTCGACCTCGGCGGGCAGGTCTTCGAGATCACCGGCGCCGAGGAGGCGCAGGTCGGGCAGCAGGTGTTCCGCATGGGCAGCACGACCGGCCTGTTCGACGGCCAGGTCGTCGGCCTCGACGCGACCGTCAACTACCCGGAGGGCACGGTGACCGGGCTCATCCAGACGACGGTGTGCGCCGAGCCGGGCGACAGCGGCGGTCCGCTGTTCACCGAGGAGGGCGCCGCGATCGGGCTCACCTCGGGCGGCAGCGGCGACTGCGCGACGGGAGGTGAGACGTTCTTCCAGCCGGTGACCACGGCGCTCGACGCGGTCGGCGCCACCATCGGCTGAGACAGGGCGTACAGAAAGAACGAGGGCCGCACCCGCGCGGGGATGCGGCCCTCGTTCTTCAGCGACTGGACCACGCTGGGTCGGCACCGACCGCACCGTGGGGGGTCTGGGGGGCTCGGCCCCCCAACATCATGGCGGAACGCAGAGAGGCGAGCGCTCTCCGCGAGCAGTCGCCTCCCATGCGTGCAGCGAAATCAGGCGACGGGCTCGTCCTGCAGCAGGTTGCGAGTCCGGGCCGGGTCCACGGGGATGCCGGGGCCCATGGTGGTCGAGAAGGTGACCTTCTTCAGGTAGCGGCCCTTCGCGGCGGACGGCTTCGCGCGCAGCACCTCGTCGAGGGCCGCGGCGTAGTTCTCCACCAGCTTCTCCTGGTCGAAGGAGGCCTTGCCGATCACCAGGTGCAGGTTGGCCTGCTTGTCGACGCGGAAGTTGATCTTGCCGCCCTTGATGTCGGCGACGGCCTTCGTCACGTCCGGGGTCACGGTGCCGGTCTTCGGGTTCGGCATGAGGCCGCGCGGGCCGAGGATGCGTGCGATCCGGCCGACCTTGGCCATCTGGTCGGGGGTCGCGATCGCGGCGTCGAATTCGAGCCAGCCACCCTGAATGCGCTCGATCAGGTCTTCGGCGCCCACCTCGTCCGCGCCCGCGGCGACGGCCTCGTTGGCCTTGTCACCCGTCGCGAACACGATCACGCGTGCCGTCTTGCCGGTGCCGTGCGGCAGGTTCACCGTGCCGCGCACCATCTGGTCCGCCTTGCGGGGGTCGACCCCGAGCCGGATGGCGACCTCGACGGTCGCGTCCAGCTTGACCTTGGAGGTCTCCTTCGCGAGCTTCGCGGCCTCGAGCGGGCTGTACAGCCGCTCGCGGTCGATCATCTCGGCGGCCTGGCGGTAGGCCTTGCTGCGCTTTGCCATAACTCTTCCTTACGAGCCAGTGGTAACGAGCCAGCGCGTGGCTCTCCCACGAATGAAAGAACTTATTCGACCGTGATGCCCATCGAACGGGCCGTGCCCGCGATGATCTTGGCCGCCTGATCGATGTCGTTGGCGTTGAGGTCCGCCTTCTTCGTCTCGGCGATCTCACGCACCTGGTCCCAGGTCACCTTGGCGACCTTGTTCCGGTGCGGCTCGCCGGAGCCCTTGTCGACACCCGCGGCCTTGAGCAGCAGCTTCGCCGCCGGCGGGGTCTTGAGCTTGAAGTCGAACGAGCGGTCCTCGTAGACCGAGATCTCCACCGGCACCACGTTGCCGCGCTGCGATTCCGTCGCGGCGTTGTACTGCTTGCAGAAATCCATGATGTTGACGCCGTGCTGACCGAGGGCGGGACCCACGGGCGGCGCCGGGTTGGCCTGGCCTGCCGTGATCTGCAGCTTGATGATCGCGGCCAGCTTCTTCTTCTTGGGTGGCATGTCTTTCCCTGCTCAGTTGTCTTCCGGCAGCCGTCGTCAGATCTTGGAGACCTGGCTGAACGAAAGCTCGACCGGCGTCTCCCGACCGAAGATCGACACGAGGACCTTGAGCTTCTGCCCGTCCGCGTTGACCTCGCTAATGGTCGCGGGCAGCGTGGCGAACGGCCCGTCCATGACGGTGACCGACTCGCCGACCTCGAAGTCGACCTCCACGACCGGGCCCTTGGCCGGTGCGGCCGTCGTGCCCTTGCCGGCGGCTGCCGGCTTGGCCTCCTCCACCTGCGGGAGGAGGAACTTGAGGACCTCGTCGATGGTCAGCGGCGACGGCTTGGACGTCGCGCCGACGAACCCGGTGACGCCCGGCGTGTTCCGCACCGCGGACCACGACGCGTCGTTCAGGTCCATGCGCACGAGGATGTAGCCGGGCAGCACCTTGCGCTGGACCTGCTTGCGCTGCCCGTTCTTGATCTCGGTGACCTCTTCGGTCGGCACCTCGACCTGGAAGATGTACTCCTCCATGTCGAGGGTCTGGATCCGGGTCTCGAGGTTGGTCTTGACCTTGTTCTCGTAGCCGGCGTAGGAGTGCACGACGTACCACTCGCCCGGCGCGCGGCGCAGCGCGTCCCGCATCTCGGCGACCGGGTCCTCGACCTCGGTCTCGCCCGCTGCCGCCGCGTCGTCGTCGGCCACCGTCTCGACCGGGGCGTCGACGTCGTCGCTGTCGGTGTCGTCCGCGTCGTCGTCCGTGTCGTCCGCCGTCGCGGCGGCCTCGACCTCGGGGTCGACGGCCAGCGCCGCCTCGGCGGCCGCGACGTCCTCCGTGCGCACGTCGCCGTCCTCGGCCAGACCGGTCAGCTCGTCGCTGCCAGCCACGCCGTTGTCGGAGCTCACTGTTCGGTCCCGCTTCCTTTCATAGATCGCGTACCCCGCCTACTGTGCCGGTGCGCCCGCGAAGGCGCAGCTCAGCCGAACAGCGCGGTCACGCCCTGGGCGAGCGCGAGGTCGAGACCCGCGATCAGCGCCACCATGAAGGCCACGAAAACCAACACGACAGCCGTATACGTGATCATCTGCTTGCGCGTCGGCCAGATGACCTTGCGCAGCTCCGCGACCACTTCCCGGAGGAAGCGGAAGATCCTGGCGAACAGGCCCGGACGCGCGTCCTTGCTCCGGTCCCGCGTCGGCGTGGGCCTGCCCTTGTGCTCGCCCTTCTTCGGGGCGGTCTTGGCGGCCGGCTTCGCGTCGCTGTCGGACCTCGCCTTGGCCTTCGGCTTCGCCTTGTCCTCGGCGCCCTTCGCGGTCTTGGTGTCCTCCGCCGAGGACTCCTTCCGCGCGGCAGGGCGAGCGGAAGCACGGCGCTCACGCCGCGCCGCGGCGGTGACCGGACGAGAAGGGCGCTCCTGTCCCTTGCTCGGCTCCTTGTCCCGGTCGTCAACCACGCCAGTTCCTCCGCTCGGTCTTCACGGAACCGGGGAGGTCCTCCCCGGCCTTGCGCCTGACGCAGGGGTGACAGGACTTGAACCTGCAACCTGCGGTTTTGGAGACCGCTGCTCTGCCAATTGAGCTACACCCCTTCGCGTTGTCGATCACTCGACGCCACGAATTCGGACGCATTCGACCTGCCCCGTGTCGCCGCGCGGAGCGAGTCGTCAACTTCCAAGTTCAAGAGTGTACGGCAACCGCGATGTCGGCCCGCAAGCACGCCCCCCACTCACACGAACCCGCTGTCCGTGAGCACCGCGCCGTCGGCCGTGACCCGGTGGGTCTCACCCGAGCCGCCGACCACCCGGATCCAGCTGTCCACCTGGAGTTCCCGCCCCTCCAGAACGTAGCGGAACCCGCCGTACATTCCCGGCACCGGGAACCACATCGCCGGCGTCTCCAGCTCGGTCAGCACGTCCAGCTCGGGCAGCCGCAGCCGCTGCTCGTCGACCAGGTGCGCGGCCCGCCCGCGGATCACCTCGTGGAAGTGGTGCTGCACGGCCCGCAGGACGTCGGTCGGCACCGGGTGGTGGATCACCGGGGTCAGCTGGCCGGTGAGGTGCGTGTGGCCGCCACGCAGCGCGATGTCCAGCGGCCGGTCGCCCGCCGCGGTCCGCAACGTCCGCCACGCCCCGTGCGCCAGCAGCGCGCGGACGACGGACTCGCTCGCGCCGTGCCACGCCGCCTGGTGCAGCGGCGTGTACCAGCTCGGCCCGCCCGGCCGCCAGGCGTTGACCAGCGACGGCCACTCGGCGATCCGCGCCAGCACGGCAGGCCAGTCCCCGTCCCGCGCGAGGTCCGCGAACTCGTCACGTTTCGCCTGGTGGTCAGGGTTGTAGGTACCGCGGCGCGTCGTCCCGCTCCATTCCGGTTCTGCCACGTCCCGGAGGCTAACGGCCGGTGACTATTCCGTTTGGCGGATCTGCGACGATGCCCGTATGAGCGACACCACCGTCACACCGCGCCGGATCTCCGCTCGTATCGGCGGCATCGCCGAGTCCGCCACGCTGGCGGTGGACGCGAAGGCCAAGGCGCTGAAGGCCGCCGGACGGCCGGTCATCGGCTTCGGCGCCGGTGAGCCGGACTTCCCCACTCCCCCGGAGATCGTCGAGGCCGCCGTCGCCGCGGCCGCCGACCCCAAGAACCACCGCTACACGCCCGCCGCAGGCCTCCCCGAGCTGCGCGAGGCCATCGCGGCGAAGACCAAGCGCGACTCGGGCTACGAGGTCGCGGCGAACCAGGTGCTGGTGACCAACGGTGGCAAGCAGGCCGTGTACCAGGCCTTCGCCACGATCATCGACCCGGGCGACGAGGTGCTGCTGCCCGCCCCGTACTGGACGACCTACCCGGAGGCCATCGGCCTGGCGGGCGGCGTGACCGTGCCGGTGGTGGCCGACGAGACGTCCGGCTACCTCGTCTCGGTGGAGCAGCTCGAGGCGGCCCGCACCCCGAAGACCAAGGCGCTGCTGTTCTGCAGCCCGTCCAACCCGACCGGTGCGGTGTACCCGCGCGAGCAGGTCGAGGCCATCGGCCGCTGGGCCGTGGAGCACGGCATCTGGGTGATCACGGACGAGATCTACGAGCACCTCACCTACGACGGCGTCACGGCCCCGTCCATGCCGGTCGTCGTGCCCGAACTCGCCGACACCTGCATCGTGATCAACGGCGTGGCCAAGACCTACGCCATGACCGGCTGGCGCGTCGGCTGGATGATCAGCCCGGCCGACGTGACGAAGGCCGCGGGCAACCTGCAGTCCCACCTGTCGTCGAACGTCGCGAACGTCTCCCAGCGGGCCGCCCTCGCCGCGGTCTCGGGTTCTCTGGACGCGGCCCACGCCATGCGGTCGGCGTTCGACCGTCGCCGCCAGACGATCGTGAAGATGCTGTCGGAGATCCCCGGCGTCGAGGTGCCGACGCCGCAGGGCGCGTTCTACGTCTACCCGTCGGTGAAGGCGTTGGTGGGCAAGGAGATCCGCGGGGTGCGCGCCAACAGCAGCGTGGAGTTGGCCGCGCTCGTGCTGGAGCACGCCGAGGTGGCGGTCGTGCCCGGGGAGGCGTTCGGGACACCGGGGTACTTCCGGCTGTCGTACGCGCTCGGGGACGAGGACCTCGCGACCGGCGTTTCGCGGATGGGCGCGCTGTTGGCTGAGGCCAAGTAGTCCACGGCTCGTGGCCCCTCGTTGCCGGTTGGCATCGGGGGGCCTTTTGCTTGTGGACAACCCGGGTGCTGGCGCCTGATCTTGTCGGTGGTCGGCTCTAGGCTGGAGTCGGGGGGCCGGAGGCCGGAGGCAGCACACGCCTGAATGGCGTCTTCCGGACATCCGAGGGCCCGGAAGACGCCATTCAGGTTCACACCGGCGGGGTCAGGGCCGGCGTTCGGGGAGCCGCTGGCTCTGGCGGCCCAGCTTGGCCTTCGTGTCCTCGACGTCGAACCCGTGCAGCCGCAACAGGTTCTCCCCGAGGATCTTGCGTTTCGCCGTGTCGGTCAGCGGCGGGTAGCCGTACCCGTCGCAGAGGTCCTGCGGGATCTGGAAGTCCATGAACGCCCGCAGCGCCCACTGTGGGTGGAAGATCGGCGCCTCGCTGCCGTAGACGATCTTGTCCTCGCCGCACCAGAACAGCAGCTTCCCGATGATCTCGGCGAACATCCGGGGCGACCGGACGACGAAGTTGATCGTCGCGGCCAGGGACGCGTACAGGTTGGGGTAGCGGATGAGCTGCCAGCACGTCTCGTCGAGGAACGGCAGTCCCACGTGGAAGATCACGAAGTTGATGTCGGGGAAGTTCGCGGCGGCGCCGTCCATGTCCCACGTCTGGGTGTGCTCGATCGGCTGCGGGCCCAGCGGCACGCCCTTGTGCACGCCGATCAGGTTCACGCCCAGCTCGCGCGCCTTCTCGAAGATCGGGAACGCGACCTGCGGGTCGTCCATGCGCCACGGGAACGGCCTGCCGTAGTCGTACCGGACGTTGTAGAACTTGAACGCCTTGGCGCCGTACTCGCCGACCTGCCGTTCCATCAGGTCCAGCGCACGCCGGCCTTCGAGCGGGTTCACCGTTCCCCAGAACACGGTCCGGTCCGGGTCGCGGGCCGCCAGTTCCGCGCACTCCTCCCACGGGGACAGGCCGTCGGCGAAGAGGTCGGTCAGCGGGAGGGGCATGGCGACCAGCATGTCGGTGTCGGACTGCTCGTAGACCATGCGGCGGATGTCCTCGATGGTCCACTTCCGCAGGAACTGCTCCGCGGCGAGGTGCTCCTCGCCCTCGGGGGTCAGGGTCGCGTGGAAGGCGTAGAGGTGGTTGGCGAACATCTCGCCGGGGCTGCCGAAGGCGTTCTTCTGCTCGAAGTTGAACGGGTGCGCCACGCCGTCGAACACGAACGCGTCGTCGATCATGGCCTGACTCCCTTCGTGGCCAGGTAGGCGGCACGGTCCGGCACGGCAGCCGGGTCGGGCAGGAAGCGCAGGCGCTCGCGCGCGGACGGCGACAACCGGTCGGTCGTCCACACCTCGTCCCACACCACCTCGACCTCGGCGCTCTCGACGTCCGGCAGCGCCTCGACGCGCTCGCGCACGTCCGTCAGCACCCGCGCGGCGAACGGGCACCAGCCGGACGTCAGCAGCAACTCGACCCGGGCGTGCCCTTCGGCGACGGAAACCCGGTGGACCAGGCCCATGTCGATCACCGAGATGCCCTTCTCGCGGCAGCACGGGTCGTACACGTCAGCGAGCGCGTCGAGAAACCGCTGCGGGACGTCGGCCATGCATCGAGGCTGACAGGGGCCGGTGCCTGGTGAAAGCCGTAATATTTCAGATGGTGAAAGCGCTGCACGGGACGGTGACGCATGCGCGACAGAGCGTCCGAGCCATCGGATCTCGTCCGGTCGGTGTCCAGGGCCTTCCGGATCCTGGAGGAGGTCGGCGCGAGCCACGCACCGCTGACGGTCAAGGCGATCGCCCGCCGCTGCGGCCTCAACCTCTCCACCGCCTACCACCTGGTGCGGACCCTCACCTACGAGAACTACCTGGTCCGCACGTCCGACGGCGGCTACGTGCTCGGTGTCGCGGTGGCGCGCCGGTTCCGCGAGCTGCTGTCGTCGTTCGACCAGCCGCCGGAGGTGCGCGAGGTGCTGCGGCACCTGTCGGCGATGACCCGGCGCACCGTGTACCTGGGGCAGTTCGTGTCGGGCCGCATCCTGATCACCGACGTGGTGGAGGGCCCGGAGTCCCCGCACCTGGAGGACCTCGAGGTGGGGCTGGACGTGGCCGCGCACGCGACGGTGATCGGCAAGGTGCTGCTCGCCGAGCTGCCGAAGGCCCGCCGGGCCGAGTACCTCACCGATCAGGGCATGCGGCGGTTCACGGCCAGGACGGTGGTGGACCCCGACGCGCTGGACCACGAGCTGACGACGCTGGGCGACGGGCCGGTGCTCGAGTCCGGCCAGTTCCGCGACGGCGTCGCGTGCGTCGGGCACGTCGTGCGGCGGGACACGGCGGAGGAGTCGTGGGCGGTCGTGGTGTCGACCAGGTCGGAGGAGGTGCCGCCGGAGGTCGTGTGGCACACGGTGCGGGCCGCGGAGGACCTCGCCCCTGCCTTCTAGGCGGGCAGGCGGACGACCGCGACGGCCTTGCCGAGCACGGCCTTGCCGTCGAACTTGGCGGTGATGTCCACGCGGGCGGTGCCGTCGTCGCGGACTTCCTTGACCTTGCCGGTCAGCTCGACCAGCGCGCCCTCGTCGTCGTTGGGCACGACGACCGGGCGGATGAACCGGGCGCTGTACTCGAGCACCGCGGTCGGGTCGCCGGTCCAGTTGGTGACGAGGCGGCCGGCGAGCGCCATGGTCAGCATGCCGTGGGCGATGACGCCGGGGAGCCCGACCGACTCGGCGACCTTGTCGTTCCAGTGGATCGGGTTGAAGTCGAGCGAGGCGCCCGCGTAGCGGACGAGGTCCGCGCGGCGCACCCGCACGTCGAGCGGGGGCAGTTCGTCGCCGGCCGCGGTCATGCGTCCTCCGCCCGGATCACCAGCTGCGCGGTCGCGGTGACGACGCGTTCGCCGTCCTCGGTGTCGATCAGCGCGTCGAGGTTGAGGAAGCTGTTGCCCATGCGGACGTCGATGTTCGCGATGCGCGTGGTCACCGTCACCCGGTCACCGGCACGCATGGGCCGGGCGTACCGGAAGCCCATGTCGCCGTGCACGAGGCGGCCGTAGTCGACCCCCAGCTCGGGGTCGTTGATGATGTCCGCCATCGAGTAGTGGCTGAACAGGATGATCGGGAACGTCGGCGGGGCGATGACGTCCGGGTGGCCCGCCGCCTGCGCGGCGGCGGTGTCGCGGTACATCGGGTGGTCGTCACCGATCGACTCGGCGAACTCCCGGATCTTGGCCCTGCCGACCTCGTAGACCTCAGACGTCGGGTACGTGTGCCCGACGAAAGACGGATCCAGAGGCACCCTCAGCGGGTTTCCTTGTGCAGGCGGTGCGTGCCGCAGTTCGGGCAGAACTTCTTCATCTCCAAGCGGTCCGGGTCGTTGCGCCGGTTCTTCTTGGTGATGTAGTTGCGGTGCTTGCACTCCTCGCACGCCAGCGTGATCTTCGGGCGAACGTCGCTGCCACCAGCCACCTGAGGTTCCTCTTCTCCAAACTAGTGTCCCCGTGGGTCCGGGGGCTTGCCCCCGGCCGGGGTCTGGGGGCTGGGCCCCCAGGATTATGCGGAGCGATGAAGGTCCGCGCTCTCTGCGGACACACGTCGCCCAATCGCGTAGCGGTGGCCGGACTTGAACCGGCGACACAGCGATTATGAGCCGCTTGCTCTACCGACTGAGCTACACCGCCTTGACATGCCTGTGCCGCGGTGCCCGGAATCGAACACCGCGGCCAGTTCACCGAGCCCCAATACGGAATCGAACCGTAGACCTTCTCCTTACCATGGAGACGCTCTACCGACTGAGCTATTGGGGCGGATCCAGAACGGACGAACCGTTCCTGCGGAGCCGAGAGAAGATTACACGGCCGGTCGGCGACCGCGAAATCGGGTGCCCCCTCTACGACAGCAGGGTCAGCACCGTCTCGTCCCGCAAGCCCCTGGCCTGCGCGGTTCGTGCCTGGAGCCACGCCTCGAGCCGCTCCTCCGACAGCGGCCGCGAGATCAGGTACCCCTGCGCCACGTCGCAGCCCATGGCCGCCAGCTGGTCCCGCGCCACGTCCTCCTCGACGCCCTCGGCGACCACGGTGAGCCCGAGCGAGTGCCCCAGCTCGACGATGGACCGCACCACGGCGAGGTCGCCGAGATCACTGCCCATGCCGAACACGAAGCTCTTGTCGATCTTCACCTCGTCCACCGGGAGCTGCCGCAGGTACGCCAGGGACGAGTAGCCCGTCCCGAAGTCGTCCACGGCCAGCACGACGCCCAGGTTGTGCAGGGCGCGCAGCACCGGCAGCGCCCGCTGCGGGTCGGCCATGACACCGGACTCGGTCAGCTCCAGCGTCAGCAGCTCGGGCGGCACGCGGTGGCGCGCCAGCGCGTCCGCGACACCGTCCGGGAAGTCCATGTTGGCGAGGCTGCGCACCGACAGGTTGACCGCCACCCCGATCCGCAGGCCGCGGTCCATCCACGTGCGGACCTTGATCAGCGCCTTGTCGAGCACGAAGTCGGTCAGCGCGTCGACCAGGCCTGCCGCCTCGACCGCGGGCACGAACTCGTCCGGGTGCAGGTCGCCGAACTCGGGGTGCCGCCAGCGGACCAGGGCCTCGACACCGAGCACCTCACGGCTGGGCAGCGCGATCTTCGGCTGGTAGTGGATCTTGACCTGGCCGGTCTCCATGGACTGCCGGAACTGCGTGACCAGCTGGAACCGTCGCAGGAACATCTGGCCCATGCTGGGCACGTACGCCCTGGCGTGCTCGCCGGAGGTCTGCGCCGCCCGCAGTGCCACGTCGGCCCGCTTCAGCAGCTCGTCGACGTCGATGCCGGCGGGCGCCCCATCCCTGGCGCCCCCCGACGTGGAGTCGGAGAACAGGACCCCGTCGGCCATGGTGGCCGACGAGTAGCCGATGACCACCCCGGCCTCGATCGACAGCCGGTCGACCGGGTACGACGCCGACAGGCTCGTGACCAGCTGGTTCGCGACGAGCTGGGCGTGCTCGAAGTCCGAGTCGACGAGCAGCGCCGCGAACGCGCCGCCCTCGAGCCGGGCCAGCGGGGTGTCGTGGCCGAGCGTCTCCCGCAGCCGCCGCCCGGCCGCGATGACGATCCGGTCGCTCCACGCGTACCCGAGCGCGTCGCTGATCGCCGGCTGCACCTCCAGGTCGAGGCGGAGCATCACCGAGCCGGGGTTGGTGGTGAGCAGCTCCGTCGCGACCTGCCGGAAGCCGGGCCGGTTGTACAGGCCGGTCAGCGGGTCGTGGTAGGCGTCGTGGCGCAGGGTGGCGAGGAGCCTGCGGTTGTCCAGCGCGGTCGCGAGGTGGCTCGCGGTCGTGCCGATCATGCGGACGTCGGCCTGGCCGAAGCCGCGCCAGCGGGACAGCTTGTCGTGCGCCTCGACCACCCCGAGCAGGTGGCTGGCGCTGCGCAGCGGCACGACGAGCGCCTCCTGCGCGTTCCGCTGCACCAGCGCGGCCCGGACCTCGGGCAGCGCGTCGACGCGGCGGAAGTGCCGGACGTGCGAGCCGGGCAGCCGCAGCAGCGCGTCGGCGCGGGCGCCGGTCGCCTCGACCTCGTACAGGTCCGCGGCGAGCTCGTCGCCTGCGACGACCGTGTGCATCGGCTGCCCGGGGTCGAACCGCAGGCGCAGCACGACGCGGGCCGCGCCGAGCTGGTCCTTGATCCGCTGGGCGATGCCGAGCCAGTCCTCGTTGCTGACCGCGGCCGAGGTCTCCGGGCCGGCGGCGGGCCGGGCGGCCGCGCGCCGCCCCGAGCGGGCGACGATGAGGCTGACCTCGGACAACGCCTCCAGGTCGCGTTGTTCGCGGAGCAGTCCGGAGTAGGCGAGGTAGAGGGCCCACAGCCCGCCGAGCATGGCGATGACCAGCGGCCAGCCGTACTGGACGCCCGTGGCGACCTCGAAGCCGACGACGCCGACGGATGCGTTGACCAGGCCGAGGACCAGCGTGCGGGACACGAGCTTGGTGGCGGGGCCGAGCCGCATCCGCCGCCCGAGCACGTGCACCGCGACCAGCGCGAGGAGGGTGCTGGTGATCGGCGCGGACACGGCGGCGACGAACACCGCGAACCAGTCCGGGTCGCCGGTGCCGACGGCGCCCGCGACGACCGTGAGGACGGTGTAGGCGACGGCGATCTCGAAGATCTCGGCGCCGGTGTTGTAGAGGACGCGGTCCTGGACGCGCCTGGCGAGCAGCGTGCTGACGCCTGCGATCAGGTGCGCGGCGAGCACGACCTGGAACGGCGCGACGAACAGCCCGATCGCGAGGGGTATCTCGGTGAACGAGATGGTCCAGGAGACGCCGCCCCGGACGTCGATGTTGACCGACAACTGCTCGACCACGAGGAACCCGAGCACGAGCAGGAGCCCGGTCCAGATCAGCTCGGTGCCGCCCTGAAACGGGAGCCACCAGGAGACGGCCGCCGCCGCGGCCGCGCCCGAGACCAGCACGAGGACCGAAAAAAGGCTGAACCGTCGGTCCAGCAGTGGGTTGTCCTCAGGGGTGCGGTCCGTGGCCGCCGGCATGGCATGGTCCGGCATGCAACCTCCTCTGCCGCCCCTGGCGACAAAATCCACCGCACAGCGAGACCCGGGGAGCCACCCCAGACCCGCGAGTGACATCGCCCCCCGATCGGGCTAGTCACGGTCGCGTAACTGTACCCCCTCGGTGCACAGAAACCGACTGTGCTAAATGGCCGCACGACGCGATGAACCGGCCGGTCAGTCCGATCTTGACACCGCGAGGGTCGTCCGCTGGCCGAGGAATCTACCGAGGTCAGCCACCTCGGCAGATAGTTCACGCGTCAACCGTTCCGAGATCGTTGTGAAAGGCGTCACGTCGATACCGATAGTTCCCCGCGTGGACCGGCTGCTCCAGACACCGTGAATCCGCCCACTCACTGAGACGGCGGGCATCACGAACCCACCACCCGTCTGGATGGCTTTGACGTGTTCCGGCGGAATCGGTCGCTCTCGGTAGCCGAGCAGGTAGGCGTCGAAGTGCCCCAGCAACCGCGTCCCGCTCGCTTCTCCGTGCGCCGAGTCCCGAAGCCGGAACCCGCCGTCGACGGGCTCGAGCAGATCGCGTACGTCGTCGAACGCCTTCCGCGCGACGGTCACCGGCAACCCGGACCAGGCGGCGAGGTCCTCGGGTGCCGCGGGTCCGTGGCCGCGCAGGTAGCGCTCGGCGAGCCGCCCGTCGCCGTGCTCGCGGACCCACTCGTCGACGAGGACGTAGGTGGCGTCGTTCCCCCGCTCCGGGCCCCGGCACACCACCCCTTCAAACGCCGCGAACGCGAGGAAGTAGGGCGCCGCCTGCCCGGCGAGGTCGAGATCGACCCGCTCGACGATCTCCGCCCGGGTCATCGGCTCGTGCAGGAAGGTCGTGAGCTGCTCGACGCCCCGAGCGCAGTCCTCGTCGGACAGCCCGAGCTGCCGCCGCCGGGGCCGCTGCCGATCCCGGAAGTACGGCCCGAAGATCGAGGTCAACCACCGCAGGTCGGCGGCCGCGACGAGGTGCAAGGTCCCGCGCATGGCCCAGGTCCGCACCACGTCGGCCCGCGCGACAGCGTCGTCCACGTCGGCGGCGGTCAGCCCCGCACTGCGCGCGCGGACGGCGAGCCGCGTGGCCCGCACGTCCTGCCCCTGCAACGCGACGACCGTCCGCACCGCGTCCACGACGGTCCGGGCCCGGTCGTCCCCGAGCCCGTTGGCGTACGCGCGAGCAGCCCAGATGTCCACGCGCCGACGTTAGTCACTCGACGAGGGCGGGCTCCGCGGGCAGCGGTGGTTCCTCGACCTGGGTGCCCTTCGCGACGTAGCGGGCCACGGTCCGCCGCAGCAGGTCGGCGTGCCCGTAGATGTCCTGCACGTCGTCGATCGGGATCCGCGTCTCGACCTTGTTCTCGTCGAACACGCCGAGGTACTTCTTCGCGCGGTTGAACCAGAGCCGCGCGACGGGCTTGCGGTTGTTGTCGTCGAGCAGGATGCCGCAGTAGGTTTTCGTGTCCCGCGCCACGATGCGGGACACCGGCACCTCGCTGCAGACGATCGCCCGGACGATCCGGTACCCCTCGACTTCCTCCTCGGTGGTCACGACGTCCCCGCTCGCGTCGACGGGCCGCTCCTCGACGACCGCCGGTTCCGCCTCGGGCGCGCCGGAGGAGACGCTGACGTACGAATCGGGCCCACCGAGCGCGTTCTTGAGCCGGTCGTTCACCTGTTCGGTGAGGAACTGCCCCGCGGCCTTGACGACCAACGGCACGAACTGCTCCCGCACCCGCTGCGTGAACGACCCCTCGTAGACCCGGGTGGTCAGGAACCGCACCCACTCGTCCTCGGGCTGCTTGAACTGCGCGGCGAGCACCCGCTTGAGCTGCCCGATGTACTTCAGCTCCCCGGCGGCGCTGATCACCGAGTCGAGGTCGAACGACTCCTTGGTCAGCTTCGCGAGTTCAGGCAGCAGCGTCTCGTCGAGCGCGGCGAAATCAAGCACCAGGAACGGTTTCGAGTCCATCCGGTTGGGCGCGTCGAGGTCCGTGTAGAACTGGTAGACCTCCCCGTTGGTCAGAATCGCGATACGCGCGTTGGTGACGGCGAAATACCGGAAGAGCTGGGAGGCGTGCTCGATCTTCAAGGGGTCGTTGACCTTCTTGACCTCGATGAGCAGCTGGATCTTCCCACCGTGCGACACGGCGTAGTCGATCTTCTCGCCCTTCTTGGTCCCCACGTCGGCGGTGAACTCGGGAATCACCTCAGCCGGATTGAAGACGTCGTAGCCGAGCACAGTACTGATGAACGGCATCACGAAGGCGTTCTTCGTCGCCTCCTCGGTCTCGATGCCCGCCTTGTGCTTCCGGATCTTCAACGCCAGCGCCTGCGTCCGCTCGGCAATCTCCATGCCAACCTCCCAAGTGGATGGCTTGTGAGTCGCCCACGTCAGCCCGCGCGTTACGACGGCAATTTCCACCGAACACAAGTGCCTGAACGACCAGCCGATCCAGTTCTGATCCAGTTCCCATCCAGGTCTGCTGGACATGATTGCCGCGAATTCGCCACCGGTTCCCGCCATGAAACGGAGACACCCCTGCCGATGAAGGTCTTCGTCAACTACCGCACCAAGGACGAGGCAGCCACTGCCCAGCTGGTGAGACGGCACTTGTCCGAGCGGATCGGTGACGAGAACGTTTTCCTGGACACCAAATCAATCGAGCCGGGCGCGTTGTTCGACGACGTGTTGCTGAAGAACGTCTGGCGCAGCGACGTGATGGTGTCGATCATCGGCGTCCGTTGGCTCGACTTCCCGGGCAAGAACGGCCGTGCGATCGACGACCCAGCGGACTGGATCCACCGCGAGCTCCACGAGGCGCTCAACCACCAGGTGCGGATCGTGCCGCTCCTCATCGGGGAAGCGCGGTTTCCCAAGGAACACGAGCTACCGGAGCGACTTGCCGGCCTCGCACGCAGACAGTTCGTGATCCTCGACCTTCGGACGCCGGAAGCGGGCTTCGCACGCCTGGACAAGGCGCTCGGGCTGCATGTCGAGGAGGCAGCCGAACGAGGGCGCGGCAGCGGACGGTCCGGGGGCATCGGTTCGGTGCGGGGCAACAACAACATCAGCATCACCGACCCCCGTGGTCCGTTCCACATCGGCGACCGGTTCACCCGTCCCCGGAGGGACAAGTGACCGGCGAAGTCCCACAGCCCGACGACGAGCAGGACGGACCGTTCGACGAACCGACCGGCGAGGAACCCGACGAGCCCCTCGCGGACCTGCTCGACGAAACCGACCGGGACGACGAGGTCCCGGACGTCGACGACAACGCTGACAGGACCGGTGGCATCGGCACGGTCCGGGGCAACCGCAACATCAGCATCACCGACCCTCGCGGTTCGGTCGTCGTGATGGAGCAGGTGGCGTTCCACCTCCGGTCCGCCGTGAGCGACAGTTCCGGCGCCCCGGAGTGGTCACCGCGGCTGGTGCCAGAGGACATCCTGAACAACCTCGCGGAACGTTTCGAGATGCCACCTGGTTACGGCGATCTGGTGAGACGCCTGCGCTACCCCGGCACGGTGGTCGTGTCCGGCGCCCCAGGGTGTGGCAGGCGCTCCGCCGCGCTCATGGTTCTCAAGGAGTCCGGTGAGGGCGCGACGCGGTTCCGCGAACTGCCGGACGACGACGTGGGTGACCGGCTCATCCTCGACGCGAGCGTCATCGAGCCCGGTGAACGCCTCCTGCTGGACCTGACCACCGAGTGGAAGGGCAATCCGCAAGATCTGCGCGCATACCGGGCCGCGGTCGCCGAACACGAGGCCTACCTGGCGATCGTGCTGCCACCGGAACGTCATCAGATGGCCGCCGAGCTCGGCATCGAAGCTGTGTTCATCGAGCGTCCCGATGGTGCGGCGGTTTTCCGCAAGCACCTCTCGGCGCTCGGCATCGAGGTCGCGCCACACGAGCTGAACGACGAGGCGCTGCGCGGTCATCTCGCCCGTGATCCGATGCGGGACATCGCCGCGCTCGCCGAACGGGTACGCCGCGCCCGAAACCACCTGGACGGCCGAGGTGGGTGGTCGGCCTGGCTCGCCGCGGCGCTCAAGACCGACACATACGTCAAGGACGTCGCGCAGTACGTGCGCGCGCACCCCGACGGCCGGGAACGCGCACTCCTGCTGGCCGCGGCGCTGTTCGAGCACGCGGCTCCGGAAGTCGTGGCGTCCGCTGCGACGACGTTCCTCGAGATCGTGAAGTACCCACCACACGACTCGCACCGGCTGGATCTCCCTGACCTCGCCGAAGCGCTCGACAACGTGCACGCGACGATCGACGGCAGGCAGGTCCGCTTCGCGTCGGTCGCGTACGCCGATGCGGTGCGCACCCACTTCTGGCGCACCTTCCCGGATCTCCGGGGAAAGTTGCGACATTGGCTCGACAGATCGGTCCGATCCGCGGCGGTTCCCATCGCCGATCGTTCCCTTGCCGTGTTGCGTTACACCGACCAGTGCCTCCGCGTCGGACATCCGGAAGACCTGCAGCGGCTCGTCGAGCAGTGGGCAGCCCGCTCACCGTCCACACCGGACAAACTGCTCGACATTGCGGGTGCGGCGCTCACCCGGGGACTGCTCGACGAGCGGTACGGCCGGTGGTTCCGGCGGCGTGTGTACAACTGGGTCCTCGACCATCGCCTGCTACCGAGCCTCGCCACGCTGCTGATCGGCTTGTGCGAGGAGGTGATCGCGCCGGCCCAACCCGGCCAGGCACTGGTGCGCCTGCGCCACCTGACCCGGCACACGACCCCTGGCGTCGTAGCCGACGCCCGGTCCGCGCTCGCCAGGCTCTGCCGCGACGGTCGCTTTGCCCGCCGCATGCTCACCCGCGTCCACGACGACCTGGTCGGCGATCATCGACGAGACGTGGACTTCGCCCTGTTCACCGACGTCGCCGACCCGGTACGGCTCACCGGCGCCCAACCTGGCTATCCCCGCGTCGGTGAACGCGTCGTGTCGGAGATGCTCGTCGACGGGTGGGCGGCATGGCTCGCCATGCGGCCGTACCAGGACGTCGCCGCGGCCGTGACGCCCTGGCTTGCCGCCCACGCCGACGAGCCCGGACGAGACGCGTTGCTCGACATCCTGGCGGCGGCCACTCGCGGGTTGTCCCCACGCTGCGCAGTCCTCTATGTGATCTCACGCGACTGGGTCGCGACGGCGACACCAGATCAGCGCCGTGCTCGCCTGCACACGGCCGCTCTGCTGCGGCACGCGTGCGCCGAGGTCCGGTCGAGCACCCCGTCGACTCATGAAGCCCGGCCCGCACAAGGAGTCCGTCCCTGATGTTCAGCGACAAGCTGTACTTGTTCCTCGCCACGTCTGTGTCCCTGGTCGTCGTGGTCTTCCTGACCATCGCGGGCGTGCAGTGGTGGTTGGGAGCGGTGGTCTTCGTACCGCTCATCGTCGGTGGCCTGTTCCTGAAGCAGGGCATCGAGAACAAGCGCCTGTACGAACGCCAGCCGCAGGTCACCTACCAACCACCGCCGCCGCCTCAGCCCACACCGCCCGCCAGCACGTCGGTGCAGGGACTGGTGCTGCCGAGCGCTCAACGCGACTACCGCTTCGTGCTCGACGTCACCGTGCTGTGGCGTGCCACGCAGAGCCTGACGCATCCGCGGCCGGACCAACTGGCGGTGGACGCCATCCGCGAGCGGGCGACGAGCCTCGCCGAACGTGAGTCACCGGCCGATGGCGACCTGCTGGCGCCCCGGCTGGCAAGCGAGCTGTCCTATCCCCGGCCGGACAGGACTGGGCAGCTGGAAGTCTGGGCGCAGGCCGTCAACGTGAACATCCCGGAGGAAGACCGCGCCCGGCTCCGCAAGCTCGCGGAGATCCGCAAGGACGAAGAGGTGTGGGAGTACGAACGGGCCTACGAACGGAACAAGCGGGCCTACCTCCGCGACGACGTCCTGTCCACCACGGGCAGCGCGGTCGTGTGGTGGCTGTCTCGCGACGTCACCCGGGTCCCGGAGACGGTGGACCTGATCGGCACGCTCGGCAAACTGGTGGCCGCCGCCCAGGACCGCGAGGTGGAGCCGATCTTCCGCACGTTTGTCGGCGCACTGACGGATCCGCAGCGGCAGACCGATGACGCGCCGTACCAGGATCCCATCGCCCAGGAGGACTTCCTGGACCAGCTGATGGCGGCGATCCTCCCCAACGGCTCCGAACCCGAACGAACCGACATGGCCGACCGGCTTGCCGTCATCGCCACCGAAGCCGGTGCGACAGCCCTTGCCCGCGATCTGCGCGAGCGCTTCAACGCCCCCGACTTCAGCGCCGAACAGGAGTCGACGCTGTTCGACACCCCGGAGAGCGAACCGGACGTCGAAACGCCGAGCCCGGTGCATCCCAACGGCCAACCAGAGACAGGACCTGCGGACACCCCACCGCAGACGCCGTACAACGCGTAGGACCGCCCCGTTCGCGATCTTTCACCTGATGAGACAAATGTGGCCTTGAGCGCATCTCGCACCCAAGGCCGCACCCATGGATCGACTTCTAGCTCGACAGTCGATCCTGTCTTCACTTGTTTCGCCTGGTCAAGCCAGGTTGGTGGCGGGTGCAGGGTTCGAACCTGCGTAGCTTGCGCGACAGATTTACAGTCTGCTCCCTTTGACCGCTCGGGCAACCCGCCGGGAGTGTCCGGTCGTGACCGGACGGGCGAAACCATACCCAATGCCCTCGCGGCGCTCACAACCGGTATCCCCTCCACCGGTAGGCTCGCGTCCGGCACATGGCAGTACGGCGGCTCGAGAGGTGAGACTGGTGGCGGATCCGTCCTTCGACGTGGTGAGCAAGGTTGACCGGCAGGAGGTCGACAACGCGCTCAACCAGGCGAGCAAGGAGCTGTCCACGCGCTTCGACTTCCGCGGCACCGGTGCCTCGGTGAAGTGGGCGGGCGAAGAGGCGATCACGATCGAGGCCGAGACCGAGGAGCGCTGCAAGGCGGCCATCGACGTCTTCAAGGACAAGCTGGTCAAGCGGCAGATCTCGCTCAAGGCGTTCGACGTGGGCGAGCCCACGGTGTCCGGGAAGACCTACAAGGTCACGGGCAAGATCGTGCAGGGCATCGACTCCGACCACGCGAAGAAGATCGCCAAGAAGATCCGGGACGAGGGTCCCAAGGGCGTGCAGGCCCAGATCCAGGGCGACCAGCTGCGGGTCTCCGGCAAGAAGAAGGACCACCTGCAGGAGGTCATCGCGCTGCTCAAGGGTGAGGACTTCGGCATCGCGCTGCAGTTCACGAACTACCGCTGAGCCGGGTCACCGCGACGGCCGCCCCCGCACAAGTGGCGAGGTTCACACCGGCTGAGGAGCGCAGGTCATCCGCTGCGCTCCCGGAAATACTGCACGACTCCCCTGGTGTCGCGGCCGCCGTGGGACGCTCTCGCGGCGAGGTCGATCCCTTCCGGGACGATGGCGGCGATCAACGACGGCAGTATTCGGCCACCCGTGCTCACGAAGGTGGTGCCACCCACTGCCAGATCAGTCAGGAGCTTCGCTGCGAATCCCATCGATGGCGTGCGCCCGATGTCTCCCGTGCCCTCGCGCAAGCCGTTCACCACTCTGCGCAGCGCGCGGACACTTCGTGCTGTCCGCCAGCGGTTGATGTCGGCCTGTAGCTCCGACACGAGGTTCTTGTAGCTCTCCCGGTCCAGACGACCGATCTGTGAACTCAGCGAAACTGTGGAAACCACCTGGCGATCGCGGAACGGTTCGGAGTCCAGCGACGAATCCAGCAGGGAGTCACTGGCCGTGGAACTCGTCACGTTGAAGTAGAACGAAGACTGTTCGAGATCGCAGCCGTTCTGCCGGGCTATGGCCCGTTGTCTCGCGCTGTCGTACCAGTCACGAACCACCCGCCGATCGTGCAGCTCCACATCACTGAACTGCCCGGTTCCGTCGACAAGCCGGTAAGTATCGGCACGGTGCTTCGACCCGGAATCCACCACGGCGAGGACCTCGTTCGCCAGAGCGGCACTTCGCTCGTCGATGAAAGCCAACGTGTCGACTGGTTGGCGGCGAAGTTCCTCCGCCAGTGGATAGTATTGTAACTTCTGTCGAAGGTATGAGATGTCGCCGCTTTCCGTCGCCGACACCCACGCGGCCCATCCGTTGGAAAACCTCTGCAGATCCGCGCTCGGCACGCCCAGGGATTCGAGCAGGTAGAGAACACCATCGATCGGGTCGTCGCCGGCTTGCCGAATCATGTTCGCGAACTCATCGACAGGGACCGCGGTCATGCCCGCGCTCAACGACAACGCGACCGTGCGATCCTCGATCGAGTTGAACAGACCACCGTTGAGAGTCTCCCGGTCGGGTCGAACGAACCAGGTCGCCAACGAGTTGAGGAGCGATGCTCCTCTGCCGACGATTTCCAGTGGGCAATACCCGTGTTCCGACTCCCGGAGTTCCTCGGCGAGCTCGAGAGGGTCCACATCGAGGAAGAACCTGCCGTCCAACAGATGGGTATCTGGGACGACCAAACGCCCGAGCAGCAGCGCGTCCAACCGCAACGAGCCGATGAAGTCCGAGCGCTCATCCCGTCCCAGAGACACCAGGCCTTGCGCGTAGTTCGTGTAGGAGTCGGACATCACCCGCCTGCGCCACTCGATTGCCACTGCCCACGCCCCTTCGATGTTCGGATCGAACCGGCTGCCGCGTCACAGATCAGTCGAACCACTTCAACAGGAGGAACCGCAGTCGTTCGTTCGCACGCAACGACCGGGCAACAGCACCGAGAAAGCGAGCAGCGGCGCCCTCGGGATCTGGAATCGCAAACTCTTGCCAGAGCCATTCGGGATCGGTGCGGCGAGTCTCGTAAACCCAGGGCTCCACGAGAGTCGGCCGAATCCTTCCGACACACAACCAGTCATCGGATCGAAGCTCCCGCAACCCGGTCCATACCTCACCCGGCACGACCGGCGCTGTATCCGGCCGCACCGGAGCGACCGAGTCGTCAGACCGCCCGGGAATGCGCTGGCGAACCAGAACACCGGTGTGTTCCCCGACGAGATCGTCAAAGGGAAAGACCAACGCCGGCGCGTACTCACCGGCTGACCTTCCGTTCCCACCCGTACGTCGCCATACACGCCGCGGCGGCCAGTACGTCCTCTCAAGCGATGTTCGAGCGGGTACCACGAGAGCACTCCAGCACCCATGGTTGAAGAAGTCATCGACGACGACCGGACCGTCCAGCAATGAGCCCGCGAGAAGACATATGTCAAGGAGGCTTTCGAACCTGTCCAGAACCAACGACTCCCAGCTACGCCGTGACGGCTCGCCATCATCGTCGTCCGCGATGACTCCCGTCAGTTCGTAGAGCACGTCGACGAGAACCGATCGCGTACGCCGATCACTCTGCAGCTCTTCTCGCAGGCCCTCGTCGTCACTCCAGCCGTGAATCGACTGCTGCACGAATTGCAGCAAAGGCTCTCTGAGACTCCGGTCGTGCCGCCCGACATGTCGCGCGACGCAATCCATTGCCCTCGGGTACTCGTCCTCCCGAAGTGCGATGAAGAGCAGACGCGTGAGAGTCAGGACAGATGCCACGTCATTCGCTCCCCAGAGCCGTGATGTTTCTTGCGCATCCACCCGACCACACAAGAATAACCACCGCGCCGGGGTAACGCAGTCGATGTTATCGACATGACACTTCGAGGGGACGGCACGCTGTTTCCCGCAAGAGATTCACAGGCCTGCCCGCGCGATGCGGATCCGGCTCGAACGAGACGAGCCGAACCGTTCGCTAGTGTGTTACCACGTCACGACCGCCAACGGATCATCTCCTACCAGGCACACCTACTGCTCAGGGGGCACATTGAAGGGCATCATCCTCGCTGGCGGGGCAGGCACCAGGTTGCACCCGATCACACACGCAGTGTCGAAGCAGCTACTGCCTGTGTACGACAAGCCGATGATCTATTACCCGCTCTCGGTCCTCATGCTCGCCGGGATCAAGGAAATACTGGTCATCACCACGCCAAAAGACCTCCCCATGTTTTCGCACCTGCTCGAAAATGGACAAAAATGGGGCATCTCGATCGAGTACGCCACCCAGGCCGAGCCGAATGGTCTCGCGGAGGCATTCATCATCGGCGCGGACTTCATCAAGGATGACTCCGTGGCGCTCGTACTCGGCGACAACATCTTCTACGGCGTGGGCTTCTCGGAGATCCTCCAGGAGGCGGTTGCGAACATCGATGGCTGCGTGCTGTTCGGATACCCGGTGCGAGACCCACAGCGGTACGGCGTCGGCGAGGTGGCCGAGGACGGACGACTGTTGTCGATCGAGGAGAAACCCGCCAAGCCGAAGTCGAACCTGGCCATCACGGGTCTCTACTTCTACGACAACGACGTCGTGAAGATCGCCAAGGGTCTCACTCCCTCCGCGCGTGGGGAGCTCGAGATCACCGACGTCAACCGCGCCTACTTGGAACGCGGCCTTGTACGGATGGTCAACCTGGGTCGGGGGTTCGCCTGGCTGGACACCGGTACGAACGACGCGATGCTCGAGGCAGGCCAGTTCGTCCAGATTCTGGAGCACCGCCAAGGAGTGCGGTTCGCGTGCCTGGAGGAGATCGCGCTGCGGAGGGGCTACATCAGCGCCGACCAGTGCTGGGCCATCGGCGCCGAGATGCACAAGTCGGGCTACGGCCAGTACGTGATGGCGGTCGCGAAGTCCGCTGGCGCGAGCGGCTGACCAGCGACGGCTCGATGCACCGCGCATCAGGCCGTCGTTCGTTCAGCGGCCCAGATCTCGGCGGGCCATCTCTTCCAGGCGGCGGATGCGGTCCGGGATCGGGGGGTGGGTCGAGAACAGGCGGGCCATGTTCTCGCCGGGCCGGAACGGGTTCGCGATCATCAGGTGGGCCTGCGACACGACCTTCGGTTCCGGGGCCAGCGGGTAGCGCGCCGTGCCGTACTCGAGTTTGTGCAGGGCCGACGCGAGGGCCAGCGGGTCGCCGGTCAGTTCCGCGCCTGACTCGTCTGCCTGGTACTCGCGGGAGCGGCTCACCGCCATCTGGACGATGCCCGCCGCGACCGGGCCGAGGATGGCCAGCACCAGCATGGCGAGGGGGTTCGGGCGGTCGTCGTCGGAGCCGCCGAACAGGCCCGCGAACATCGCCAGGTTGGCCAGCACGCTGACGACCGAGGCCAGGGCACCCGCCACGCACGAGATCAGAATGTCCCTGTTGTAGACGTGGGACAGCTCGTGGCCCAGCACGGCACGCAGCTCACGCTCGTTCAGCAGTTCCAGGATGCCCGTCGTGCAGCAGACGGCCGCGTTGCGCGGGTTGCGGCCCGTCGCGAACGCGTTCGGCGCGGCCGTCGGGCTCACGTAGAGCCTCGGCATCGGCTGGCGCGCGGACGTCGCCAGCTCGCGGACCATGCGGTACATGGCAGGCTGTTCCGCCTGCGACACCGGCCTGGCACGCATCGCACGCAGCGCCAGCTTGTCGGAGTTGAAGTACGCGTAACCGTTCATCAGCAGGGCGACCGCGAGACCGATGAACAACGCACCGCGCCCGAAGAGCCCGCTGATCAGGATGATCAGCGCGCTCATACCGCCGAGCAGCAACGCGGTCTTCAGCCCGTTGTAGTGCTTGTGCACTTTCCCGCCTCCGTGACCGTTCCTACTGACGCGTAACGAGCCACGGCGGCGGCGAGTTCCCCGGGCGGGACAAACCCGCTGGTCAGTTGCCTGTCTCGCCCCTGCGCCAGTACGTCGTCGGCCGCACCCGCGACCGCTCGTAGCCCCGGTCGGTCAGCAGGTGGGCCCGCAGCGCCACCATCGACGACCGCTCCCCCGCCAGCCACGCGTCGACCCGGCCGGCAGGCAGCTCGGCGGCCGCGACGGCACGGGCCAGCAAGTCATCCGTACCGTCGCGGTGCAGCCAGGTCAGGTGCAGGTCGGCCGCGGTCGGCAGTTCCTGCTCCTCGGCCGCGTCGTGGACCTCCACGAACACGTGCGCGGGCACGCCGGGGCGCAGCTCACGCAGGATCGCCGCGATCGCGGGCAGCGCGGACTCGTCGCCGGCCAGCAGATGCCAGTCAGCCGTATCGTCCGGCAAGTACGCCGGGGACGGGCCGACGAAGATCAGCCGGTCGCCGGGCACGGCCTGCTTCGCCCAGTCCGACGCCGGGCCCGCGTCCTCGTGCAGCACGAAGTCGAAGTCGATCTCGCAGGCCTCCGCGTCGTAGCGGCGGACGGTGTACGTCCTGGTCAGCGGGCGGACCTGGGACCACATGCCGCGCGCGGACTCCAGCGTCAACGGCTCGGGCAGCGCCACGTCGTCCGGGTAGAAGTACAGCATCACGTTCTGGTCGGTGCCCGCGGCCGCGAAGTCGGCCAGGTCGGGCCCGCCGACGGTCACGCGCGCCATCCGCGGGGTGACCCGCTCGACCCGCAGCACGGGGACCCGCCACAACTTCGTCTGCTGCCGGCGCGAACGCCTACTCACGGTGGTGTTCATCCCCGCCATCTTCGCATCGGCCCGCATCGCGGGTTACCGTTCGTTCGAACGAACGAGAGGGGACGCGGGATGCTGACGGCTCAGGCGAGTGCTCTGGCACGGGGCGAAACCACTTCAGTACAGCTGACCCAGGAAGCCCTGGACCGCGCCGATGCCACCCAGCCCACGCTCAACGCGTTCCGCCGCCTGCGCCGGGACGCCGCGCTCGTCGAGGCCAAGGACGCCGACCGGCGCCTCGCCGCGGGTGAACGGCTGCCGCTGCTCGGCGTACCGGTCGCGGTCAAGGACGACATGGACGTCGCCGGTGAGCCGACGGCGTTCGGCTGCGCGGGCGACCACCCGGTCGCCGCCGAGGACGGGCCGCTGGTCCGGCAGCTGCGGGCCGCGGGCGCGGTGATCGTCGGGAAGACGAACACGCCGGAGTTCGGGCTGTGGCCGATCACCGAGGGCGAGGCGTTCGGCGTCACCCGCAACCCGTGGCACCTCGACCACACGCCCGGCGGCTCCTCGGGCGGGTCGGCGGCCGCGGTCGCGGCGGGGATCGTCGCCGCGGCCGTCGGGTCGGACGGCGCGGGCTCGATCCGCATCCCGGCGGCGTGGACGCACCTCGTCGGCATCAAGCCCGGGCGCGGCACCCTGCCGACGCCCGAGGCGTTCAACGGGATCACCGAGTGGGGCCCGCTCGCGCGGACGACCGCCGACGCCGCCCTGTCGCTCGACGTGCTGGCCGGGGAGACCAGGTTCCGCGCCGCGGCCGAACGTGAACCGGCACGGCTGCGGGTCGCGCTGTCGCTGCGCCCGGCGTTCATGGGCGGCGTGCGGGTGCGGCTCGACGGGCAGGTCCGTGCCGCGGTGGTCGGGGTCGCGCGGCACCTGCACGCACTCGGGCACGAGATCGTGGTCGACGACCCGGACTACGGGCTGCTCGGGCTGACGTTCCTGCCGAGGTCCCTGGCCGGCGTGGAGGAGTGGTGTGCCGCCGCGCCGGACCGGTCGCTGCTCGATTTCCGTACAAGTGACACGGGAAGGCTCGGCGCGCGCCTGTCCGGGCGGGCACTGCGGTGGTCACGCGCCTCCCTCGATCGCTACCGCCGCAAGGTGGGCAGGCTGTTCGAGCGGGTCGACGTGGTGCTGGCGCCCACGACGGCGACCCCGCCGCTGCCGGTGGGCGCGATCGACGGGCTTTCCGGCTGGCGCACGGACCAGAAGGTGATGGCGGCCTGCCCGTACGCGTGGCCGTGGAACGCGCTCGGCTGGCCAGGGCTGAACGTCCCCGCCGGGCTCACCGACGACGGCCTCCCGGTCGGGGCGCAGCTGCTGGCGCCCGCCGGTGGTGAGGAGCTGCTGATCTCGCTGGCCGCGCAGCTCGAGTCGGTGCTGCGCTGGGACGAGCGCAGGCCGTGAGCACCAGGGAGCGGATCCTGCACGCGGTGCTGCGGGTCATCGGCACCGACGGGGTAGCGGGTGTGACCAACCGGCGGGTGGCGCGGGAGGCGGAGACGTCGCTGGGCACGCTCACCTACCACTTCGAGTCGCAGCGGGAGTTGTTGCGCGAGGCCATGTTGCTGTTCGTGGCCGAGGAGGCCGCCCGGCTCGCGGCACTCGCGGACGCGCACGCCGGCACGTCGCTGGCGGAGGCGGCGGCGCTGGTCGAGCGGGTCGCCGTGGACACCAGGTTCGGGCACGAGCAGATCGCGCCGCTGGAGCTGTACATCCAGGCGGGGCGGGACCCGTCGCTGCGGGACGCGGCCGCCGCCTGCTTCGAGGCGTACGACCGTATTGCCACCACCGTGCTGACCCGGCTCGGCGTCCCGTCAGCGGGCCGGCTCGCCGGCCCGGTCGTCGCGCTGCTCACCGGCCTGCAGCTGCGCCGCCTCGCCACCGGCGAACCGGGTCCGACGGGCATCGCGGACGCGGTGACGATGCTGGTGCGCGAGCAGTAGCGCACCGGCCTCGACGTGCAGGAACGCCTGCACGTCGAGGAGGAGTGGCGACGCGACGGCCCCCGCGACGAGCATGCCCGCGGTGGTCCCGAGCGTCATGAGCGCGAACGCGGCGGCCAGCAGCCTGCCGGTGGCCGCCGGCGGGACCGCGGACTGCAGCACGGCGGAGAGCCCCGAGTTCGCGACCACCCCCGGTGCGCCGACGGCCACGAACATCCCCACGTAGACGCCGATGGCGGTGGTCAGCGCGGGCCCGTGCCAGATGCACGCCGACACCAGCCCGAACGCGACCGCGCCCCACGCGAACAGCCCGGTCGGCGCGACGCGCCTGGCGACCGTCGCGACCGCGAACCCGGCGGCGAGGCCACCGATGGCCTGCACGCCACGCAGCAGGCCGACGCCGCCGGAACCCGCACCCAGGGTTTCCAATACGAAGGGCACGAATCGCACGAGGAAGATCCCCTGTGCCACGCACATGAGCGTGAGCGCGATCCCGATCGGCAGCAGGCGCCGGTCGACCCGCAGCGGCGGTGGCTTGACGGCCTTCGCGGGTCGGCTGACCGGGAACCGCCCGCACATCGCGGCCGCGCCGACGGCCAGCACTCCGGCGTACACGGCGTACACCAGCGGAATCCCGCCGACCGCGAGGAGCGCACCGCCGAGCCACGCCCCGACGAGCCGCGCGATGTTGGCGGCCGCGGCGAGCAGTCCGTTGGCGGCGGTGCGCCGCTCGACGGGCACGAGGTCGGCGACGAGCGCGTTGCGAGCGGGTTCGAAGAACGCGGCGAGGCTGGTTTGCATGGCCATGACCACCCAGCACATGGCGTCGTCGGCGAGCAGCGGCGCGGCGACCAGTGCCTGGCCGAGGCAGACGACGAGGAGCAGCCGCGGCCGGTGCACGCGGTCGGCGACCACGCCCGTGACCGGGCTGAGCAGCACCATCGGCAGCAGCCCGAGGACCATCATGAGCGCGGTCGACGCGGTCGAGCCGGTGGCCTGGAAGACGAGCACAGGCAGGGCGATCTGGAGCATCCACTCCGCGGTCTCGGAGCAGAGAGAAGCGACCAGCAGCCGTTTCATCGCGTCAGCCACAGGAAGGCGCGGAACGCCGCGTGCACGGTGCGGGCCTCGGGCGGCGCGTCCTCCCGGATGGTCGTGACGTACGGCCGGAGCAGCGCGTCGACCTTCGCGGCCAGCTCGGTCAGCTCCTCCGGCGTCACCGTGAGCGCGTAGTTGTCGAGCGCACCCGCGTGCCGCCACTCCGGCGGGACCTCGTCGGCGTGGTCGAGGAAACGCTGCGTGAGCTGCTGGTCCTGCCGCAGCGCGCTGCCGAGGACCGCGAGCTGGGCGGTGCGCATGGTGTCGTCGTCGGCCAGCTCCCCCAGCTCGAGGCCGACGATCGTGGCGCGCCACGGCCGCTGCCGCCCGTCGGGCCCGTCGACCGGCTCGACCAGGCCGAACTTGGCGAGCTGGCGCAGGTGCCACGAACAGTTCGACGCCGTGGAGCCGACCGCGTCGGCGCACTCGCTCGCGGTGCGCGGGCCGTGGGCGAGCAGGTGGCGGAGCAGTTCGCCGCGCAACGGGTGCGCGAGGGCGGTCATCAGCTCGACGTCGGTGACGCGGTGGCGCTTCTGCATGTGAAAGGCTCCTTTCGAAAGGAGTCTTTCACATATTCGCCCGAAGGGCCATGGTGTTCGGCCGCGCGACGGCGCACGCTGTGCGGATGACCCCTGGTGAAGAGTTCGCGAAGGCCCTCGCGGCGAAGGACGAGGCCGGGGTGCGTGCGATCACGACCCCCGACCTGGACTTCCGCGCCATGACGCCACGCCGTTTCTGGGAAGCCCACGACCACGACGAGCTGATCGACATCCTGTTCGGCAACTGGCTGGAGCCGTCCGACGAGGTCGTGGCGCTGCTGGACACGTCGACGGGCGAGGTGTCGACGCGCGACCACGTGTCGTACCGCCTGCACCTGCGCAACGCCGACGGCGACTCGCTGATGGAACAACAGATGTATTACAACGTCACCGACGGCAAGATCAGCTGGGCGCGCGTGATGTGTTCGGGGTTCGTGCGCATCTAGCCTGTGCCCCGTGCGTTTCGGCTTACTGGGGCCCCTGGCTGTCTGGACCGATCACGGCGAGCCCGTGACCGTGCCCGGCCGCAAGGTGCGGGCGCTGCTCGCGAACCTGCTGGTCAACGCGGGCCGGCCGATGTCGGTGGACCGGCTGGTCGAGGACCTGTGGGGCACGGCCGCGCCCGCTGACCCGACCGCGGCCCTGCACGTCCGCGTCTCGCAGCTGCGGCGGGCGCTGGCGAACGCCGAGCCGGGCGGCCGCGAGCTGGTGGTGTCGCAGGCGCCCGGGTACGTGCTGCGGACCGACGCGGTGGACACGGTCCGGTTCGCCGCGCTCGTCGAGCGGGCGGGGACGACCGGCGACGCACGAGCCCGGGCCGGCGTGCTGGCCGAGGCACTGGCGTTGTGGCGTGGTCCGGTGCTCGCCGACTTCGCCGACGACGAGTTCACCGAGGCGGCGCGAGCCCGCTGGGAGGAGCTCCGGCTGGCCGCCGTGGAGGCGCACGCCGAGGCCCGCCTCGCACTGGGCGAACACCGCGAACTGGTCGGCGAGCTCGGCGAGCAGGTGGCAAGTCATCCGTACAGAGAACGGTTGCGGGCGGCCCACATGCGAGCCCTGCACCGCGCGGGCCGGACGGGCGAGGCCCTCGACAGCTTCCAGGACCTGCGCCGCGGTCTCGCCGACGAGCTCGGCCTGGACCCCGGCCCCGAGCTGACCGCGCTGCACCGGGCGATCCTCTCCGGCGACCCGGCGGAGGACGCCCCGTCACCGGCCCCGCGCCCGGTCAAGCCCACGACCAACCTGCCCGCGCCGGTGACCGAACTGATCGGCCGGGAGCACGCGATCGCGCGGGTCCGCGAGCTGCTGACCGCCGGCCGGCTGGTCACGCTCACCGGGCCGGGTGGCGTCGGCAAGACGAGCGTGGCCTGCGCGGTCGCGCTGGCGGCGGCCGGCACGTACCCGGACGGCGCCTGGCTGATCGACCTCACCACTTGGGACGGCACCGGCGACCTCGGCGAGGTCGTCCTCTCCGTGCTGTCGATCCCCGGCGCGCAGCGCCCTGCGGCGGCGCTGCGGGAGCACCGGATGCTGCTGGTGCTGGACAACTGCGAGCACGTGCTCGACCCGGTCGCGGACCTGGTCGGGGCGCTCCTGCCCGCCGCGCCCGGCGTGCGGGTGCTGGCCACCAGCCGCGAACCGCTGCGGCTGCGCGGCGAGGCGCGGTTCGACCTGCCGCCGCTGGACGTTCCCGATACGGACGACCCGGAACGGCTCGCGCACGCCGCGGCCGTCCGGTTGTTCCTGGCCAGGGCCGGGCTGACGGCCGAATCGGACGTCACCACCGGGGTCGCCGAGATCTGCAGGCGGCTCGACGGGCTCCCGCTGGCACTCGAACTGGCGGCGACCCGCGTGCCCGCGCTGGGAGTGACCGACCTGGCGACGCGGCTGCAGGTGCCGCACGACCGGTTCGGGCTGCTGGGCGCGGGACCGAGGGACGCGCCGGCCCGGCAGCGCACGCTCGCCGCGGTGATCGACTGGAGCTGGCAGCTGCTCACCGACGACGAGCGGACCGTGCTGCGACGGCTGGCCGTCCACGTCGGCGGCTGCACGCTGGCGGGCGCCGAAGCCGTGTGCGCGGTGGACGGGGTGCTCGACCTGCTGGCCGGGCTGGTGGACCGGTCACTCGTGGCGCGCGTCGACGGCTCCCGGTACCGCCTGCTCGAGTCCGTGCACGCGTATTGCGTCGAGCGGCTGCGTGCCGCGGGCGAGGAGGACGCGGTGCGGCGCAGGCACGCCGACCACTACCTGGCCCGCGCGGAACAGGCGGAGCTGCGCGGTCCCGGTCAGCGGGAGTGGCTGCGCAGGCTGGACGCCGAGGCCGCGAACATGCGCGCGGCGCTGGACACGTTCGGACGGGCAGGCGCCGCCGCGGAGGCGTTGCGCCTGACCACGGCGCTGGGCTGGTACTGGCTGCTGCGCGGCAGACCCGTGGAGGGGCGGCGGATGCTGGCGGCCGCGCTGGCGGTCCCGGGCGACGCGCCGGCCGAGGTGCGGGCGGCCGCCGAGTTCTGGCACGCGGGCCTGACGATCCGCCAGGGCCAGGCGGGCCCGGAACCGGCGACGGAGGCGTTACGGGCGTACGAGAAAGTGGCGAGCCCCGTCGAGCTGGCGGGCGCGCAGTGGTTCCTGGCCGCCACGATCATCGACTTCGGCGACACCGCCATGACAAGTGACTTGCTGTCCCGGGCGCTGGACGTGTTCCGCGACGCGGGTGACACCTGGGGCGAGGCGGCGGTGCTCAGCACCCGCGCCATGCTCGCGCACATGCGCGCCGACGCCGCCGCGCTCGAGGAGGACGCCCGCCGCAGCGCCCGGTTGTTCGGCGAGCTGGGCGACGACTGGGGTGTTCTGCAGGCCACGGACTGGCTCATCGGCCTCGCCGACATGACCGGCGACCACGCGGAGGCGGAACGGCTGAGCCGGGAGGGCCTGCGGATCGCCGAGGAGCTCGGCCTGTGGTCGGACGTGGCAGGTCGGCTGTCCTGGCTCGCATGGACGGCGGTGCAGACCGCGGACTACGCGGCCGCCCAGGAGTACGCGGCGCAGGCCAGGAAGCTGACGATCGAGCAGGGCCAGCGGACCGGCGAGGTGTTCGCGACGATCAGCCTCGCGTTCGCCGCCCGTCGCGCCGGTGCGCCGGACGTGGCGGAGGAGCACCTGCGCTGGCTGCTGGCGTCCGCGCGGGAGCAGCAGTCCGACGAGGGCACGCCGCCGTACCTGACGATGGTGCTGGTCGAGCTGGGCCTGCTGGCCGAGCAGCGGGGTGACGCGGCGGCGGCACTGCGGTGGCACCGGGAAGCCTTCGAGGTGTACCGGGACCAGGACGCGGCGCACGGCATGGCGCATGCGCTGACGGGCATTGCCGGTGCGCTCGTATTGGACGGGCGCGCCGCCGTCGCGTCCCGCCTGCTCGGCGCCGCCGCGACCGCCCGAGGGGACCTGCCGCTGTCCACCGCGGACCGCAGCGAGCTGGACCGCGTCACCTCGACGGTCCAGCTCGCCGACCCCCGGTTCGACCACCACTTCGCGAGCGGCACCGAACTCACCCCGCTGGAGGCGGTGGCTTACTTGGGTGCGTAGATGTGGACGACGATCCCCGACTCGAACCGGTTGACGTCCGCGAGCTTCAGGTGGGTCGTATCGAACCCCGCGCCCTCGAAGAGGTGCTTGCCCGCGCCGACGACCACCGGGAAGTACCAGAAGTGGAACTCGTCGACGAGGCCGTGCTCGACGAGCGTGCGGTCCAGCTCGCCCGTGCCGTACTTGAGGATGTTGCCGCCGGGCTGCTCCTTGAGCTTCGCGACCTCCTCGGCGACGTCCGCGCCGAGCAGCGTGGCGTTCCAGGTGGTCTCGGTCAGCGTCCGCGAGGCCACGTACTTGGGCATCGCGTTCATGGTGTCGGCGAACGGCCCCTCCTGCGCACCCCACGCCGCGGCGAAGCCCTCGTAGGTGAAGCGGCCGAGCAGCATGGCGTCGACGCCCTCCATGAGCTTGGCGGCGTAGCCGTTGTGGTCGGCGTCCCAATACGGCTGACCCCAGCGCTGCGGCTCGGCCCGCGAGGCCGTGGACGGCCGGGTGTCGTCGATGATCCCGTCGAGCGAGACGAACGTGGATTCGATGAGCTTGCGCATGTCCGGTGCTCCCTTGTCTCTGTGGTGGCACCAGCTTGCGGCGAGGCCCTTACGGTTTCCTTTCGATGGCGGCCGCGATGGCGTAAGCGCAGGTCAACGCCTCGTCGTGGGTGGTGTCGACCTCCAGGTCGTAGGTGACGCCGTCGTGGACGAGCTCCGCCTGCGCGGCGGCCATCCCCGCGACCCGGTCGCCACGCGCGGTCTCCCGCCCGGCCGCGACCTCGGGATCGCAGCGGACACCGACCCAGAGCACGTCGAGCCCGTCCAGCGCGTCCCGCCACCGCCGCTGCGACGCGGCCTGCCCGAGGAACACCTCGTCGACGATCACCCGCGCGCCGGCGCGCGCCATGGCCGCGATCCCCGCGATCCAGGTCGCTTCGAGCGCGCGGAACGCGTGGCCGACCTGGACACCCCCGTCGTCAGCGAACTCGATCCCGGTGTCGGAGGCCCGCATGGCCGCGGGCAACGCGTCGACGAAGGTGTCCACGCCGAGCGAGAGCCACGGGTCGGGCAGGACAGCCTGCAGGCACCGGGCGATACCCGACTTCCCGGCACTGGAACCACCGTTGAGCACGATCACCTGCGTCGTCACGACGGCCATTCTCGTTCAGTGACCCACGTGCTCACGCACCGCGACCGCCGGTAACGAAGACCGTCCTGTCGCGACGGTCCCGGGCAAGCGGCAGCACAGGGGGTCACCATGTGGATCAAGCGGCGGCGGAAGGTGATCGTCCTCGCGGTGCTGCTCGTCCTCGTCGGGGTCGTGCTGTTCAAGCTGGCCGGTCAACCCCGGCCCGCCGAGCTGTGCGACCACGTCGACAGGGACGACATCTCGGTCAACTTCGGTCTTGGCCGCGAGCCGATCACCCGCAGCTTCACCCTGACCGTTCCGAGCGGCGCGCCCGACGCCGACGCCGCGCGCCAGGTGACGGCGACGTTGGAAGGCGACCTGGTCCGCGACGGCACGGTGGCCACCTTCCCGGCCGACCAGATCACCGTCAGCGCCAAGGTGAACAGCGACAACACCACGGTCGACGTGCGCGCGGTCGTGGCTCCGTTCGGGGCGGCGCCGGTGCCGGAAGGCTGCTACCGCGGGCACCTCACGGTGTTCCGCACCGGCGCGGACCCGCGCAGGCGTGAGGTCGTCGTGGACATCGCCGACCGCGAGAAGTGGAGCGCGGCGGTCGCGTTCGTGATCCTCCTGATCGGTGCGCTCGTCGGTCTCACCATCAAGTGGATCACCGAGTCCCTCACCCCGCTCGCGGAGGCGAGGCGGAGGCTGGCCAGGTCGCGGCAACTGCTCGCCAACCAGGGGTACACCGACCACGACCTCCCCACCCCGCTGCGCGTCCTCCGCGACGACGTGGAGCAGCACCTCCGGCACCAGGAGATCACGGACCTGAAGACCAAGTTCCGGCAACTCGAGACCACCATCGACATCGCGAGGCCCGCGATCGGCGTGATCCACCACATCCGGGACCGCATCCAGGCCCAGGGCAAACGACTCGACGAACTGTGGCGCGACGGGCTCCCCGTGCGCGCGGCGAACCTGCTCGAGAACCTGGTGCAGTCGGAGATCAACCAGCTGACCGACCTGCGGAACAAGCCGTGGAACACCGACACCGACACCATCAACGCGCGCACGGAGGAGACGAACCGCCTCCGGAACCACGTCGAGGCGGTGGACAACTTCATGAGGGTGTACCCGGACCACGTCGGCCATGCCGACGCGGAGAACATCGGGCGGCTGCTGCACAGCAACGACCTCGACGGCGCCACGACCTTGTTGAGCACCTTCCCCGCTCCGGACACCCCCAAGACCCCGCGCACCGGCTGGCGCCGCCGCACCGAGACCCGGCCGTGGCCCACGGATGTCGAACCGCCTCGCGGCAGGCTGGAGCGCGACTCGTGGCTGATCCGGCACGTCCGCCTCGTCGCGGCGCTCGTGTCCGCGCTCGTCGTGACGTTCGTGGGGTTCTCCGCCGAGTACCTGAACAACCAGGGTTTCGAGGACAACATGGACGACTGGCTGAACCTGTTCCTGTGGGCCGCCGTGGTCCAGTTGAGCGGCGTGTCCGTGCTGGACGTCGTCGCCAAGCTCAGCGCCCAGCCCCGGCTGCCGTGACGACCGGTACAGACGACTCGGCCAGCGCCGGTGTACCGAAACCGTCCTCTCGCTGCGGTTTCGGGCCTGACGCTGGCCGAGAAGACTTTACTCAGCGTGACCGATTTAGTCCCTGAGTTCCATCGTGCAGCACTTGGGGCCGCCGCCGGATTTGCGGAGTTCCGAGATGTCCACGAAGGTCGGTTCGTAGCCGGCGTGCACGAGGCGTTCGGCCAGGTGGGTGGCCTCGATGGGGAGGACCACGTTGCGGCCGTCCGAGACGCCGTTCAGGCCGAGGCACTCCGCGTCCGCCGCGTTGGCGATGATCGCGTCCGGGTACAGGCGGGCCAGCACGCGCTGCGAGCCTGCCGAGAAGGCCTCCGGGTAGTAGGCGATGTGCTCGTCGGACAGCACGAACAGCGCGGTGTCGAGGTGGTAGAAGCGCGGGTCGACCAGCTGCAGCGACACGACCGGCACGCCGAGGACCTCCTGCGCCTCCGCGTGGGCGCGTGGGTCGGTGCGGAAGCCGGTGCCCGCGAGCAGCAGCCTGCCGGTCCACGCGAAGTCGCCCTCGGCCTCGTTGACCGCGGTCGGCATGACCACGTCGCGGTAGCCGTGGTCGAGGAACCAGCGGCGGTAGTGGTCGGCCTCGGCGGTGCGCTGCGGGTTGCGGAAGCGGGCGCCGAGGACGCGGCCGTCGACGACCGTGCCGGAGTTGGCGGCGAACACCATGTCGGGCAGGCCGGGCACCGGGGTGATGGTCTCCACGCGGTGGCCGAGCTCGCGGTAGATGTCGGCGAGTTCGGTCCACTGCTTGACGGCGAGCTCGGCGCTGACCGGTTCGTCCGGGTTCATCCACGGGTTGATCGAGTACTCCACGGTGAAGTACTTCGGCTCGCACATCAGGTAGCGGCGCGGCGTCGGCTCGCGTCGGGAGGTGCCCGTCATGATTCACATTGTGCGGTCGGGGCCGACCATCGATCAATGTCGCAATGGCACCCTCAAACCGGCAGAATGTTGCGTGTGGACGCGATAGATCAGCGAATCATTTCGCAACTGGTGTCTGACGCGCGCAGTAGCTACTCCGAGATCGGCAAGGTCGTCGGACTGTCGGCGCCTGCCGTGAAGCGACGGGTGGACCGGCTGCTCGACGCGGGCGTGCTGCGCGGCTTCACGGCCGTCGTCGACCCGGAGGCGCTGGGCTGGGGCACGGAGGCGTTCGTCGAGGTGCACTGCATCGGCAACGTCACGCCGGAACGGATCCGTGCGCGGCTGCTGCCGCTGCCGGAGGTGGTGGCGGCGTACACGGTCTCCGGCGCCGCGGACGCGATCGTCCACCTGCGGGCGGCGAACATCCACCACCTCGAGGACGCGCTGGAACGGCTGCGCGCGGTCGACATGATCGACCGGACGGTGTCGACGGTGGTGCTGTCGACGCTGCTCGAGCGGCCGCCCGCGCCGGACGTCGGCTGATGGCCGGTGGGCGGCGGGAGCTGCCCCGCGGATTGCCGGCTCCTTCCCTCGCGAGGGCTAATGTCCCAGGCCATGACTGTTCTGCTGGACCGGCGTGACGGGGTCGGGGTCATCACGATCAACCTCCCCGAGCGGCGGAACTCCCTCACCCTGCCGATGTCCGCGCAGCTCGTCGAGCACGTCCGCGCGTGTGAGCAGGACGACGACGTCCACGCCATCGTCGTCACCGGCGCGCCGCCCGCCTTCTGCGCAGGCGCCGACCTCACGGCGCTCGGCGAGGCGAGGGAGGAGGGCCTCCGCGCCATCTACGCCGGGTTCCTCGCGGTGGCCGCCTCTCCCCTGCCGACCGTGGCCGCCGTCAACGGGCCCGCAGTCGGCGCCGGGTTGAACCTCGCTCTCGCCTGTGACGTGCGGCTCGCTGGGCCGGAGGCACGGTTCGACGCCCGGTTCCTGCAGCTCGGCATCCACCCCGGCGGCGGGATGACGTGGATGTCGCAGCGCGTCGCCGGGCCCCAGACCGCGGCCGCGATGACGCTGTTCGGGCAGGTCCTGGACGCGGATGAGGCCGTGCGCACCGGGTTGGCGTTCCGGAAGGTGGACGACGTCGTGCCCGCGGCCGTCGAGTTCTGCCAGGCCGCGGTGAAGGCGCCGCGCGAGCTGGTGGTGACCACCAAGCGCACCCTGCGGACGACGGCCGCCTACCATCGACACGACGACGCCGTCGAGACGGAACTCGTCGCGCAGCTCGCGTCGATGGAGACCCCCGCGTTCGCCGAGCTCCTGTCCGCCATGCGGGAACGGATATCCCGCCAGGCGTGACGCGGCTTCCAGCATGTGGGAAGCCGGACTGTGACGTCCAACGCGAATACCCTGTGCACCAGGGAAACCCCGGGTTAGGCACGACTACCCTCACAAAGAGGCACGCAGTCGTGCGAGAGAGGGACCACCAGAGCATGAGCACCAGCGTCAACGGGGGCGGTCGGGCCACCCAGGTCACCAAGCTCGACCGGGTCGTGATCAGGTTCGCCGGCGACTCCGGTGACGGCATGCAGCTCACCGGTGACCGGTTCACGTCCGAGGCCGCCGCCTTCGGCAACGACCTCGCCACGCTGCCCAACTTCCCCGCCGAGATCCGGGCGCCGGCGGGCACCCTGCCGGGTGTCTCGTCGTTCCAGATCCACTTCGCGGACTACGACATCCTCACCCCGGGTGACCGGCCGGACGTGCTCGTCGCGATGAACCCGGCCGCGCTCAAGGCCAACATCGGCGAGCTGCCGGTCGGCGGCATGCTGATCGTCAACACCGACGAGTTCTCCAAGCGCAACCTCACGAAGGTCGGCTACGACGCCGACCCGCTCGAGGACGACTCGCTGTCCAACTTCCAGGTCCACAAGGTCGCCATGGCCACCCTCACGCAGGGCGCGCTGGAGGGCACCGGCCTGTCGAAGAAGGACGCCGAGCGCTGCAAGAACATGTTCGCGCTCGGCCTGCTCTCCTGGATGTACCACCGGCCCACCGAGGGCACGGAACGCTTCCTGCGCGAGAAGTTCGCCCGCAAGCCCGACATCGCCGAGGCCAACATCCTGGCCTTCCGCGCGGGCTGGAACTACGGCGAGACCACCGAGGCGTTCGCCGTCACCTACGAGGTGCCGCCCGCCGAGTTCCCCGCCGGCACGTACCGGCAGATCACCGGCAACGCGGCGCTGGCCTACGGCATCGTGGCGGCCGGGCAGTGCGCGAAGCTCCCGGTGCTGCTGGGCGCGTACCCGATCACGCCGGCGTCGGACATCCTGCACGAGCTGTCCAAGCACAAGAACTTCAACGTCACGACCGTGCAGGCCGAGGACGAGATCGCGGGCATCGGCACGGCGCTCGGCGCCTCGTACGGCGGTTCGCTCGGCGTCACGACCACGTCCGGGCCGGGCATCGCGCTCAAGTCCGAGACCATCGGCCTCGCGGTGATGTCCGAGCTGCCGCTGCTGATCATCGACGTGCAGCGCGGCGGGCCGTCGACCGGTCTGCCGACGAAGACCGAGCAGGCGGACCTGCTGCTGGCCATGTTCGGCCGCAACGGCGAGTCGCCGGTGCCGATCGTCGCGCCCAACTCCCCCGGCGACTGCTTCGACGCGGTCCTCGACGCGACGCGGATCGCGCTGAAGTACCGGACGCCCGTGATGCTGCTGTCGGACGGCGCCATCGCGAACGGCTCCGAGCCGTGGCTCATCCCGCGGGCCGATGAGCTGCCGGACCTGAGCGTCACGTTCGCGTCCGAGCCGAACGCGCTCGACGGCAGCGACGAGCACTGGCCGTACGTCCGCGACACCGAGACGCTCGCCCGCGAGTGGGCGATCCCGGGCACGCCCGGTCTGCAGCACCGCATCGGCGGGCTGGAGAAGGCCGACGGCAAGGGCAACATCTCCTACGACCCGGACAACCACGACCGCATGGTCCGGCTGCGCCAGGCGAAGGTCGACGGCATCGACGTGCCGGACCTCGAGGTCGACGACCCGACCGGCGACGCACGCGTGCTGGCGCTGGGCTGGGGCTCCAGCTACGGGCCGATCGGCGCGGGTGTCCGGCGGGTGCGCGGGCAGGGCATGGCGATCGCGCAGGCACACCTGCGGCACCTCAACCCGTTCCCGGCGAACCTCGGCGAGGTGCTGAGGCGTTACGACCGGGTCGTGGTGCCCGAGATGAACATGGGACAGCTGGCGCTCCTGCTGCGCGGCAAGTACCTCGTGGACGTGCAGTCGTACACGAAGGTCGCCGGGCTGCCGTTCAAGGCCGAGGAGCTGCAGCACGTCTTCACCGAACACGTTGAAGGGGTTCGAGCATGACCGCGGTCGATCTGGGGCTCCCGTCGCTCGGGGGGCTGGACCTTGTCCCTGCCGACGACGCGCCGCAGAAGGCGAAGGACTTCAAGTCCGACCAGGAAGTGCGCTGGTGCCCGGGCTGCGGGGACTACGTGGTGCTCAACGCCATGCAGTCGTTCCTGCCCACGCTCGGGCTCAAGCGCGAGAACATCGTGTTCATCTCCGGTATCGGGTGCTCGTCGCGGTTCCCGTACTACATGAACACCTACGGCATGCACTCCATCCACGGCCGCGCCCCCGCGATCGCGACCGGTCTCGCGGTGACGCGGCCGGACCTGTCGGTGTGGGTCGTGACCGGTGACGGCGACGCGCTCTCCATCGGCGGCAACCACCTGATCCACGCCCTGCGCCGCAACGTCAACCTCAAGATCCTGCTGTTCAACAACCGCATCTACGGCCTCACCAAGGGGCAGTACTCGCCGACGTCGGAGACCGGGAAACTCACCAAGTCCACGCCGATGGGGTCGCTGGACCACCCGTTCAACCCGCTCTCCCTCGCGATTGGCGCGGAAGCCACGTTCGTGGCGCGGACGCTGGACAACGACCGCGCCCAGCTCACCTCCATCCTCACCGCCGCCGCACAACACCGCGGCTCCGCCCTGGTCGAGATCTACCAGAACTGCCCCATCTTCAACGACGGCGCCTTCGACGTCCTCAAAGAACCCGGCGAGAAAGAGCAACGCCTGATCCCGTTGGAGGACGGCAAGCCGATCCGGTTCGGGCCGGAGGGCGAGTTCGGGGTGGTGCGGACCGACTTCGGCGGGTTCGAGGTGGCGAAGGTCAGCGAGGTCGGCGAGGACCGGGTCGTCGTGCACGACTCGTCGATCGAGGACCCGTCGTACGCGTTCGCGCTGTCGCGGCTGTCGACACAGGACCTGGCCCACACGGTGACCGGCGTGTACCGGAACGTGCGGCGGCCGACCTACGACGACATGGCGCGCCACCAGGTCGCCACGGCCGCCGAGGCGAAGCCGCCGAACCTGCAGGCGTTGCTCAACGGCAACGACACCTGGACGGTCGGATAAAGCGGAAAGGCCCGGGAGCTTCCCGGGCCTTTCGCGTTCACTTCTTCGCTGCCGCGCGTTTCTTGTGGTCCCAGGCCTGGAAGCCCGCGCCCTCGGCGTCGGCCTCGGTCTTGAACCAGACGTCGGCCTTGGTGCGGCCGAAGTACGGGGACTTCTCGGTGTGGAACAGCTTCGAGGACTCCTTGGCCTTCACCGCGAACTCGGCAGAGGGCGCGGAACCGTCCGCGGCGGGCTTCGCCGACGCCGGGCCGTAGGGGCCCGATGCCTTCAGCTCGGCGGTGATGGCGCCCTCGTCGAGGGTGTTGAGCGCCGGGTCGGCGGGCTCGGCCTTCGCGGCGGGCTTCGTGGCGGGCTTCGTGGCGGGCTTCGCCTTCGCGGCGGACTTGGCCGGAGCCTTGGCGGCGGACTTCTCGGTCTTGGCGGCGGACTTCCCGGCTGCTGCCGTGTCTGTCTGCTTGTCGGTGGCGGCATCCGCGGCCGCTTCCGGCTTCGCAGCTTCGGCCTTGTCGGCCTGCTTTCCCGCGGCATCCGCGGCCACTTCCGACTTCGCAGCCTCGGCCTTGTCAGCCTGCTTTCCCGCGGCATCCGAGGCCGCTTCCGGCTTCGCGGCCTCGGCCTTGTCGGCCTGCTTTTCCGCCGCACCGGACTTCTTGGGGCTCGCCTTGGTCGCGGTGGACTTCGTGGCGGGCGCGGGCTTTTCGGCGGGCTTGTCGGCCGGCTCGGCGTCCCCCTTGTCGGCGGCATCCGCGTCGGCCTTGCCGGCCGCGGTTTCCGTGTCGGCCTTGTCCTCGGCCACCGCTTCCTCAGTCACCGCAACGGTTTCCGGAGCCGTGGTGTCCGTGTCGGCCGACGCCGCGACCGCCTTGTCGGACTTGGCCTTCTCCGTCGCGGCTTCCTCCGCCGCCTCGGCGGTGTCGTCCGGTTTCGCGGCGGGGGCCACGATCTCCGGAGCGGCCGTCGCCGTGGTGTCCTTGGCCTGCTTGCGGCCGCCGATCGACTTCAGCTTCCCGATGAGCTGTTTCAACCACTTCACGGCGTCTGCCTCCTCGCGGATGACGCGGTAACGATCACCGATAGGCGAGAACAATAGGGCAACCGCTGAACCGGTCGGTGACCGGCTGTCAAGTCGCTGTCAAAAACTCAGCCCACGGGCCGGAATCCCACCCGTTCGGCGTCGGCGGCCGTGCGGAACCAGACCTCGGCGACCGTGCGGCCGAACTGCGGCGAGTCCGGCGTGCAGTACCGCAGCGCGGCGACGCTCGCCTTGATCGTGAACTCCGGCGACGGGGACGCCCCGCCCGGCAACGGCATCGCGGAGCCGGGGCCGAACGGGCCGCGGCCACCGCCGCTCCCCTGCCGCAGGCGGTGCGGGGGCGGCGGGGTGGACGTGCCCTCGTCGGCGGCCGGGACGATCGGCTCGAACAGCGACCTCGGCGTGTCCGGCACCTCGTCGACCACGGCGGCCGCCGGGGCGGGCTCGGGGGTCGACGACGGCTGGACCCCGAACGGCACCTGGTGCCTCGGCTTGCCGGGCACCCGCTTGGGCAGCGCGGACGCGCTCGGCGTTGGTTCGACTCGCACCGCCACCCCCGGTGTGATCCTGTTCTGCTTCGGCACCCGCCGCGGGAGATCGTTCGCGGGCTTCTCGGCGACCGCGGCGACGACCTCGGTCCGCTCCTGCCGGAGTTCCTCGGCCGACGCCACCTCGGGCTCGGGCTCGACCAGTGCGTGCGACGCGCCGGTCTTCTCGGCTTCCTGCGCGGCGGGTGGCGTGCCGGGCGCCACGGGCTCGGACTCGACGGTCCGCTCGTGCTTGGCGACCTCGTCGCCCGGCTCGTCGGCGAGGTCGTCGACGAAGTCGTCGGCGAGTTCGGTGCTCTCGGCCTCCGCGCGTTCGGCCTGCTCGGCCTTGCCCTCCTCGTCGATCCGGCGGATCAGCTCGCCGGGGATCGGGTGCGTGCGCTGGGTGAAGACGGTGCCGCCGTCGTCCTCGACGGCCGGGCGCGACTCCTCGTCCTCCTCCTCGTCGTCGAGCGCGTCGCCGATGGCGTCCACGTCGTCGTCGACGAGCCGCGAGTCGTTCAGCTCCAGCGACTCGTCCAGCTGGTGGCGGTTGCGGGGCAGCGCGGGCTGCTCCTCGGGCGCCTGGTTGGCGGCGTCGCCCTCCAGCTCGTCGTCGAACCAGCCGCGGTCCGACGGCGGCGGCGACATCGGCGGCACCTCGGGCGGCGCGGTGAGCGAACCGGCGGACACGTCGAGGTACTGGGTGGCGGCCGCGCTCGGGCCGCTCTGGGTCAGCTCGGTGCTCGGCTCCGGCGGTGCGGAGAGGCCGCCGTCGAAACCGCCGAGGGACGGCTCCGGCTCGCGCTCGGGCGGCAGCGGCGCGAAGTCGCGGCCGGGGCTGCCGGGCTCCCGGTCCTCGTACCGGCCCAGCGGGTCCCGCTCCGGCGGCAGCGGCGGCGGGGTGTCACGCAGCGCGTAGGAACGCGTGAGGTACTCCGAGTCCTCGCCGTCGGGGCGGTCGCCGAGGCCGGGCACCAGTGCACGGGAGAACTCGGCCTCCTCGTCGTTCCGGCCGTCCTTCCGCCGGGGCTGCTCCGGGCGCTCGCCGGCCGACTGGCGGCGCGCTCGCGTGGCGAGCTGGGCCTCCAGCTCACCGACGCGGTTGCGGGCCGGGCGGGCCACCAGCAACCAGCAGAGCACTGCGCCGAGCAGGAAGGCCAGTGAGCTCCACAACCAGACCTGGCCAAAGATCGGCATCGATCGAACTCCCTCCGCGCACCGCGCGAACGCCTAGCAGGGTGGTCCTCAGGCTACTGCGGCTGGACCAGCCGCAAGAACCACCCGGTCGATTTGGCTCTTGGTTTCGCAAGCCGACACGCTGCGTGGAATCGAATCCTCGCCTATCGTGTACGTGCCACCACGTAGCGTGCCAGCATGTCCAGCGCGTCGCGCGCTGAACAGGGCGGGAGCGTGGCGAGCTCGGCACGTGCCCGGTCGGCGTAGTCACTCAGCGTGCGCACCGCCTGTTCGAGCCCCGGGGACTTGCGCAACAGCGTCAGTGCCTCGTCCACCTGGTCGTCGTCGGTGATCGGACCGGCGAGCAGCTCGGCGAGCCGGGGGTCGGGGTCCTGCGCGAGTGCGTACAGCACCGGCAGCGTCTTGACGCCCTCCCGCAGGTCCGTGCCCGGGGTCTTGCCGGACTCGTCGGCGGGCGAGGCGATGTCGATGATGTCGTCGGAGATCTGGAAGGCGGTGCCGATCAGGTCGCCGAACCGGTGCAGGGCCTCGGTGTGCGCGGGCGCGGCGTTGGAGAACATGCCGCCGTACCGGCCGGACGTGGCGATGAGCGACCCGGTCTTCTGCGCGATGACGCTCAGGTAGTGCCGCACGGCGTCGTCGTCCGGGCCGGGCCCGACCGTCTCCCGCATCTGGCCGGTGACCAGCTGCCCCATCGTCTCGGCGATGATCCGGGCCGCGTCGCTGCCGAGGCGGGCGACCAGCCCGGACGCGTGCGCGAACAGGAAGTCGCCGGTGAGGATCGCGATGGTGTTGTCCCAGCGCGCGTTGACGCTCTTCGCGCCGCGCCGCATGGTCGCCTCGTCCATCACGTCGTCGTGGTACAGCGTCGCGAGGTGCACCAGCTCCACCGCCGCGGCCGCCGTGATCACCTCGTCGGTGGTGCCTGCGGCGGCGTCGGGGCCGAACTGCGCCGCCAGCAGGGTGAACAGCGGGCGAAAGCGTTTGCCACCGGCCTTGACCAGGTGCAGCGCCGCCTGCTCCACGAAGTCCACGTCGCTCTGGACGACGGTCCGCAGCACGGTCTCGACCCGGGTGAGGCCCTCGGTGATCGTGTCGACGAGCGCTGGGTCGGCCTGATCGAGCCCGAGCGACGCCGGTAGCCGCGGCACGGTCTGGTCTGCAGTCACGTCGGCATCGCTCCCCAACATAGAAATCGCTGGCTACAGCCTAATGTCCAGCCTTTTCCCGCACGTCACGAAGTACGTGTGACGCACCTGACGCACGGTGAGGTGCCCGGGGTCGGGCCGCGGTGCGCCGGGTGGTGGCGCGTGATCATCGGTGCGGCACGCTCAGCGTTCCTTCTCGACGCAGAACTCGTTGCCCTCCGGGTCGGCGAGCACGACCCAGCCGCGGCCGTCCGGGGTGCGGCGGTCGTCGACCAGGGTGGCGCCGGCCTCGAGCAGCCGGGTCACCTCCTCGTCGCGGGTCCGCTCGGTGGGCACGACGTCCAGGTGCAGCCGGTTCTTGCCCGACTTGGGTTCCGGGACGCGGATGAACAGCAGCTCGGTCATGGCGGGGTCCGGCGGTTCGACCAGCACCTCGTCGTCGCCCGGTTCGTCGATGTCGCTGATCGGCCACCCGGTCACGACGCTCCAGAACCGCGCCAGCTCGTACGGTTCCGCGCAGTCGACGGTGATGTGCTGGACCCTCATGCCACTCCTCCGGGACAGAAAGAACGGCGCCCACCGAAGCAGTGGGCGCCGTTCCGCACAACCGGATTACCGGACCGCGAACGTGCCGGCCCCGGCCCAGTCCAGCGCGAACGCCGGCACGATCCCGAGCAGCAGGGTGATCACCACGCCCAGCGTGATGGCCGCCGTCGTGAACGCGCCCGGGACGGTCACCGACGGGCCGTCCGGTGCGGGCTCGCTGAAGTACATCAGCACGATCACGCGCAGGTAGAAGAACGCCGCGATCGCCGACGCGACCAGTGCGACCACCACCAGCGGGGCCATGCCCTCCGACAGCGCCGCCGAGAACACCACGAACTTGCCGATGAACCCGGACGTCAGCGGGATGCCCGCCAGCGCGAGCAGCAGGAACGTGAACACCGCGGCCACCAGCGGCGACCGCTTCGCCAGGCCCGCCCACTGCGACAGGTGCGTGGCCTCGCCGTCCGCGTCGCGGACCAGCGAGATGACACCGAACGCGGCGACCGTGGTGAAGCCGTACGCCAGCAGGTAGAACATCGTCGACGAGACGCCCTCGGGCGACAGCACGATGGCGCCGATGAGCAGGAAGCCGGCGTGCGCGATCGACGAGTACGCGATCATGCGCTTGATGTCGGTCTGCGTCAGGCCGAGCACCGCGCCGATGATCATCGAGACGATCGCGACGCCCCACATGACGCCGCGCCACTCCCACTGCGTCGACTCCAGCGCCACGGACAGCACCCGCAGGATGCCGCCGAACGCCGCGACCTTGGTGCACGCCGCCATGAACGCCGTGATCGGCGTCGGCGCGCCCTGGTACACGTCCGGGGTCCACGCGTGGAACGGGCCGACCGAGCCCTTGAACAGCAGGCCGACGATCAGCAGCGCCATGCCGCCGAACAGCAGCGCGTCCGAGCGGTCCGAACCGGCCGCCGCGTTCGCGATGTCCTCCAGCCGCACCGACCCGGCGTAGCCGTACAGCAGCGCGAGCCCGTACAGGAAGAACGCCGACGCGAACGCGCCGAGCAGGAAGTACTTGACCGCCGCTTCCTGCGAGAGGAGGCGGCGACGGCGGGCAAGACCGCACATCAGGTACAGCGGCAGGCTCAGCACCTCGAGCGCGATGAACATGGTCAGCAGGTCGTTCGCCGCGCAGAAGACCATCATGCCGCCGAGCGCGAACAGCGTCAGCGGGAACACCTCGGTCTGCATGCCGAACCGGGCCGCGTCACGGCGAGCCGGGTGGGCGCCGAGCCGCTGCTCGCGGTCCTGGACGGTGCCGGGGCGGATCGCGGCGGTCGCCACGAACGCACCGCCGGGCTCCACGGACCGGTCCGCGATCATCAGCACCGCACCGAGCGACAGCGCGAGCAGCGTGCCCCACAGGAACAGTGCCGGACCGTCGACCGCGATCGTGCCCGACAGCGTCGTGGCACCGGCCTCGGGCGCGTCGACGAGGTAGAACGCCAGCGCGACCCCGGACGCGACCACCGCGAGCAGCGTTAGGAACACCTGCGCCGACCACCGCTGGTGCTTGGGCAGGAACGCCTCGACCAGCACCCCGATGCACGCGGCACCCAGGATGATCAGCACCGGCAGGATCGCCGGGTAGTCGACCGGGGGCAGCGTCTCCTTGCCCGGGGCCTCCTGGGCCAGGAAAACCAGTGCGGACAACTCAGTTGCCTCCGTCCGAGATACCGACCGACTGGAGTGTCGCGTCGACGGTCGGCGTGATCACGTCGAGCACCGGCTTCGGGTAGAAGCCGATGCCGACCACCAGGACCAGGAGCGGGGCGAGCACCAGCTTCTCCCGGCCACTCAGGTCGAGGATGGCCTTGCGCGCGCCGACCTCCGGCGCGATCGCGGTGCCGGGCCCGCCGGTCACGTCCACGAGCGCGTTCCCGCGCACCGGACCGTGGAACACCCGCTGGTAGAGCCAGAGGATGTAGAGCGCGGCGAAGATCATGCCGACCGTGGCGATGATCGTGTACACCGGCTCGTTGCCGTACGACCCGATCAGCACCAGGAACTCGGAGATGAACGAGTTCGTGCCCGGCAGCGACAGCGACGCGAGACCGGCGACCAGGAACACGCCCGCGAGCGCGGGGGTGATCTTGGCGAGGCCGCCGTAGTCCGCGATCAGCGAGGAGCCGCCGCGGGCGACGACCATGCCGATCACCAGGATCAGCATGCCGGTCGAGATCGAGTGGTTGAGCATGTAGGACACCGCGCCGGTCTCGGACTGCGCCGAGAACGCGAACACACCGAGCGCGATGAAGCCGAAGTGCGCGATCGACACGTACGCGATGAGCCGCTTCATGTCCCGCTGCCCGGTGGCGAGCAGCGCGCCGTAGATGACGCCCGCGACACCCATGACGAGCACCAGCGGCGCCAGCGTCTTGCTGGCCTCCGGGGTCATCGGCAGCAGGTAGCGCAGGAAGCCGAACGTGCCGACCTTGTCGAGGACACCGATCAGGATCACCGAGACCCCGATGGGCGCCTCGGCGGCCGCGTCCGGCAGCCACGTGTGCAGCGGCACCAGCGGCGCCTTCACCGCGAACGCGAGGAAGAAGCCGAGGAAGATCCAGATCTGGTTGGTCAGCGGCGCGTCCGAGACGACCCGCACCAGCGTGGCCCAGTCGAACGTGCCCTTCCCCAGCGTGTCGGCGGCCTGCACGTAGGCGCCGATCGCCGAGGCCAGCATGATCATGCCGCCGAGGAACGAGTACAGGAAGAACTTGACCGCCGCGTACTGCCGCCGCGCGCCGCCGTACTGCCCGATGAGGAAGTACATCGGGATCAGCATGACCTCGAACAGCACATAGAACACGAACACGTCGGTCGCGGCGAACGCACCCATCGTGATCGCCTGCTGCAGCAGGATCAGCGACAGGTACGCGCCCGCGCTGCGGTCGGCGGGCAGCTTGTCCGTCCACCCGGCGCCGATGACGACCGGCACCAGCAGCGCCAGCGCCGCGATCATCACGAGCGCGATGCCGTCGATGCCGAACGACAGGTGCACGCCGAGCGCGGGGATCCAGTCGACCGAGAAGGCCTGCTGCATCCGTGCGCCGCTCGGGTCGTAGGAGATCCAGGAGATCACCATGACCACGAACTCGACGAGCGAGAAGCCGAGCGCCACCTGCTTGGCGAGGCGGTCGTTGTCCCGCAGGAAGGCGACGACGATCGCGCCGACCAGCGGGATGAGGAGCAGTGCGACGAGCAGGGCCGCACCGGAAGAGGAAGTGCTCACGCGTACCTCACCGCCAGGAAGGCAATCAGTACCAGAATCGAACCGGCGAGCATCGACGCCGCGTAGGAGCGGACGAACCCGGTCTGGAGTCTGCGCAGCCGGCCGGAGCTACCGCCGAAGCCGGCGGCGATCCCGTTCACCAGCCCGTCGACGCCCTTGTTGTCCACGTACACCAGCGCCCTGGTGAGCCAGGTGCCCGGGCGAGCGATCAGGGCCTCGTTGAGGGCGTTGCCGTACAGGTCCTTGCGTGCCGCGCGGACCGGGAAGCTGACCGGCTCCGGCTTGACCACCGGCACGTCGCGGCGGCCGACGACCAGCCACGCGAGCAGCACGCCGAGCACCGACAGCACGATCGTGAGGATCGGCACCAGCGAGTGCGGGATGGCCGTGTGCTCGGCCTCCTGCAGCTGCCCCAGCGACGGCGACAGCCACTCGGCGAGCGTGTCGCCGGAGGAGAAGAACCAGCCCGCGCCGATCGACCCGATCGCCAGGACCGCCATCGGCACCCACATGACCGGACCGGCCTCGTGCGGGTGGTAGTCGCGGCCGTCCTCGGACTTCAGCTCCTCCCAGCGCTTCTTGCCGAAGAAGGTCATGAACATCAGGCGCGTCATGTAGAACGCCGTCAGGAACGCGCCCAGCAGGGCCGCGATGCCGAAGACCCAGCCGCGCCAACCCTCCGCGCCGAACGCGGCCTCGATGATCGCGTCCTTGGAGAAGAAGCCGGAGAACGGCGGGATGCCGATCAGTGCCAGGTAGCCGAGGCCAAAGGTGGCGAACGTGATGGGCATGACCCGCCACAGCCCGCCGTAGTGGCGCATGTCGACGTCGTCGTTCATGGCGTGCATGACCGAGCCGGCGCCGAGGAACAGCCCGGCCTTGAAGAAGCCGTGCGTCAGCAGGTGCATGATGCCGAGCGCGAACCCGAACGGGCCGAGGCCGACGGCCAGCATCATGTAGCCGATCTGGCTGACCGTGGAGTACGCGAGGACCTTCTTGATGTCGTCGTACGCGCAGCCGATGATCGACCCGACCAGCAGCGTCACCGCGCCGACCAGGGTCACGACCAGGCGGCCGTCCTCGGACATCATGTAAATCGGGTTGGCGCGGGCCACCAGGTACACACCGGCGGTGACCATCGTCGCCGCGTGGATCAGGGCGGAGACCGGGGTCGGGCCCTCCATCGCGTCGGGCAACCACGCCTGCAGCGGCACCTGGCCGGACTTGCCGCAGGCACCGAGCAGCAGCAGGATCGTGATCGCGGTGATCGACGCGGGCGAGAGCTGGTCGAGGTTCGCGAACACCTCGGTGTACTGGGTGGTGCCCAGCTCCGCGAACATGATGAAGATCGCGATGGCCAGGCCGACGTCGCCGACCCGGTTCATCAGGAACGCCTTCTTGGCCGCGGTCGCCGCGGACGGGCGGTTCGTGTACCACCCGATCAGCAGGTACGAGGCGAGACCCACGCCCTCCCAGCCCAGGTACAGCGACACGAAGCTGTTGCCCAGCACCAGGATGAGCATCGCGGCGACGAACAGGTTGAAGTACCCGAAGAACCGCCGCCGGTCGGGGTCGTCGGCCATGTAGCCGATCGAGTAGATGTGGATCAGCGAGCCGACGCCGGTGATCAGCAGCACGAAGCTGATCGACAGCGGGTCGATCCGGAGTCCGAAGTCGACCTGCAGCTGCCCGACCGGGATCCAGTCGAACACGTGCAGGTTCTGCACCCGCTCCTCCTCCGGCAGCCCGGTGGAGGAGAAGAACAGGATGACGCCGTACACGAAGGACGCGACGACCGTAGCGCAGCCGAGCAGGTGACCCCACGCGTTGGTGGCCTTGCCGCCGAGCAGCAGGACGGCCGCACCGATCACCGGGAAGGCGATCAGCAACCATGCGCTGCCCGCGGCACCGCCGGCTTCTTGGACCTCCTGGGCCTGAGCCAGCAGGAATGTAGACGACACGGAATACCCCTCAGTACTTCAGCAGGTTGGCGTCGTCCACGGAGGCCGACCGGCGGGTACGGAAGATCGACATGATGATCGCGAGACCGACGACCACCTCGGCCGCGGCCACCACCATCACGAAGAACGCCATGATCTGCCCGTCGAGCGAGCCGTTGATCCTGGCGAACGTGACCAGCGACAGGTTCACCGCGTTCAGCATCAGCTCGATGCACATGAACACGACGATCGCGTTGCGCCGGACCAGCACCCCCACCGCGCCGATGGTGAACAGCAGCGCGGAGAGCAGCAGGTAGACCGTGGGGGTCACGGGGCTTCCCCTTCCCTCGTCGGGTTCAGCGCGCGGGCCTCGGTCGCGTGGGCGCTGCCCGCGACCGCCTTGCGCTCGTCGTCGAAGGTCTCCGCGGCGGCCGAGTCGATGAGGCGCGACAGCGACTCCGGCGCGACCGAACCGTCCGGCAGGAGCGCGGGCGTGGCGACCGAGTTGGCCGTGGCGAACACACCGGGCCCGGGCAGCGGCGACGGGCGGTCGTGCTCGCCGCGGAAGCGGGCCTCGACCATCTCCTTCTGCGTCTTGCGGCCGCGGGTGTGCCGGTCGACGTAGCCGAGCACCATCGCGCCGACGGCCGCGGTGATCAGCAGCGCCGAGGTGAGCTCGAACGGGAACAGCCAGTCGGTGAAGATCGACCGGCCGATGTTCTCGACGTTGCCGACGCCGCCGTTGGCCTCCTGGCCCTGCAGGCCGACCGGGGTGACCTCGGTCAGCGACCTGGCGACCGCGGTGACCACCAGCACGGCGAGGCCGATGCCGAGGATCGAGGCCAGCAGCCGCTGGCCGCGCAGCACCTCGACCACCGAGTCGGAGGAGTCGCGGCCGACCAGCATCAGCACGAACAGGAACAGCATCATGATCGCGCCGGTGTAGACGATGATCTGCACGAAGCCGAGGAACGGCGCCTGCTGGACCATGTAGAGCACACCGAGCGAGAGCATCGTCAGCACCAGGAACAGCGCCGAGTGCACCGCGTTGCGCGCGAAGATCATGCCGAGCGCGCCGAGCAGCGCGAGCGGGCCGAGCACCCAGAACGAGATCGACTCACCGGTCGACATCTGGTTCTGGACGCCCTGGGCCAGTTCGAGTGCCGCGATCATTTGGCGGCCTCCTTGGTCGGGTCGGGGTAGCCCCACTTGCGAGCCAGGCGCGGCGCGTCGACGTAGTAGTCCTTCTCGTCGTCACCGAGGCGCATGGGGTGTGGCGGCTGCTCCATGCCCTTCATGAGCGGCGCCATCAGGTCTTCCTTGGTCCAGATCAGGTCCTGCCGGTTGTCGTTGGCCAGCTCGTAGTCGTTGAGCATGGTCAGCGACCGGGTCGGGCAGGCCTCGATGCACAGGCCGCAGCCGATGCACCGCAGGTAGTTGATCTGGTAGTCCTTGCCGTACCGCTCCCCCGGCGAGTAGCGCTCTTCCTCGGTGTTGTCGCCACCCTCGACGAAGATCGCGTCCGCCGGGCACGCCCACGCGCACAGCTCGCAGCCGACGCACTTCTCCAGCCCGTCCGGGTGCCGGTTGAGCTGGTGGCGGCCGTGGTAGCGCGGTGCGGTCGGCCGGAAGTCCTCCGGGTACTGCTCGGTGACGACCTTCTTGAACATCGTCGAGAAGGTGACGCCGAAGCCCTTGAACGGATCAAACATCCCCATCGGTGGACTCCTTCTCCTGCGCCGAGGCGGCCACGGTGGCCCGCTGGCGCCTGCGCTCGCGGCCGCGGACGGCCTTGCGCTTCGGTGGCTGGGGGATCTCCAGGTCGAGCGGCGGCACGGGGAAGCCGCCGCCGGTGATCGGCACGCGGTCCTCGTCGTCCTCGACCTTGCGGTCGGGCAGCAGCAGCGCCAGCAGGATCAGCACGATCACCCCGGCGCCGAGCCAGAACACCCACTGGCCGGTGGAGATGTTCTGCTCGTTGCGGAACGCGCGCACCGCGACCACGGCGACGATCCAGACCAGGTTGGCCGGGACCAGGATCTTCCAGCCGATCTTCATGAACTGGTCGTAGCGGAACCTCGGGAGCGTCGCGCGCAGCCAGATGAAGCCGAACAGCAGCACGAACATCTTCGCGAAGAACCAGAGCGCGGGCCACCAGCCCGAGTTGAAGTAGTTGTCGCCGATCAGCGAGATCGGCCACGGCGCCATGTACCCGCCGAGGAACAGCGTGGTGGCGAACGCCGAGACGATCACCATGTTGGCGTACTCGGCGAGGAAGAACAGCGCGAACTTCATCGAGCTGTACTCGGTGTGGAAGCCGCCGACCAGCTCCGACTCGGCCTCCGGGAGGTCGAACGGCGCGCGGTTGGTCTCGCCGACCATCGAGATCAGGTAGATCAGGAAGCTCGGGATCAGCAGGTAGAAGTACCAGCCGTTCTGCTGGCTGTCCACGATGTCGCCGGTGGACAGCGAGCCCGCGTACAGCACGACCGCCACGATCGACAGACCCATCGCGATCTCGTAGGAGATCACCTGCGCCGCCGAGCGCAGACCGCCGAGCAGCGGGTACGGCGACCCGGACGCCCAGCCGGCGAGCACGATGCCGTAGACGCCGAGCGAGGAGCAGGCCAGCACCAGGAGCGCGCCGACCGGCAGGTCGACCAGCTGCAGCACCGTCTCCTCACCGAAGATCGAGACCTTCGGGCCGATCGGCATCACGGAGAGGCCGATCAGCGCGGGGATGGTGGCGATCACCGGGGCGAGGAAGTAGACCTTGCGGTCCGCGCTCTCCGGGATGATCTGCTCCTTGAACGGGAGCTTGAGCGCGTCCGCGACGGACTGGAGCAGTCCGAACGGGCCGACCCGGTTGGGGCCGGGCCGCTGCTGCATGCGCCCGATGATCTTCCGCTCGGCGACGATCAGGATCACGGTCATGATCGGTCCGATGAGGAGGATGACCACGGCCTTGATCAGGATCAGCCAGACGGGGTCGTCGGCAAGGAGTGCAGCCCTGTCCATTGGCTCACTCGCCTCCTGTGCTTCCGGTGAGCAGGTTTTCGGCCGTCACGGTCACGACATCACCGTGCCCGGCCCGCAGCACGCGGCGGACCTTCGACGGGCCGGAGTTCGACGGCAGCCAGACCACCCCGTCGGGGAGGTCGGCGTGCTCGACCGGCAGCGTGATCGAGCCGTGCTCGGTCTTGACGGTCGCGGTGCCGTCGACACCCAGCCGCGCCGCGGTCTCGGCGTTGAGCCGGACCACGGCCGGGCGCTGCGTGCCGGCCAGGTGCGGCTCGTCGGACTGCAGCGACCCGTTGTCGAGCAGCTGGCGCCAGGTCGCGAGGACCGCTTGGCCCTCGCCGACCGACGGCGCCGGCGCGGCGAGCTCGACCGGCAGCGCCGCCTTGCGCAGCACCGACGGCAGCTTCGCCAGGTCGCCCGCGGCGGCCTTCGGGGTCTGGGTGAACAGGTCGACGTCCATCTCGACGCCGAGCGTGTCGAGCACCCGGCAGTCCGGCAGCGCGCCGGTGCCCTCGAGGGTCGTGCCGAACTCGCGGCGGCGGCCCTCCCAGTTGACGAAGGTGCCGGACTTCTCGACGGCCGGGGCGACCGGCAGGACCACGTCGGCGAACTCGGTGACCGCGGAGGCCCGCAGCTCGAGGCTGACGACGAAGCCCGCCGTCCGCAGGGCCTCCTCGGCGAGCGCCGGGTCGGGCAGGTCGTCGATCTCGACGCCGCCGACGACGAGGCCGTCCAGCTGACCGGCCGCCGCGGCGGCGAGGATGCCGGTGGTGTCGCGGCCCGCGGTCGCGGGCAGCGTGCCCGCCGCGAGGCCCCACGCCTGCTCGACCTCGGCACGCGCGGCCGCGTCGGTGACCAGGCGGCCACCGGGCAGCAGCGTCGGCGCCGCACCGGCCTCGAGCGCACCGCGCTCACCGGCACGGCGCGGGATCCAGGCGAGCCGGGCGCCGGTGACCTCGGCCAGCTTGACCAGTTCGGTCAGCAGGCCGGGGATCTGCGCGGCCCGCTCGCCTGCGAGGATCACCGCACCGGGCTGCGACAGCGCGTCGGAGACGTCCGGGGCGTGCGTGACCAGGCCCTCGACCGCGGCGGTCTCGCCGCCGGGCTGGCACGCGAGCAGCGTGCCGATGGCGCCCTTGTCCACGGAGAACGGCCGGATCGTCTTCTCGACGCCCGGGGACGTCCACTGTCCGATGTGGAAGATCTTGGCGCGGTGCTTGCGGGCCGCCTTGCGCAGCCGCAGGAACACGATCGGCGCCTCTTCCTCCGGCTCGAACGCCACGCACAGCACCGACGGCGCGGCCTCGATCGCGGAGAACGTGACCCCGTCCGCGGGCGTGGTGCCCACGACGCGGGAGGACAGGAAGTCCAGTTCCTCCGCGGAGTGCGCACGGGCGCGGAAGTCGATGTCGTTGGTGTTCAGCGCGACGCGGGCGAACTTGGCGTACGCGTAGGCGTCCTCGACGGTCAGCCTGCCGCCGGTCAGGACCGCGGCGCCCTTGCCGTCGCGGGCCTTGGCGAGGCCCTCGGCGGCGACGCGCAGCGCCTCGGTCCACGACGTCGGGGCCAGCTCACCGGTCTTGGCGTCGCGCACGAGCGGCCGGGTGACCCGGTCGCCCGCGGTGACGTACCGGAACGCGAAGCGGCCCTTGTCGCAGATCCACTCCTCGTTGACCTCGGGGTCGTCGCCCGCGAGCTTGCGCATCACCTTGCCGCGGCGGAAGTCCGTGCGCTCCGCGCAGCCCGAGGAGCAGTGCTCGCACACGCTCGGCGTGGACACCAGGTCGAACGGGCGCGACCGGAACCGGTACGCGGCGGAGGTCAGCGCGCCCACCGGGCAGATCTGGATGGTGTTGCCCGAGAAGTACGACTGGAACGGCTTGTTCTGCGCGATGCCGATCTGCTGCTGCGCGCCGCGCTCCAGCAGGTCGATGAACGGGTCGCCCGCGATCTGGTCGGAGAACCGGGTGCACCGCTGGCAGAGCACGCACCGCTCGCGGTCCAGCAGCACCTGCGTGGACACCGGGATCGGCTTGGCGAAGGTCCGCTTGGTCTCCCGGAAGCGGGAGTCCGTGCGGCCGTGCGCCATCGCCTGGTTCTGCAGCGGGCACTCGCCGCCCTTGTCGCAGATCGGGCAGTCCAGCGGGTGGTTGATGAGCAGCAGCTCCATCACGCCCTGCTGGGCCTTGTCCGCGACCGGCGAGGTCAGCTGCGTCTTCACGACCATGCCGTCGGCGACCGTGATGGTGCAGGAGGCCTGCGGCTTCGGCATCGGCCGCCCGCCCATCTCCACCTCGACCAGACACTGGCGGCAGGCGCCCGCCGGGTCGAGGAGCGGGTGGTCGCAGAACCGCGGGATCACCGTGCCGAGGCGCTCCGCCGTGCGGATCAGCAGCTCGCCCTTGGGCGCGACGACCTCGACCCCGTCGATGGTCAGCCGCACGTGCCCCTCGGGTACGGGAGCCGCCTCGGGCTTCTCTTCAATCGCTGTCATGAGTGTGCTCCAGCGAGCGCAGGGGTGGACTTGTTCTGCTCGCAGAGCGCGAGGAACTCGTCCCGGAAGTACTTGATGCCGCTCTGGATCGGGCTCACCGCGCCGTCGCCCAGGGCGCAGAAGCTGCGGCCCAGGATGTTGTCGCAGATGTCGAGCAGCGTCTCGATGTCCGACTCGGTGCCGTGGCCCTCGACCATCCGCTCGAGGATCCCGGCGAGCCAGTAGGTGCCCTCCCGGCACGGGGTGCACTTGCCGCAGGACTCGTGCTCGTAGAACTGCGTCCACTTCATCACGGCCCACGGCACGGACACGGTCTCGTTGAACACCATCACCGCGGTGGTGCCGAGGATCGAGCCGGCCTCGACCGCGCCCTCGAAGTCCAGCGGCACGTCCAGGTGGTCGGCGGTGAACATCGGCGTGGAGGAACCACCCGGCGTCCAGAACTTCAGCGGGATGCCGTCCTTCATGCCGCCCGCCATGTCCAGCAGCTGGCGCAGCGTGGTGCCCAGGGGCGCCTCGTACTGGCCGGGCTTCTCGACGTGGCCGGAGATCGAGTAGATCTTCGGGCCGGGCGAGCGCTCGGAACCCATGGTGCGGAACCAGTCCGCGCCACCGTTGACGATGAACGGCACCGACGCGATGGTCTCGACGTTGTTCACCGTGGTGGGCGCGGCGTAGAGGCCGGCGGCCGCCGGGAACGGCGGCTTGAGGCGGGGCTGGCCGCGGCGGCCCTCGAGCGAGTCGAGGAGCGCGGTCTCCTCACCGCAGATGTACGCGCCCGCGCCGGCGTGCACGGTGATCTCCAGGTCGAAGCCCGACCCGAGGATGTCCGTGCCGAGGTAGCCCGCGGCCTTCGCCTCGCGCACCGCCGCGTTGAGGCGGCGGATGCAGTGCGGCACCTCGCCGCGCACGTAGATGAAGGCGTGGTGGGAGCGCATCGCGTACGCCGCGATGATGATGCCCTCGATCAGCGAGTGCGGGTCCGCCATCATCAGCGGGATGTCCTTGCAGGTGCCCGGCTCGCCCTCGTCGGCGTTGATGACGAGGTAGTGCGGCTTGTCCTCGTTGGGGGGCATGAAGGACCACTTCACGCCCGCCGGGAAGCCAGCGCCGCCACGGCCGCGCAGACCGGAGTCCTTCACCAGCTGGACCAGCTGCTCCGGGGTGCCGGACAGCGCCTTGCGCAGCGCCGTGTACCCCTCGAGCTTCTCGTAGGTGTCGAGACGCCACGAGTTCGGCGACAGCCAGCGCTTCGTGAGCACCGGGGTCACCGGGTCGGGGCGGGTCTGTTCGGGAGTTGTCATTTCTTCTCGACCTCCGGAAGCGCCGGTGCCTTCTCGGGCATCGCCGGTGCGGTCCAGCCGCGGTCCGCGGCGAGCTGCGCGCCGCGCAGCGTCTCGACCGCGGCGGACGGGCCGTCGATGCGGGCGCGGAACTCCGCCTCGTCCTCCGGGTAGAACCCGGCGAGCTCCAGCTCGACCGTGCGCAGGTCGGTGAGCGGGGCGCCGCGCGTCGGCGCGGGCTTCTCGCCCCGCCGCAGCGCGTCCACGAGCTCGACCGCGGACTCGACGGTCTGGTTGTCGTAGAACTCGTAGTTGACCTGCAGCACGGGGCCGAGGTCGCAGGCCGCGAGGCACTCGGCGTGCTCGAGGGTGATCGAGCCCGGCGTGCCCGGCTCGCCCGCGGTGTCCTCGTGCTTGAGCGGCTGGTCGGTGTCCGACAGGTGCTCGGAGAGCTTCTTGTAGATCGCGTCGCCGCCCAGCACCGCGCACAGCGTGTTGGTGCAGACGCTCACGAGGTGCTCACCGCACGGCTTGCGCTTGTACATCGTGTAGAACGTCGCGACCGCGCTGACCTCGGCGTTGGTCAGGTTCAGCTGCCGGGCGCAGAACTCGATGCCCGCCTGGCTGACGTAGCCCTCGACCGACTGCACCAGGTGCAGCATCGGCAGCAGCGCGGACCGGGTCTCCGGGTAGCGCGCCATCTGCTCGGCCGCCTTGGCGACGATGTCCGGGCCGAACACCGAGAGGTCCGGAGTGGACTCCTCGGTGAGCGCCGCGTTCTCCGCGCGGCTCAACGGGGACGCCGCGTTCACGTCCGTGTCGGGTCCCGCGGCGGCGTAGGTCTCCCCGGCGCCGACGCTCGAACCGCCGTACGTGGAGCCGGTGCTCAATGGTTCGTTCACCGGTCTACCCCTCCCATCACCGGGTCGATCGACGCGATGGCCGCGATGACGTCCGCGACCAGCCCGCCCTCGGACATCGCGGGCATCGACTGCAGGTTCACGAAGCTGGGTTCGCGCACGTGGACCCGCATCGGCCGGGTGCCGCCGTCGGACACCAGGTGGTAGCCCAGCTCGCCGCGCGGCGACTCGATGGGCACGTACACCTGGCCCGCGGGCACCGAGAAGCCCTCGGTCACCAGCTTGAAGTGGTGGATCAGGGCCTCCATGGACTGGCCCATGATCTTGCGGACGTGGTCGAGCGAGTTGCCCATGCCGTCCGCGCCGATCGAGAGCTTCGCGGGCCACGCGATCTTCTCGTCCTCGACCATCACCGGGCCCGGCTCGAGCTTCTTCAGGCACTGGTTGATGATCCGCAGCGACTGGTGCATCTCCTCGACGCGCAGCAGGTAACGCGCGTACGAGTCGGCCGCGGTCGAGGTCGGCACCTCGAAGGTGTAGTCCTCGTAACCCAGGTACGGCTCGGTCTTGCGCAGGTCCCACGGCAGGCCCGCGGAGCGCAGGATCGGGCCGGTGACGCCGAGCGCGAGGCACGCGTCGACCGGGAGGTAGCCGATGCCCTTGAGCCGGTTCTTCCAGATGGGCTGGCCGGTGAGCAGCTTGTCGTACTGCGGGAGCCGCTCGTTCATGACCTTGAGGAACTCGCGGACCTTGATCTCGTAGCCCTCGGGCAGGTCCTGCGCGACACCGCCGGGGCGGATGAACGCGTGGTTCATGCGCAGACCGGTCAGGAACTCCAGCAGGTGCAGCGCTTCCTCACGCTCGCGGAAGCCCGCGGTCATGGCGGTCAGCGCACCCAGCTCCATGCCGCCGGTCGCGAGCGCGACCAGGTGGGAGGAGATGCGGTTGATCTCCAGGAGCATGACCCGGATGGTCTGCGCGCGCGGCGGCGCCTCGATGCCGAGCAGCTTCTCGACCGCGAGGCAGTAGGCGGCCTCGTTGGACAGCGGCGCGAGGTAGTCCATGCGCGTCACGAACGTGACGCCCTGGGTCCAGGTGCGGTACTCGGTGTTCTTCTCGATGCCGGTGTGCAGGTAGCCGATGACCGACCGGGCCTGCGTGACCGTCTCGCCCTCGAGCTCGAGCACCAGCCGCAGCACGCCGTGCGTCGACGGGTGCTGCGGACCCATGTTGATGACGATCCGCTCGTCGTGGATCGCGTCGTCGAGCGCGGTGTCCCAGTCGCCGCCGGTGACGTTGTAGATCCGGCCCTCGGTGGTCTCCCGCTCGACGGCGTACGGCTCGCCGGTGCCGTGCGGACGGCCCGAGTCGGGCTTGGTGCCGGTGGTGACGTCGCTGAGGTTCTCGGTCACGAGTAGGACCTCCTCTGGTCCGGCGGGGGGATCTCCGCGCCCTTGTACTCCACGGGGATGCCGCCCAGCGGGTAGTCCTTCCGCTGCGGGTGGCCGTCCCAGTCGTCCGGCATGAGGATCCGGGTCAGCGCCGGGTGGCCGTCGTAGACGATCCCGAACATGTCCCAGGCCTCGCGCTCCTGCCAGTCGGCGGTCGGGTAGACACCCACGACCGACGGGCAGTGCGGCTGGCCGTCCTGGTCGCCGTTCCAGTCGATGGCCACCTCGAGCCGGATGCGGCGGCGGTAGGTCATCGAGGTCAGGTGGTAGACCGAGTGGAGGCGCTGCGGCACGTCCACGCCGTAGTCCACACCGGACACCGAGCTGCACAGCTCGAAGCGCAGCGCCGGGTCGTCGCGCAGCACCTGGCACAGCGCGACGAGGTGCTCGGCCTTCACGTAGTAGGTGATCTCGCCGCGGTCGACGGTGACCTGCTGGATCGCCTCGACCGGGATGCCCTGCTCGCGCATGGCGGCGAGCAGCTGGTCGGTGAACTCGTCGAACCAGCCGCCGAAGGGCCGCTCGGCGGGCGCCGCGACGTGCGCGGGCAGGCGCAGACCGCCGAAGCCGGAGGTGTCGCCGGAGCCGGAGACGTTGAACATGCCCTTGCGGGCCCTGCCGGTGACGAGCGGGTCGCCCGGCGCGGGCAGCGCGTCGGTCGGCTTGGGCAGCGCGTCCTCGGTGTCCGGGCGCAGCTCGGCCGAGGCCGGCCGCTCGGCGTCCGAGCCGGGCTCGCCCGCCGCGGGCGACGCCTCCGGCTCGTGGTCGGGGGTGGTGGGTTCGTCAGCCATGTCGGTTCACTTCTTCGCGTACTTGACGGAGGAGGCGATCAGCTCGGTCCGCTTGCCCTCGGCCTCGCGCAGCGCGGCACGGCGCGCGTTCAGCGGCTCGTCGGCGATCTTCGCGTGGAGCTTGAGGATCGCGTCCAGCAGCATCTCGGGGCGCGGCGGGCAGCCGGGCAGGTACATGTCGACCGGCACCACGTGGTCGACGCCCTGCACGACGGCGTAGTTGTTGAACATCCCGCCGGACGACGCGCACACGCCCATGGCGAGCACCCACTTGGGCTCGGCCATCTGGTCGTAGATCTGGCGCAGGACCGGCGCCATCTTGTTGGTCACGCGGCCCGCGACGATCATCAGGTCGGCCTGGCGGGGCGTGGCGCTGAAGCGTTCCATGCCGAACCGCGCGAGGTCGTAGCGCGGGGCGCCGGTCGTCATCATCTCGATCGCGCAGCAGGCCAGGCCGAAGGTGGCCGGCCACAGCGAGTTCTTGCGGCCCCAGTTGACCAGCTTCTCGAGGCTGGCCAAGAGGATGCCGTTCGGGAGCCGCTCTTCGAGTCCCATGTCCGCCTCCCGTCAGTTCCAGTCGAGCCCGCCGCGCCGCCACACGTAGGCGTAGGCGAAGCCGAGCGTCGCGATGAACAAGAAGATCTCCACCAGCCCGAAGAGCCCCAGCGCGTCCGCCGAGACGGCGAACGGGTAGAGGAACACCATCTCGATGTCGAACAGGATGAAGAGCATCGCCGTCAGGTAGTACGCCACCGGCACGCGGCCGCCGCCCACCACCGGCTGCGGCGACGGTTCGATGCCGCACTCGTAGGCCGAGAGCTTGGCGCGGTTGTACCGCTTCGGCCCGACCAGCGGCCCGAGCACGGCGGAGAACACCGCGAAGGCGGCGGCCAGTACGAAGAGCAGAAGCAGGGGCAGATAACTGCCCAACCCTGCCGAGACGTTCTCGTTCTGTGCTACAGATGTGCTGACAGCTGCGAGTGACACCTTCGCCGTCCTTTCCCCGTGAGCGGAGCTTGCGGAGCTCACCGTTGACACCGCCCGTCGGGCACCCTATGGGTCTCGCCGACGGCACTCGGGGTTAGGCATGCCTAACCCCGGCCTTGTGAAAATCTTCACAAGCTCCCGCGTGCTCTGTTGTGAAGCGCTTCACAAGACCGACGCAAGTGTAGGACTCGTAAAATCCCGCTGTAACACGGGATGTGGTTTCCGCGGTGACCCCGTCAGCTCGCCGTCGCCGGCTCTCGCGTGTGGCGCAGCGGCGAGAGCAGCACCGGGATCCAGATGCACGCCATCGCGCACGCACCGGCCACCAGCGCCGCCCTCGGTCCCCACAGCTGGCCCAGCCCGCCCGCCAGCGCACCGGCGATCGCCACCGCGCCCGTCAGGAGGAACCGGAACGTCGCCATCACGCGCCCGAGCAGGGCGTCCGGGGTGACCTGCTGGCGGAAGCTCACGCTCAGCACGTTGTCCGAGCCGACCTTCGTCGTCACCACGAGCCACGTCGCGCCGGCCAGCCACAGCGCGGCCCCGCGGTCGACGAACACCATGCCGAAGCCGAACGGGCAGGTCACCACGTTCCCCAGCAGCAGGACGCGGCCCGTGCCGAAGCGTGCCGCGAGGGGGCGGGCCAGCAGCGACCCCGCCAGCATGCCCACGCCGCCCGACGCCAGGAACAGGCCCAGCACCCCGGCGCCGAGGCGCAGCTCGTCCACCAGCACCACCGGCAGCATGGTCAGCACCAGCACGATGCCCAGGTTGCTCAGCGCACCGGCCGCCGCGAGCGCCCGCAGCACCGGGTGCGACACCACGAACACCACCCCCTCGCGGATGTGGCCGCGGCCCTCCGCACGTTCGGGACGGGGTTCGCGGTGGCGGATCCGCAGCACGCACCACGCCGACACGACGTAGCTCGCCGCGTCCAGCAGCAGCGCGGCCGGGGCGGTCACCAGCGCGACCACGAACCCCGCCACGCCGCGGCCCGCGATGTCGTTCAGCGCGTCCATGCCGACCAGGCGGGTGTTGGCCGCCAGCAGGGCAGGCCTGCCCACCACCCGCGGCAGGTACGACTGGTTCGCCACGTCGAAGAACACCGTGCCCACGCCGGTCAGCAGGACCACCACGTAGAGCTGGCCCAGCGTCAGCGCGTCCAGCCACCACGCGGCCGGCACCGACAGCAGCACCGCCGCGCGGGCCAGGTCCGCGGTGATCAGTACGCCCCGGCGCCGGACGCGATCGGTCCACGCGCCCGCGGGCAGGCCGATGACGAGGAACGCGATCGTGCTCAAGGTCGCCAGCAGGCCGACCTCGCCGGGGGACGCGTCCAGCGCGGTCACCGCGATCAGGGGCATCGCCACGTACGTGACCGACGTGCCGAAACGGCTCACCGCGGCCGCGGTGAAGAGGAGTCGGAAGTCTCTGTTCACGGCGAAGAGCCTGGTCGGGCCCCGGTCCGCCGCCGATTGATTTAGTCTGGGCTGAATGCTGGAGCTGTCGTTCACCGCCGCCGACGTGGCCTACACGCGGTTCGCGTTCTCGCCGCTGTGGGAGGTCGTCGCGTCGGTGTGGCTGCTGAAGAGCGGCGCCGGGCACGACGTCCACGCCCGGTGGGTGGCCCAGGCACGCGACCGGCTCACGGGGTTCGACTGGCACGTGCTCCACGACCTGGTGCCCCTGCGGGTGATCCCCGGGTTCCTCTGCCCGCCGCCGACCGCTCCCCTGCCGGAGCTGGCGGACGAGCTGGCCACCGTGCGCGCGACACCGGCCGAGCAGGTGGCGCGGGAGCTGGCCGCGATCCCCGAGATCACGACCGTGCCCGGCGCCGCGGAGGTGGCCGACGTCGTCGAGGAGTACTGGGAGCGGGTGCTCGCGCCGTTCTGGCCGCGGATCCGGGCGCTGCTCGAAGCCGACGTCCAGTACCGGGCCCGGCGCCTGACCACCGGCGGCGCGTCCGCGTTGTTCGCCGACCTGAACCCGGCCGTGACGTGGCGGGAGGAGCGCCTGTTCATCGCGCACCGCCAGGTGTCGGCGCGGCGCGGACTGCGGGGCAAGGGCCTGCTGCTGGTGCCGTCTGCGTTCGCGTGGCCGCGCGTCTTCTCGATCACCGCGCCGGGGTGGCAGCCGACGTTGCGGTACCCGCCGCGCGGGATCGGGGACCTCTGGACCGAGCGGCGCACGGCGCCGTCGGCGGCGCTCGCCGGGGTGTTCGGGGCCAGCCGCGCCCGGCTGCTCGCCGAGCTGGACAACCCGGCGTCCACCACCGACCTCGCCGCGCGGACCGGGCTCACCCCGGGTGGGGTCAGCCAGCACCTGACCGCGCTGAGGGCGGCCGGGCTGGTGGCGGCCCACCGGGCCGGGCGGTTCGTCCTCTACTCACGCACCGAGGTGGCCGAGCACTTGGTCGGCGGACAGCAGAAGGGGCGCCCCGCCCGCACGGCAGAACGCCCCTTCCCGGAATGAGCCTCAGTCGGAGTTCAAGTAGTACAGCAGGCGCAGGATCTCCAGGTACAGCCAGACCAGCGTGGTCATCAGGCCGAACGCGGCCAGCCACGCGAACCTGGCGGGCATGCCCGTGCGGATCATCTGGTCGGCCATGTCGAAGTCCAGCAGGAAGTTGAACGCCGCGATGCCGATCACGATGATCGAGAAGACGATCGCCAGGGTGCCACCGTCACGCAGCATGTTCAGGCCGAACAGCGACGTGATCAGGTTGATCAGCATCAGGCCCGCGGCCGCGACCGTGGCGCCGATGATCCACTTGGTGAGCTTCGGCGTGACCCGGACCGCGCCCGTCTTGTAGACGACGAGCATCACGATGAACACCAGCGCGGTGCCGAGGATGGCCTGGAACGCGATGCCCGGCACGAACGCCTCGAACACGCCGGTGATGGCGCCGAGGAACACACCTTCCGCGGCCGAGTAGCCGAGCACCATGCCCGGGTTGGCCGTCTGCTTGAAGATGATGATCAGCGACAGCACGAGGCCGACGATCAGGCCGATGATCATCGGCGGGAACGGGCTGATGGCGCCGCTCAGCACCGCGACGGCGGTGATGATGCCGGTGACGAGTGCGACGCCGAGCGTCAACGCGGTCTTGGTGACCACGTCGTCGACCGTCATCGGGCGCTCACCCGTGGTCGGCGGCGCCTGGTAGCCGCCGTATCCCGGCATGTTCGCCTGCGGCTGGGTCTGGAAGCCCGCGTAGCCGCCGCCGAACCCGCCCTGAGGCAAGTTCCGGAACGCGGGATTACTGGTAGAACGCACCTGTTCCTCCTGGGCCTGTATGGCTCCTGCACCGGGTTCAACGCACAACCATGCCGGTCCGTTCCCGGCGAGTAAAAGTGACTTTACCCGTTTTGCCCTGATCGTTATGCCCAACCCTGGGGGAACACTAAACATCACCGACTCACCCGGCCCAGGGTCCCCCACCAGTGGGACTACTCTCCGTTAGCCTTACCGAGGATCACGGGAGGACGCCATGAGCCGGCGCTGGGGGCCGATCGTCACCGGGATCGCGCTCGCGCTGACGTTCCTGGTCCTGCTGGTGCTCGGCACCGTAGGCGGCCCGGACCGGCCGGCCACCGCGGGCGGGACGCCCGTCGCGCAGGGCAAGCCACCGCCGCCGGACTGGATGCGCAAGCTAGCGCCCGGCGAGAAACCACCGCAGTTCGTCCTGTTCTCCTTCGACGGCGCAGGCTCGCACGCGCACTGGCGGCGCATCCTCCCCCTCGCCCGGAAGGTGAACGCGCACGTCACCGGCTTCCTGTCCGGCATCTACCTGCTGCCAGACCACCTGCGCGGCGAGTACACCGGTCCCGGGCACGGCGCGGGCCGCGCGTCGATCAGCTTCGGCGGGACCGACGCCGAGGTGGCCACCAGGATCGACGACCTGAACACCGCGTACCAGCAGGGCCACGAGATCGGCACGCACTACAACGGGCACTTCTGCGCGGGCAACGAGCCGAGCGGCGCCCGCTGGTCGCGGGCCGACTGGACGAGCGAGCTGGACCAGTTCTTCGCCATCGTGCGCGGCGCCACCAGCAGGGGGCTCGCGCTGCCGGACGACGCCGTCAAGGGCGGCCGCGTGCCGTGCCTGGAGGGCGACCCGGACGCGTTCTTCCCCGCCATGGCCGAGCACGGCATGACCTACGACACCAGCATCACCACGGAGGGCGTGGCCTGGCCGGAGCTGCGGAACGGCGTGTGGGAGTTCTGGGTGCCGGTGGTCCGGGTGCCCGCGCTGTCCGGCAAGAAGGTGATCATGATGGACTACAACCTCTGGTACTCGCTGAACGGCGCGAAGGAGGAGCCCGCGCGCGACGCGGAGTTCACGGCGGTCACCCTGGACACGTACCGGGCCGCCTACCAGGCCGCGTTCAACACCAACCGCGCGCCGCTGACCGTCGGGAACCACTTCAACGACTGGTCGGGTGGCGCGTTCAGCCGGGCGACGGAACAGTTCATGAACGAGGTGTGCGTGCGCCCGCAGACGGTGTGCGCGACCTACACCGAGGTCATCGAGTGGATGGCCCTGCAGGACCCGAAGACCCTGGACACCTACCGGGCGAAGCCGCACGCTCAGGTGTCCTAGCGGAAGGAGCTTCTCGATGGCGACCTACCTGGTGACCGGCGCGACCGGGCTGATCGGACGGCACTTCGTCGCGGAGATCCTCGCCAGGCCCGACACCGAACGGGTGTGGGTGCTGGTCCGCGAACGCTCGCAGGACAAGCTCGCCGAGGTGGCGCTGGACTGGCCGGCCGCGGAGAAGGTCCGCAACCTGATCGGCGACGTGCGCGCCGAGCGCCTCGGCATCGGCGACGAGCAGGTCGCCGAGCTGACCGGGACCATCGACCACCTCGTGCACCTCGCCGCGCTGTACGACATCGCTGCCGACGACGACGCGAGCATCGCCGCGAACGTCGACGGCACCAAGCACGTGCTCGACCTGGCGGCCGCGCTGTCCGTCGGCTGCCTGCACCACGTGTCGTCGGTGGCGGTCGCCGGCGACTACCGCGGCCGGTTCACCGAGGAGATGTTCGACGCGGGCCAGCGGCTCGTCACCCCCTACCACCGGACGAAGTTCGAGTCCGAGCGCCTGGTCCGCACCCAGACCGACGTGCCGTGGCGGGTGTACCGGCCCGCGATCGTGGTCGGCAACTCGGTCACCGGCGAGATGGACAAGATCGACGGACCGTACTACTTCTTCCCCGCGCTGCAGCGGCTGTCCGCGCTGCCGACCGTGCCGGTCGTGTTCCCGGACATCGGCGACACCAACATCGTGCCGGTCGACTACGTCGCGAAGGCCATGGCGCACCTGGTGACCGCGCCGGGCATGGACGGGCGCGCGTTCCACCTGGTCAACCCGTCGCCGCAGTCGGCACGCAGCGTCTACGACGCGTTCGCGAAGGCCGCGGGCGCACCGGTCTCGACCGTCGAACTGGGCTCCGGGATCGCGAAACCACTGGTCGGGCTGGTCAAGCTGGCCGAGCACGTGCCAGGCGTGACGATCGCGCGGGACGCCGTGCTCGACCGGCTGGGCATCCCGCCGGTGCTGCTGACGACGCTGACGTTCCAGCCGGTCTTCGACTCGACCGAGACCCGCCTCGCGCTCGCGGGCACGGACGTCGACGTGCCGCCGCTCGAGGAGTACGCGGACGTGCTGTGGCGGTACTGGCGCGAGCACCTCGACCCGTTCCGCGCGCGCAGGCACGGGCAGCGCGGCGAGCTGGACGGCAGGCGCGTGGTGATCACCGGCGCGTCGTCGGGCATCGGGCGGGCGACCGCGCTGAAGGTGGCGGCGGCCGGTGGCGTGCCGCTGCTGGTGGCGCGGCGGCAGACCGAGCTGGAGGAGGTCCGCGCGGAGATCGCCGCGGCGGGCGGGCAGGCGTTCGTGTACCCGTGCGACCTCACCGACGACGACTCGGTGGCGAAGACGGTCGCGCGGATGCTGGTGGAGCAGCCGGGCATCGACATGCTGGTGAACAACGCGGGCCGGTCGATCCGGCGGTCCGTGCAGCTGTCCTACGACCGGATGCACGACTACGAGCGCGCGATGGCCATCAACTACTTCGGCGCGGTCCGGCTGATCCTCGCGTTGCTGCCGCACATGATCGAGCGCCGGTTCGGCCACATCGTGAACGTGTCGTCCATCGGCGTGCAGGGCATCGCGCCGCGGTTCTCCGCGTACGTGGCGTCGAAGGCGGCGCTGGACTACTTCTCCAAGATCGTCGCCACGGAGACCCACGGCGCCGGGATCACGTTCACCACGGTGCACATGCCCCTGGTCAGGACGCCGATGATCCGCCCGACCAAGATCTACGACGCGTTCCCGACGAAGTCGCCGGAGCAGGCGGCGGACATGGTGATGGACGCGCTGCTCAAGCGCCCCAAGCACATCGGGACGCCGACCGGCCGGATGATCTCTGCCGCGTACACGGTGGCGCCGGGCCTCGTCGACGCGATCGCCTACCAGGGCTACCGGATCTTCCCGGACTCGGCGGCGGCGGGCGGGTCGGGCCGCATGAAGATCGGCAAGGGCGACCGCCACCTCGGCGCCGCCGCCATGGCGCTGGCGCGCCTGACGAGGGGGTTCCACTGGTGATCACCGGACTGCACACGATCGTCTACGCCGACGACGCGGAGCGGGCGCGCGCGTTCTTCCGCGACGTGCTCGCACTGCCGAACGTCGACGCGGGCGACGGCTGGCTCATCTTCCGCGCCCCGCCCGCGGAACTGGCCGTTCACCCGGCCGATGCCGCGGGGACGCACGAGCTCTACCTGATGTGTGACGACATCGAGGCGACGGTCGCCGAACTGACCCGGAAGGGTGTCGAGTTCACCGGTCCGGTCACCGACCGGGGGTGGGGACTGCTCGCCACACTGCGTGTTCCCGGGGCGGGCACCCTGGACCTGTACGAGCCGAAACACCCGGTGGCCATCCGTCCACAGTAGACATATCGGCGGAGAACTGTTGCGGTATGCGGTCACCCGAGTACGGTTCCACCATGGCAGCCGTCGATGACCACGCCCCAGAGGATGGCTTCACCGTGGTGCGCCACGGTTTCGACCGCGGCGAGGTCAGACAGCGCGTGGCCGAGCTGAACGCCGCGGTCGAGCGCATCGCGTCGGAACGCGACGAGGCGACGGCGCAGGTCGCGGAGCTGCGCGGCGAGCTGGAGATCGCGCGCCGGGAGATCGCGGCGCTGACCGAACGCCTCGACAGCCAGGCCGACGAGGAGAGCGCCGCCCGCATGCTCGCGGTCGCGAAGTCGCAGGCAGCGGAGGTCAAGGCACGCGCGAAGGCGGCGGCGGAGGAGACGTGGGCGGCGGCCGAGAAGGCGTCGGCGGAGGTCCGCGACCACTACCGCCAGATGCTGCGCGCGCTGGAGGAACAGCACGCGGAGCTGAACCGCACGCACAAGACGATGCTCGCGTCGGCCAGGGCGCAGACGGAGAAGATGACCACCGACGCGGAACGCCGCCAGGAGGCCATCGACAAGTCGGCGGAACGCGACCGGATCCGCATCGACCGCGAGTTCTCGGAGTCGATGACCGCCAAGCGCGAGGCGCTGCGCCGCGAGCTGGAGAAGGCGAAGACGGACACCGACCGCGAGGTGACGGCCAGGCTCGCCGCGGCCGACGAGGAGGCCCGCCGCCGGGTCGACGCGGTGACCGTGCAGGTCAAGAAGCTGACGTCGGTCCGCGAGCAGCTGAGCGGCAGGCTCCGGGAGACCAAGGAGCTGCTGGACCTGAGCACGTCCCTGATGGAACCGGTCGACGGCGAGGCGGAGGCCGACCTCCCACCGGAGCCGGAGAAGGACAAGCGCGCCGTCCCACCGCAACGGTTGCCCGCGAAGCGCTGACGAGCCCCGGCTCACGCCATCCCGTACACCCGGTCGACCGGGATCCGCACCACCAACCGCTGGTCGGCGACCATCGCGGTCCGGTACTCGTCCCAGTCGGGGTGCTCCCCCGCGATGGCGCGGTACACGGCCACCAGCTCGTCCACCGTGGCGTCGTCCACCGCCGTCGCGACCGGGGTCAGCTGCGCGGTCCCCTCCGCCACGGCGTACGACCGGAAGTCCGGCGCGCACACGTAGAAACTGGCCCGCGGATCACGCGACAGGTTCCTGGTCTTGGCCCGGCCCGCGGTCACCGACATCCGCACGACGCCGTCCGCGAACGTGTAGCTCACGTTCGACAGCTGCGGACGGCCGTCGCGCTTCAGCGTGGTCAGTACGCCCTGGTTCCGCTCCGCCAGCAGCGCACGCAGTCGATCATCCATGTCCCCCATCGTGCAACCTCCACCGCACCTGAGATCAAGCGGCACGGGCGGCGACCGACGCGCACGTCTCGAGAATGAGCGCCGCGACCTGCTCCGGCGCGTCGATCATCGGGACATGACCGGCGCCGTGCAGCCACACGTGCCGTGCCCGCGGCAGGAGGGACGCCGCCCGGCGTGCTTGCCGGGGCCACAGGATGCGGTCGCGGGTCCCCCATGCCACGGTCAGCGGCACGGTCGGCGCGGGCGAGTTGTACGTGTAGTCCCGGCCGGCCGCCGCCACCAGGTCGAAGGCCGCCGCGCCCACCATCGACGCGAGGTCGGCCAGCATGATCTCGGCGGTCATCCGCGACGGGTGGCCGTAGAGCACGCAGCCCGCCGCCATCCGGAACAGGCGGTTGCGGATCAGCGGCGTCAGCAGCCACGACGGCGTCCGTCCGCTCCGCCTGATCATCGTCAGCACCCGCAGCGCCCACGCCCGGTCGCGGGCCGTCCAGAACCCGGCCGGGGCGAGCGCCGTCGCCGACGACACCAGGCCGCGGGAGGCCAGCTCGATGCTGATCACGGCGCCGAGCGAGTTGCCTGCCACGTGCGGGCGGCCGAGCCCCATGTCCTCGAAGATGTCGGCGCACGCCTGCACCGCGCTGGGCATGTCGTACCCGCGGCCCTCCGGCAGCAGCGGCGACCTGCCGAACCCGGGCAGGTCGACCGCGATCACGTCGTGCCGCTCGGCCAGGGTGTCGATCACCGGCTCCCACGCCTGCCAGCGGTGCCCGATGCCGTGGAGCAGCACCAGCGGGTCGCCCTTGCCGCGCCGCTCGAACGCCACCTCGATCGGTTGCCGGGCCATGCGCCACCTCCACGTTGAGTGTTACCGCGATTAACAGTAACTCAGTACTCGTCGTGGAGTCGCCACCAACTTCCCGGGGCGTCGGTCCCGCGGCCGGACTCCTCCCACGCCTCCTGCCTGCCGAACGGGGTCAGGTCCAGGTAGCGCAGGGTGCCGACCAGCAGGTCCCCGCCGCGCCCGGTGGTGTAGTAGGTCCGGTACACGTCGTCCCCGTCGCGCAGGAACACGCTCACCCCGAACCCGCGGCCCGCGCCGCAGTCCGCCGTGAAGGTCGAGCCGTACGTCGAGTACCAGGGCACGGTCCAGCCCATCCGGTCCCGGAACGGCTCGCTCTCCGCGAGCGGCGCGGGCGCGGTGACCACGAGCGTCACGTCGCGGTCGTTCAGCGCCTCGTGGTGCACCGGCATGTTGTCCACCAGGAACGCGCAGCCGGAACAGCGGTGCGGGTCGCCGGGGAACATCATGTAGTGGTACGTGATCAGCTGGCGGCGGCCGGCGAACAGGTCGGGCAGGCTCGCCTCGCCGTCGGCGGAGCGGAACACGTACGAGGTGTCCCACCGGACCATCGGCAGGCGGCGGCGCGCGGCGTTCACCTTGTCCAGCTCGCGGAGCGCGGCCTTCTCCCGCACCAGCAGGTCCTCCCGCGCCGCCGCCCACTCCTCGGGCGTCACGACCTGGGGCAGCGCGGCGCTCACGACCGCAGCCACTCGGGCATGGCGGCCGGGAACCGCGTCTGGAAGTCCACGACCGCGGCCCAGTCCGGGCGGACCGCGACGCGCTCCATGACCACGTCCCGCGACCGCAGCTCGGCGAAGTACGCGTCCGCCGCGGCCTCGGGCATGCCCGCGCGCATGTACGTCTCGTACTCCGGGACCACGCCGCGCACCTCGGTGACCACGGCGTCGCCGCGCAGGAGCAGCACCTCGGGTGGTTGCTCGTCGGTGTCCAGCGTGAGCGCCACCCTGGGGCGGGCACGCAGTGCGCGGCCGCGGGCGGACGGCGCGAACCCGCCCATCACGATCTCCTCGCCGGTCCAGTGGAACTGCACGGGGACGACGCGCGGGGTGCTGTCGAGCGCCACGTACGCCAGGCGCAGCGGGCCGGCCGCGGCGAGCCTGCGCCGGGCGATGTCGGTGTCGAGCAGGCGGAGGTCGCCCTGCTCCAGTGTGGTCGTCATGCGGTGCTCTCCTTGAGGTGTGCCGCGAGGTCGGTGAAGCACTCCTGCCAGCCGCCCACGTGGCTGTCGCGTTCGGCGACCGTGCGGAAGATCGCCTGGTGGAAGGTCATCTCGGTCTTGCCGTCGCGGTCGGAGAACGTGACGGTGACGAGCGTGTCGTGCTCGCGCGTGCCCGCCGGCTCCTCCCACGAGAAGCTGAACACCAGCCGCTCCGGCGGCACGATCTCCTGGTAGACGCCGCTGGCCCAGTGCTCGGCCGTGCCGTCGGTGATGCAGGTCCGCCACCGGCCGCCCTCCTCGAGGCGGACCGTGCAGGACGAGGCGTGGAAGCCCGCCGGGCCCCACCACCGCGCGAGGTGGTCCGGGTTCGTCCACGCCGCGAACACGAGCTCGCGCGGCGCGTCGAACAGCCGGGTGATCGTCAGGTCGGTCATCGGTCCTTCCCCTGCAGTCCACGGAGGTGGTCGTCCAGCCGGTCGAAGCTGTCCTCCCAGAACCGGCGGTACTCGGCCAGCCAGCCGGTCGCCTCCTTCAGCGGACCGGCCTCGAGCCGGCACGGCCGCCACTGCGCGGTGCGGGTGCGCGAGATCAGCCCCGCGTGCTCGAGGACCTTCAGGTGCTTCGAGACCGCGGGCAGGCTGATCGCGAACGGCTCGGCCAGCTCGGTGACCGTCGCCTCGCCGTCCGCGAGCCGCGCGAGGATGGCCCGCCGGGTGGGGTCCGCCAGGGCGGCGAACGTACTGCTCAACTGGTCCACTTCTGTTCAACCTTCTGGTTAATTAACCAACAGGTTGAACATACCTCCGCCGTCAAGTCCCGGGGTTAGCGCTTTCCTGGTCGCGGAACGCGATCGTCCATGTGTCCACCGTGTCCACACACGGCCTCACCTGCAAAGATGCAAACGTTCCCACAAAAAGCGCGCGAAATGTGAGCACACTGCGTATCAGCGCAATTGCAGGGAGTCGCGAGAAACGGGCGAGAAAGGTGAGAAACGCTGTGCCCCCGACCGGATTCGAACCGGCACTCCACCCCTTTTAAGGGGGCTGCCTCTGCCAGTTGGGCTACGGGGGCAGCCGCAGCCTAGGACGTGATCACACGGCTACGGAGGGGTTTTCGGAAAATCCTTCCGCTGGCCCAATCCGGGATACGCCAGTTGGCGCTACCCCGGCCGGCCGGGGTAAGGCTACCTGGCGGTGTCCACCGAAATCGCGCTGATCAGCTCCGTGACACGCGATCGAACTCGGCCCGCGGATTGTTGATCTGGCCCATCGAGATGACCTCGCGGCGTAACAGTCCACTCAGTAACCAGTCGGCTACCACGCGGAATTTCCGGTTGAACGTGGGGACCCGCGCGACGTGATAGCCGCGGTGCATGCCCCACGCGATGAAGCCCTTGGCCTTCACGTTGTAGACGTCCGCGACGCCCTTGTGCAGGCCGAGGCTCGCCACCGAGCCCACATTCTTGTGGAAGTAATCGACCGGCTGCTTGTCACGCAACACGGCCACGATGTTCTTCGCCATCCGGTTCGCCTGGCGGACCGCGTGCTGCGCGTTCGGGGCGCACAGCGCGGTCGGGTCCTCGTCGGCGCGCGACAGGTCCGGCACGGCCGCGTTGTCGCCCGCGGTCCACACGTCCGGCAGGCCCTCGACCTGCAGCGTCGGCGTCGCCTTGAGCCGGCCCCGCTCGTCGAGCGGGAGGTCCGAAGTGGCCAGCACGGGGTTGGCCTTCACGCCCGCGGTCCACACGATCGTGTCACTGTCGAACTCGGTGCCGTCGGAGAGCACCACGTGCCCGTTCTCGAACGACTTCGCCAGCGTGGACAGGTAGACCTCGATGCCGCGCTTCTCCAGCTGCAGCACCGTGTAGACGCCGAGGCTCTCGCGGACCTCGGGCAGGATCCGGCCCGCCGCCTCGACGAGCACCCACCGCAGGTCCGACGGCTCGATGTTCTCGTAGTACCTGGTCGCGAACCGGGCCATGTCCTCGAGCTCGGCCAGCGCCTCGATGCCCGCGAACCCGCCGCCGACGAACGTGAACGTCAGCAGCTTGCGGCGCAGCTCCTGGTCCACTGTGCTCGCCGCCGCGTCCAGCTTGGACATGACGTGGTTGCGCAGGAAGATCGCCTCGCCGATGGTCTTGAACGCGATGCCCTGCTCCGCGAGGCCGGGGATCGGCATCAGGCGCGCGACCGACCCGAGCGCGACCACGAGCACGTCGTACTCGACCTGCTCGTGGTGCCCGTCCGGCGCCTCGATCTCCACGCACTTGTCCGCGTGCGAGATCTTCGTGACCCGCGCGGTGAGCACGTGGCAGCGCTTGAGCGTCTTGCGCAGCGGCACGACCACGTGGCGCGGCTCGATCGCACCGGCGGCGGCCTCGGGCAGGAACGGCTGGTACGTCATGTGCGGCTGCGGGTCGATGACCGTCACGGACGCCTCGTTGCCCTTGAGCTTCCGCTGGAGACCCAGAGCCGTGTACAGGCCGACGTACCCGCCGCCCAATATCACGATCCGCTTCGGTTGCGAAAGTCCTCGCGCCATATCTCCATGGTGTCATCCTGGTCCGCGAAAAGCCCGGCGGGCCACCTGTGACAGTCCTCGCTGTGGTGCCCCGCACACCTACGTCACCCGCTGGAACCACACGACGAGCAGCGCGACCCCGGCCAGCCCGGCCAGCGCGAGCACCTCCACCACCGGCTGGGTCCGGCCGTCCGGCAGCAGCGCGAGCACGACGGCCACCACCGCCGTCACGGCCTGGATCACCACGAACCGCAGCCCCGTCGACCGCAGCGCGGCGGGGTGCACGCGGCCGGACGCGGGCACCACGCCCGCGATCCCGCACGCCACGTGGAACAGGTGCACCAGCGGCACCGTGATCAGCACCTCGGCACGCAGCGGGTCGCCGCCCGCGAGTGCGAGCAGCACCGCGGCCACCACGACCACGGCCGCCGGTGCCGGCGACGCCGGCGCGTAGGCCGACGCCAGCACGGCGGGCGCCAGCACGAAGAACGTGCCGGTCGTGGTGCCCTCGGACAGCGGAAGCAGCACGATCGCCGCACCGACCACCAGGATCACCACGCGCAGCAGCCAGGCGGGGACGCCCCTGCCGACGACGAGTGCGTCCGCCTTCACCGCCGCCGCCCCCTGAGCCGCCGCAGGATCGCCGCGAGCTGCCCGCCGCCGTCCCACGGGACCACCACGACCCCGTGCTCCTCCAGGGCACGCAGCCGCATCCGGTGCTCGGCACGCAGGATCGACACCACACTCGTGCCCCACGGCGTCGTGCGGTCCGCCGCCAGTTCGGCGGGCAGCAGGTCGACGGCGAGCACCAGCCGGTCGCGGCGGGCGAGCCGGACGGTCAGGTCCACCAGCAGATCGTCGAGGAACGGCGACAGCACCACGACCGTCGCGCCCGGCGGCACCTGCGTGTGGTTGAGCACCGGGTCGCCGCTGCCCGCGACGCGGCGGGCGGCGTGCACGAGCTGGTGGCGGATCCGCTGCAGCTGCCGGTGCCCGGACCCGGCGGGCACGCCGCCGCGCGGGTGGCCGAGGTCGACGAGCCCGACGCGGTCGCCGTGCCGCAGGTGCGCCGCCGCGATCGAACTGGCCGCCCGCACGCCGAGGTCGAGGCTGCCGCCCTTGCGGACGTCCATGCCGACCGGTTCGGCGTTCCAGTCGCCGACGTCGCGGCCCACGTCGAGGCGCGTGTCCAGCGCCAGCACCAGGTCGGCGTCGGCCTCCGCGTGCCGTTCGCGGACGTGCAGCGTGCCGGGCACGAGCGTGCCGCCCGCCGCGGCCGACGCCCGCAGCGACACCCGCCAGTCCACGCGCCGCAGCCGGTCACCGGACTGGAACGGGCGGATGTCCCGCAGCTCCATGCCGTCGCCGGGCCTGCGTGCCCGGTGCGCGCCGACCAGCCCGGCCGCGCGCGGCGGCAGCGGGCCCGGCGTCAGCGGTTCGATGGGTGGCAGGACCGTGTGCTGCGCGGCGACGCCGACGACCGGGCCGTACACGTGCAGGCCGTCGTGGCTCGCGAACAGGTGGTCGGGCCGCAGGTAGATGCCGTGGCCCCAGGCGTTCCACTCGACCTTCGTGCGCACCTCGCCGTCGCTGGCGGGCAGCAGGTGCACCGGGCCGACGCCCGGGGTGGCGGGCAGCGGCATGCGCAACGCCATCAGCACGGCGTCGTTGCCGGGCCGGACGGTCACGGCGACCACCGCGTCGCCGCCCGCGTCGACCGTGTCGGCGCTGGCCGTCGAGACGACCGACGGGTCGCCGGACGGGGTACGCGTGAGCAGCAGGCTGATCACCAGCGGCAGCCCGATCAGCGCCAGCTCGACCCGGTGCATGACGAGCCCGGCGAGCATCAGGCCGACCCCGCACACGAGCGCGCGGACCAGCGCGTCGGTGCGCCGCCACCCCTCGTTCCGCGCGGCGCGCCGGGCCTTGAGCCACGCGACGGCCTTGGGCTCGCGGGGCCGAGGGGGCGCCCCGGTGGTCACGCCGGTTCCGGCCGCGTGGTGGCCGGGCCGGGGACCTGACCGAGGAGCTCGGTCACGACCTGCGTGGTGGTGACCCCGCTGCTCCAGGTCTCCGGCCGCAGCGTCAGCCGGTGCGCGAGCGCGGCGACCGCGCACTCCTTCACGTCCTCCGGCAGCACGTACTCGCGGCCGTCCAGCACCGCGAGGGCCCTGCCCACCAGCAGCAACGCCTGCGAGCCGCGTGGTGAGGCGCCGACCTCGACCGCCCGGTGCGTGCGGGTGGCACCCGCGAGGTCGACGCAGTAGCGGAGCACGTCGTCGTCGACGTCGACCCGTTCGAGCGCGGCCTGCAGGTCGGCGAGCCGGGCCGCGTCGATGACCGGCGCCAGCACCGTCTCCTCGCGCTGCCGGGCGATGCGCCGCCGCAGCACCTCGGCCTCCTCCTCGGCGGGCGGATAGCCGATGTCCAGGCGCAGCAGGAACCGGTCGAGCTGCGCCTCCGGCAGCGGGTAGGTGCCCTCGTACTCGACCGGGTTGGCGGTGGCGAGCACGTGGAACGGGCGGGGCAGGCCGAACGTGCGGCCCTCGACGGTGACCTGCTTCTCCTGCATGGCCTCCAGCAGCGCGGCCTGCGTCTTCGGCGGCGTGCGGTTGATCTCGTCGGCGAGCAGCAGGCCGGCGAACACCGGGCCCTCGCGGAAGCTGAACTCGCGCTCGGCCGGGTCGTACACGAACGAGCCGGTGATGTCCGCGGGCTGCAGGTCGGGCGTGCACTGGATGCGCTTGAACGCCAGGCCGAGCGCCTGGGCGAGGCTGCGTGCCATCAGCGTCTTGCCGAGGCCGGGGACGTCCTCGAACAGCACGTGCCCGCCGGCGAGCACGGCCGCGAGCGCGAGCCGCAACGTCCGGTCCCGGCCGACGACGACCGTGCCGACGGCGCTCAGCACCGCGTCGGCCTCGCCGCGGATGTCGGTGGTGGTCAGCGTGGTCACAGGTCCTCCAGGCGCCGCATCAGCGCGGCGAACGTCTTCGGCGGTGGCAGTTGGGCGTCCGGTGCGGTGAGCAGCCGGTGCAGGTCGGCGCCCAGCCGTTCCTTGGCCGCGGGGGTGTGCAGGTCGGGGCCCAGCACGGACTGCGCGACCCGGCGCAGGCGCGGCTGGACCCGGGAGGTGAAGCGGTACTGGTCGAGCGCGGACCGCTCCAGGCGTTCGGTGAGGAACGTGGCGTGCAGGGTGACGCTGGCGGACGGCGGGTCGGGTTCCGCGGTCCAGTCGGCGTCGAAGGTGCCCGCGAGCAGGCAGCCCGCGAACGTGAGCGCGGCGGCGGGCAGCGCCATCAGCAGCGCCCAGCCCAGCGGCACGGTCATCCCGTACATCGCGGCCGCGGTGACGGCGGCGGCCACCACGACGGCGAAGACCAGTGCGCGGCGCAGCGTCATCGGATGGTGGCCAGGATCTGCTCGAGCGCGGCCCTGGCACGGGCGGCGCTGCCCGCGTCGACGCCGGTGGCGCTGAAGCGGGCGCGCTGGTAGAGCGTGCGCAGCTCGCGCAGCGCCGCCTCGTCGGCGCGCTCGTCCGCCAGCAGGGCGACGGTGAACTCGGTGGCCGTCTGGTGGGGTTCGCGGGTGTGCTCGGTGGCGTTCTCGAGGGTCACCCAGGCCGCGATCACCGCGTCCCCCGGCGCCCCGCCGTCCCGCGCGAGCAGGTCCCGCGCCTGCTCGACGGCGTCCTTGAGGCGGAGCCGCGGCACGGTGTCGACGGTGCCCTCGACGGCCTCGACCACCTGCCCGACCCCGAGCCGGCGGCGGCCGCGCAGGAAGCTCAGCACCGACAGGGTCACGGCCAGCACGCACATGACGACCAGCAACCCGACGACGATCTTCGCCACGAGGTCGGGGTCCACGTCGACGGCGGGCGTCCCGTGCGCCCCGACGTTGCCCGGCGAGAGCAGCACCCCGGGCAGCCCGCGCTCCAGCTGGATGTCGTTGAGCTCGCTGGGCACGGGCGAACTCCCCCGCGCCGCGACCACCACGAGCAGCAACGACGCGGCGGCGGCGAACAGCAGGGCCGTCCGGTTACCCCCCATGGCGGACAAGCATGCCGGACCGGCACGACCCCGGGAACCGCCCTTGTTCGGATCGATACCTACGGCCGCCACCCAGCGACGGCGTCGAGGTGCGCGGCGGTCAGCCCCACCACCGGGTCGACGGGCACGAGCAGCGTGGGCAGGTCCCGCCGCGCCAGGAACCGCTCCCGCGCACCGGCCCGCAACGCGAAGTCGTCGTCGAACCAGGCCAGCGCCCGCCCGTAGGCGAACCGCCCGACGGCGGCGAACTTCCACTCGGCCCCGGTGTCGGCGTGCGGCCCGGCGAAGGTCACGACCGGCAGCGCCGGCAACCCGATGGCGGCGCCCACCAGGCGGTTCGCGTCGTCACCCCAGCTGGTCGCCCAGACCAGCTCGAACCCGGTCCGCTCCGCGAGCGCGCGGAGCGCGGGCCCGTGCGCCGCCGACAGCCAGGCCTTCCTGCGCCGCCACCGGTGCTCGACGTACCCCGGCGGGCACCGGGCCGCCGCCCACGGGTTCAGCACCCCGTCGATGTCGAGGAACAGCAGACCGCTCACGGTTCCCCGGCCGCGATCTCCTTCGCCGCTGTCAGGACGGCTTCCACCATCGCCGGGGTGAGCTTGCCGGTGAACGTGTTCTGCTGGCTGACGTGGTAGCAGCCCAGCAGCGTGAGCGGCGCGGGCCCCTCCAACGGCACCCTCACCCCGTGCCCGAACTTCGGCCTCGGCACCGGGATGTGCCAGCCGGCCGCGGACAGCACCGGCAGCAGCGCCTGCCACCCGAACGCGCCCAGCACCACGATCACCCGCAGCGTCGGCGCCAGCAGCGACAGCTCCTCGGCGAGCCACGGCCTGCAGTTGTCGCGCTCGGCCGGGGTCGGCTTGTTCTCCGGCGGCGCGCACTTCACCGGCGCCGTGATCCGCACCCCGTACAGCTCCAGCCCGTCGTCGATGTGCGTCGACGTCGGCTGGGACGCGAGGCCCACCGCGTGCAGCGCGGCGTAGAGGACGTCACCCGATCGGTCACCGGTGAACATGCGGCCCGTGCGGTTGGCGCCGTGGGCCGCGGGCGCGAGACCGACGATCGCGATCGACGCGTCCGCCGGGCCGAAGCCGGGGACCGGGCGGCCCCAGTAGTCCCAGTCCGCGAAGGACGCGCGCTTCACGCGGGCCACCTCCTCGCGCCACGCGACGAGGCGCGGGCACCGGCGGCAGGTGGTGACGCGGTGATCCAAATCGGCGAGATCGGGCACGGCGTCCAGCGTAGGGTGCGGCCATGGCAGACACTCAGGACGAGGAGCGCACTCCGCCGGAACCGTCCGACGACCTCGTCACCACTTCGCACACGCTGTCCACCGGCCGCGGCAAGCTCGACTACACGGCCACGACGGGCCGCGTCGTGCTGCGCAAGGAGGTGCTCACCGACGGCAAGTTCGACGGGCACCTGCCCAAGGCCGAGGTGTTCCTCACCGCGTACACCCTGGACGACGCCGACCCCGCCACCCGGCCGGTGACGTTCGCGTTCAACGGCGGGCCCGGCTCGTCCAGCGTCTGGCTGCACCTGGGCCTGTTCGGCCCGCGCCGCGTGGTCTCCGGGGACGCCGGCGCGCTCGAGCCGCCGCCGTACGGGCTGACCGACAACGCCGAGTCGCTGCTGGAGCACAGCGACCTGGTGTTCATCGACCCGGTCGGCACCGGCTACTCGCGGGCCACCAAGAGCGAGAAACCGGCCGACCACCACGGTTTCGAGGCCGACATCGAGTCCGTCGGCGAGGTGATCCGCCTGTGGACGACCCGCAACGGCCGCTGGCTGTCGCCGAAGTTCGTCGCCGGTGAGTCGTACGGCACGACCCGTGCGGGTGGGCTGGCGCAGCACCTGCAGCAGCGGCACGGGATGTACCTCAACGGGCTCATCCTCATCTCCGCCGTGCTGGACTTCGGTTCGCTGGACTTCACCACCGGCAACGACCTGCCGTACGTGACGTTCCTGCCGACGTACGCCGCGATCGCGCACTACCACGGCCTGCACGGCGACCGCACGCTCGCCGACGTGCTCGCCGACGCGGAGGAGTTCGCGCACCGCGACTACCCGTGGGCGCTGGCGCAGGGCAGCCGTCTGTCCGAAGAGGACCGCGCGACGACGGTCGCCCGCTTCGCCGCGCTGACCGGGCTTTCCGAGGACTACGTCGACCGCGTCGACATGCGCGTCGAGCACGTCCGCTTCTACACCGAGTTGCTGCGCAACCGCCGCCAGGTCGTCGGCAGGCTCGACGGCCGGTTCACCGGCTGGGACCCGGACTACGGCCGCGAGCACTGGGAGGACGACCCGTCGTTCACCGCGTTGACGGGTGCGTACACGGCCGCGTTCAACCACTACGTGCGCACGGAGCTGGAGTACCCGAACGACCTCCCGTACGAGGTGCTGAGCCACTCCACGCACGAGGCGTGGTCGTACAAGGAGTTCGAGAACTCCCACGTGACGGTGACCGACAAGCTCGGCGCCGCGATGCGGGCCAACCCGTACCTCAAGGTGCACGTGGCGTCGGGCTACCACGACGGCGCGACACCGTACTTCGCGACCGAGCACGTGCTGGCCCACCTGCAGTTGCCCGCCGAGCTGCGCGCCAACATCGAGGTGGCGTACTACGAGGCGGGCCACATGATGTACGCCCACGAACCGTCCCGGCTCAAGCAGTCGAACGACATCGCGGAGTTCATCCGCACGGCGTCCAACCGCTGACCCCGGCCCCTCGCGAGTCGCGCTCTCGCGCACATCGAGTTGTCGGTTTCGTGCATGCCCGTGGCCTCGGGATCTGCACGAAACGTGCAACTCGGTATGCGTGCGAGCGTGACTCGCGGTGTTCGGGGGGCGGGTGCGGGGAGTCCACATGGGAACGGCCGCCGCGTCCTGGACGCGGCGGCCGTTCGTCGGTGAGACTTACAGGAACTTGCCACCCAGGGTGACCGCGGCCCACGCGTCCACGTTGCCGTGGCCGTAGAAGCCGTTGAACTCCAGGTCACCCTCGCAGGTGGCCGTGTAGGAGGCGTCGCGGCCCTCGTCGAGGTAGTCGACCGTGCGCGGGGTCGGGCACGGGCGCTCGAACGCGGTCTCCTCGAGCACGCGCTGCACGTCGTCCGGGTCCATCGACGCCTTGCCGCCGCGGAACTTGCCGTACTCGGACACGATCAGCGCCGCCACACCGGTGGCGTGCGGGGACGCCATCGACGTGCCCTGCAGGAACTGGTAGTACCCGCAGACGTCGCCGCGGCACTGCTTCTGCACACCCGCGTCGACACCGTCCGGCGTGATCTCGCCCGTCGCCGGGTCGATGTTGCCCTCGTCGATGCCCACGTTCTTCGGGTAGGTCGACAGGATCATGTTCTCGTTGGTGCGGAACTTCGGCGTGCCGAAGTAGTCGCGGAACCAGCCGCCCGGCGCGGACACCGAGATCTGCTCGAGGCCGTAGCTCGAGTAGTCCGCCTTCGCCATCGACGGGCCGTACGCCGACACGCCGATCGTGTGCGGGCCCTCGATCGGCAGCACCTTGCACGTCGCGTTGTCGATGTCGCGCGGGTGGTTGGTGCCGACCGGGAAGTTCGGGCTCGACAGGTCGTCGTGCGGGTCGCCGTTGTCCTCGTGCTGGTTCCCGAGCGACACCACCTGGGTGACACCCTTGCGGTGCGCGTAGTTCAGCGCGCGGGTCATCGCCGTGGTGATGGTCCGCTGCTGCGCCTGCTGCTCCGGCGTGTCCGCCGGGTTGGCCTGGCAGTTGTACAGCCACGGGTCGACGAAGAACGACATGTTCACCACGTCGAGCCCGGCGTCACCGGCGTAGGTGATCGCGTCGACCACCGGCTGCAGGAAGAACGAGCCCGAGTCCTGCCCACCGCGGATGTTCACGATGGACACGTTCGGCGCGACACCCGAGACGCCGAAACCGTTGGCCGCGGCGGCGATGGTGCCCGCCACGTGGGTGCCGTGGCCGCCGTCGTCCCAGTTCGCCGGGTCGACACAGCCCGCGAACTCGCACGGCCCGTCGACGACGTTGCCGTTCTCGTCGACCGGGATGTCGTGGGTGAAGTTGCGGGACAGCTTCGCGTCGAAGTTCGGCGCGATGTCCGGGTGCGAACCGTCCACACCGGTGTCGAGCACGCCGACCTTCACCCGGCGGTCACCGGGCTGCTCGGTGCGCGCGAGGTCCGAGCGCACGGACGTGAGGCCCCACAGCTGCCCGTCGAGCGGGTCCATGCCGACGGGCGCGGCCTTGCGCTTGCCGTGGCGGCCCTGCCCCCGGTTCTCCTTCTCGATCGCGTCCTGGTCGACCTTGACCTTGCGCCCTTGCGGCGAGTGTCCGATCGCGACGGACCGGCTCGCGTACAGCACCTCCCGCACCGAGCGCAGCCGCTCGGTGAACCCGTTCTCGGGCGCGGTGACGGTGAGCAGGCCGGCCGCCGCGTTGCTGCGGGTGACGTCACCGCCCGCCTTCTCGACCGCGCGTTCCGCCAGGCGCACAGCGACGCCGTCGGCCGCGAGCACGTTGTACTCGACGGTCTTGCCGGACAGCTCCGGCTGCGCCGCGGCCGTGGCGGGCGCGGCGACGACCGCCGCACCGAGCACCACCGGCAGCGCCGCGAGGACCAACTTCCGTTTCACGCACTTCCTCCTCGCCGATCACGTACCCGCTCAGGGCACGACCGATCTTTCCTCAGCGAAGTGACACGCGCTCGGATGCCCCCCGGCGCGTGGCACCAGTTCAGGTACCTCTTCCGCGCAGATCTCCTGCGCCTTCCAGCACCTGGTCCTGAAACGACACCCGGATGGCGGATCGACCGGGCTCGGCACGTCACCCTCAAGGCGGATGACCTGTCGCTGCCCGCGCACGGTCGGATCGGCCACCGGCACCGCCGACAGCAGCGCCTGTGTGTACGGGTGCATGGGGTGGTTGTAGATCTGTTCCTCGGTGCCGATCTCGACGACCTTGCCGAGGTACATCACCGCCACCCGGTCCGAGAGGTGCCGCACCACCGACAGGTCGTGCGCGATGAACACATAGGACAGCCCGAACTCGGACTGCAGGTCTCCCAACAGGTTCATCACCTGCGCCTGGATGGACACGTCCAGCGCGGACACCGGCTCGTCGCAGATGATCACGTCCGGCCGCAGCGCCAGCGCGCGGGCGATGCCGATGCGCTGCCGCTGCCCGCCGGAGAACTGGTGGGGGTACCGGTTGATGTGCTCCGGGTTGAGCCCGACCACGTCGAGCAGCTCCCGCACCTTGCCCGCCCGCGACCCTTTCGGCGCCACTTCCGGGTGAATTTCGAACGGCTCACCGACGATGTCGCCGACGGTCATGCGCGGGTTCAGCGACGTGTACGGGTCCTGCAGCACGATCTGGATGCTGCGCCGCAGCTTGCGCAGCTCGTTGCCGCGCATGGCGAAGATGTCCCGGCCGTTGAACCTGGCCGTGCCGCTGGTCGGCGGCTCGAGCCGCATCAGCACCTGCGCGAGCGTCGACTTGCCGCAGCCGGACTCGCCGACCACGCCCAGCGTCTCGCCCTTGTGCAGGTCGAACGAGACGCCGTCGACCGCGCGCACCTGCCCGACGGTGTGCTTGAACAGCACGCCGACCCGCACCGGGAAGTGCTTGACCAGGTCGCGGACCTCGAGGATCGGCTCGGTGCCCGACGTCTCGCCCCGCAAGCTCCGCTCAGACACGGCTCACCAGCTCCTCCGCGAAATGGCACTTCGAGGTGCGCCCGAAGCCCAGCTTGTGGTCGGGCGGCACGTCGACCGAGCAGACCGCTTCCGCGCGCGGACAGCGCGGGTGGAACGGGCAGCCCGGCGGGATGGCGAGCAGGCTCGGCGGCAGGCCCTTGATCGTGTTGAGCGTCGAGCCCTTCTGGTCGAGCCTCGGCAGCGAGTCCATGAGCGCGGCCGTGTACGGGTGCCCCGGGTTGCGGTACAGCGACACCGCGTCCGCGTGCTCCACGATCCGGCCCGCGTACATCACCGCGATCCGGTCCGCGACCTCCGCCACCACACCGAGGTCGTGCGTGATGAGGATGAGCCCCATCTTGCGCTCGACCTGGATCTCCTTGAGCAGGTCCATGATCTGGGCCTGCACGGTGACGTCGAGCGCGGTGGTCGGCTCGTCCGCGATCAGCACCTCCGGGTCCAGCGCGAGCGACATGGCGATCATCGCGCGCTGCCGCATGCCGCCGGAGAACTCGTGCGGGTACTGCCGCACCCGCCGCGCCGCGTTGGGGATGCGCACCAGGTCGAGCAGCTCGATGGCGCGGGCCCGGGCGTCCTTGCGGGACATCCCGAGGCGCACCCGCAGCTGCTCCTCGATCTGGAACCCCACCGTGTAGACGGGGTTCAGCGCGGACAGCGCGTCCTGGAAGATGATCGCGATGCCCTCGGCGCGCACGTCGTTGCGCCGCTCGTCGTTCACGGCGAGCAGGTTCTCGCCGTGGAAGCGGATCTCGCCGCCGGTGACCACCGCGGGCGGCATGTCGAGGATGCCCATGATCGCCTGCGCGGTCACGCTCTTGCCGGACCCGGACTCGCCCAGCACCGCGAGCGTCTCGCCGGCGTCGACGTGGTAGCTGACGCCGTTGAGCACCTTGGCGACGCCGTCCCGCGTGCGGAACTCGACGAACAGGTCCTCGACCTCGAGCAGCGGGCCGTCCGGCACCGTGCCCGGTTCGTAGGTATCCGTCACGGTCACCTCAGCTTCGGGTCGAGGGCCTCGCGCACCGCGTCGCCCAGCATCACGAACGCCAGGACGGTCGCGGTCAGGAAGCCCGCCGGGAACAACAGCATGTGCGGCGCCACGCGGACGTAGTTGCGGGCGTCGGAGATCATCACGCCCCACGACACCGCGGGGTCGCGCAGGCCGATGCCCAGGAACGACAGCGTGGCCTCGGCGCCGATGAAGGCGCCGAGCGCGATCGTGCCGTACACGAGCACGGGCGCGAGGCAGTTCGGCAGCAGGTGCTTGAAGATGATCCGCGACGGCGCCGCGCCGAGCGCACGCGCGGCCTTCACGTAGTCCTGCTGTTTCGTCGCGATCGCCGCCGAGCGCATGATCCGCATCGCGACCGGCCACGACAGCACGGCGATCGACGCCACCACCGCGGCGACGATCGGCACCGCGCCGCGGACCTCCGCGTTGCGCACCAGGTTCAGGATCACGATCGCGCCGAGCACGAACGGCAGCCCGAAGAAGATCTCCCCGAGGCGGGACAGCAGGCTGTCCACCCAGCCGCCGAAGTAGCCGGCGAGGATGCCGAAGAACCCGCCGAGCAGCACGGTCAGCACGCTCGCCGCGACGCCGACGAGCAACGTCCAGCGGGTGCCGTACACCACGCGGGCGAACACGTCGCGGCCCTGCAGGTCGTAGCCGAACCACGCGTCCCCGGACGGTGGCTGCCGCGAGAAGTCGAGGTCCTTGTGGCCGGGGTCCACCGAGGTGAACCAGCCGGGGAAGACGGCGACCACGACCAGCAGCAGGATGACCGCGCCCGAGATGATGAACAGCGGCCTGCGGCGCAGGTCCCGCCAGGCGTCCGACCACAGGCTGCGTGGCTTGCCGGGCTCGCCGGTCTGGTGTTCGGGCGCCGTGACGTAGGCCGAGACACCCTGGTCCGCGGCCGTCCCCACGGCCGCCGTCGTCGGGTCAGTCATAGCGGATCCTCGGGTCGAGAACGGCGTACAGGAGGTCGATGAACAGGTTCACCAGCAGGAAGACCAGCACCAGCAGCACGACGACGCCGACCACGATGGCGCCCTGCTTGTCGAGGATGCCGTCGAACACGAGGCGGCCGACACCGTGGATGCCGAAGATGCCCTCGGTGACGATCGCGCCGCCCATCAGGTTGCCGATGTCCGTGCCGAGGAACGTGATCACCGGGATCGCCGAGTTGCGCAGCAGGTGGATGCCCACGATGCGGCGTTGCGGCTGCCCCTTGGCGAGTGCGGTGCGCATGAAGTCGGCGCGTCTGTTCTCCGCGATCGACGCACGGGTCAGCCGCGACACGTACGCCATGGACAGGCTGCCGAGCACGAACCCGGGGATGAGCAGCTCACCCCACGTCGCCTTGGACGAGACGGTCGGCGTGAGGATCTCCAGCTGGAAGCCGAGCACGATCTGGATCACGAAACCCGTGACGAACGTGGGGATCGCGATCAGGAACAGCGTCGACACCAGCACCAGGTTGTCCAGGAACCCGCGGCCGCGCAGGCCGGTCAGGATGCCCGCGCTGATGCCGATGATGGCCTCGATGGCCACCGCGACCACCGCGAGCCGCAGCGACACCGGCGCCGCGTTCGCGATCATCTCGCCGATGGGCTGCTCGGCGTAGGTCTGCCCGAAGTCACCGGTGAGCAGCGCTCCCATGTACTTCAGGTACTGCACGACGACGTTGTCGTCGAGGTTGTACTTCTCGGTCATCGCCGCGACGAACTGCGGTGGGCACGGCCGTTCGCCGCACATGCCGGTGAACGGGTCACCCGGCACTGCCCACACCAGAAAGTAGATCAGGAACGTGGTCCCGATGAAGACCGGGATCAGTTGCAGCAGACGGCGGAGGACGTAGCGTCCCATGTCATCTCCCTCGAACCCCCGAGTGGGCCGGCATCCGGACGGGATGCCGGCCCACTTGTGCTGCCAGCGGTTACTTGACCTCGACGTACGAGAGGTCCAGTTCACGCTTCGGGGTCAGCCGCACGTTGGTCAGGCGCTCCGACCAGCACGCGATCGACGGGGTGTTCCACAGCGGGACGACCGGCATGTCCTCGGCGATCAGCTCCTCCGCCTCGTGGTAGAGCCGGTAGGCCTCCTCCGTCGTCTCCGCGGAGTCGGCGGCGGCGAGCTTGGCGTCCACCTCGGGGTTGGAGTAGTCGTTGTCGTTCGAGGAACCACCCGTGCGGAAGATCGGGTTCAGGAAGTTCTCGACCAGCGGGTAGTCCGCGAGCCAGCCCGACCGGTAGATCTGGGTCATCTGCCGGGCGTTGATCTTGTCGCGGATCTGGCCGAACTCCTGGACCGGCTCGAAGGTGCACTCGGTGCCGAGCGAGGCCTCGATCTGACCGCAGACGGCCTCGATCCACTCCTTGTGCCCACCGTCGGCGTTGCTGGTGAGCTCGATGGGACCGGTGTAGCCCGACTTCTGGAAGAGCTTCTTGGCCTCCTCCGGATTGTACTCACACCACTTGCCGCAGGCGCCGTCCTCGTAGCCCGGCACCTTGTCCATGGCGTAGCCCTTGATCGGCTGGCGGTTGCCCTCGAAGATCGTCTTCGTGACCTGCTCGCGGTCGATCGCCATCGAGATCGCGTGCCGGAAGTCGGCGCTCTGGAACTTCTTGTCGTACAACGGGAACGCGATCGCCTGGATCGCCATGACCGGGTAGGCCTTGGCGCGGCCGGGCAGGTCGGTCTCCCAGACGTTGCCCGCGATCGCCTGCGGCGGCGCGGTGTCGAGGAAGTCGAGCTGGTTGCCCTTGATCTGGGTGTAGGCCGCGTCGGAGTCGGTGAAGACGAACTTCACCTTCTTGATCTTCGGCTTGTCCGCGCCCTTGTAGTCGTCGTAGCGCTCGACCTGCAGTTCCTGGTCGGGCACGCGGGCGACGTACTTCCAGCCACCGTTGCCGATCGGGTTCTTCTTCCACGCCTCCGGGTCCTTGAAGAACGAGTCCGGCAGCGGCATGAACGCCGAGTACCCGGTCTTGTCCTTGAAGATCGCGTGCGGCTTGGTGAACTTGATCTTGAACTCGTAGTCGCTGACCTTGGTCAGACCGGAGAGCTTGTCCGTCTTCGGCTTCGCGGCCTGCTTCGGGCCCTCCGGGCCGTCGGGGTCCGGCGTCCAGACGTCCTCGAAGCCCTGGATCTGCGTGAAGAACGTCGCGTGCTGCTGCGCGTTCGGGCCGTACGCCGTGTAGTTCCAGGCGTTGATGTAGCTGTCCGCGGTGACCGGCGTCCCGTCGTGGAACGTCCAGTCCTTCTTGAGCTTGACGGTGTACTCGTCCGGCGCGGTCAGCTCGAACGACTCGGCGTTGGCCTCGCGCGGCTGCCCGGAGACCGGGTCGTAGTCCATCAGGCCGGTGAACAACGCGTCGACGATCTTGCCGCCGCCGGTCTCGCTCGTGTCCCCTGGGACCAGCGGCCGTTCCGGCTCCGTGCCGAAGACGGTGACCTCCGTCGACTCGTTCTTCGCCGGGTCACCACCGCCCGCGCCGGGCTCCTCCTCGCCACCGCTGCCGCAGCTCGCGAGGGCGAGCGCGGCCGCAATCGGAATCGCTCCGGCTGTCAACCAGCGCGGTCTACGCATGGGGGTTCCTCCTCCAAACCTGGCCATCCTCCCGGAATGTGAGAGGACGTTAACGGCCCGGAGTTGCCCGGCCCAGGCGCACCTGAGTCACAAAGAAATCACAATCGTCCGTTCCTGACGCCAAACTGGACGCTGCGGAGCGGCGCGGTGACGGCGAGCGACCGGGACTGCGCCATCCGGGTGGCGTCACCCGGATGCTCGTCCCGTCACCGCAAGGAAAGTGCGATCCCGTCGAGGATGTCGTGTTCGGAGACCAGAAGTTCGCGCACACCAGGGAGTTTGTCCGCGAGCACGGCGGTGATGAGCGCGCCGCCGCCGATCACGTCGACGCGGCCGGGGTGGATGACCGGGTTCGCCGCGCGCTCTTCTTTCGTGGCAGCGAGAAGCCGCTGGGCCGTTCGGCTGATCTCGTCGCGCGAAAGGCGGGACAGGTGCGTGCGTTCGGAGTCGTACTCCGGAAGTCCCTGTGCGACAGCCGAAAGCGTGGTGATGGTGCCCGCCACCCCGACCCAGGTCCGGGCGTCCGCGACCGGCACGGCGTCCAACGCGGGCTGCAGCGCCTCGGCCGCGAAGGCCCGCGCGGCCGCGATTTCCCCTGCTGTGGGCGGGTCTTCGTGCAGGCAGCGCTCGGTGATGCGCACGCAGCCGACGTCGACCGACATGGCTCCGGCGATGTCCGCGCGCTTCCCGTCCCACGTGCCGACGACCAGTTCCGTCGAGCCACCACCGAGATCGGTGACCAGGAACGGCCCGTCGGCCGGGTCGAGGTCGCCGACCGCGCCGGTGAACGACAGCCGCGCCTCCTCGTCGCCGGAGATGACCTCCGCCTCCACACCGAGGAGTTCCTTGGTCATGGCGAAGAACTCGGCGCGGTTGGTCGCGTCGCGGGTGGCGGAGGTCGCGACCATGCGGGCCCGCTCCACGCCCTTGCGCGCGCAGATCCGCGTGTAGTCGGCGAGTGCGTCCCTGGTGCGGCCGATGGCGGCGTCCGACAACCGCTTCGTCGCGTCCACGCCCTCGCCCAGCCGGACGATCCGCATCTCGCGGTGCACGTCACGCAGGTGCACGGTCCCGTCGTCGTGCTCGGTCAGGTCCGCGACCAGCAGCCGGATGGAGTTGGTTCCGCAGTCGATCGCCGCTACTCGTGCCATGCCGCAAGCCTAGGTGGAACGCCAGGTCGTCTTCCCGCCAGCACTGCCTGCGGGAACCCGCGAGTCTTGGTGCCATGGATCTCAACCTGAAGGGCAGGACCGCCCTGGTCACGGGCGGTACGAAGGGCATCGGGCTCGCCATCGCGCAAACGCTTGCGGCAGAAGGCATGTCGGTGGTCGCCGGGGCCCGTTCGGCCGCCGACATCGACGGGGTGACGGTGGTCCCGGTGGACCTGTCCACGTCGGACGGACCGGCCGCCCTGGTCAGCGCCGCGATGGAGTTGTTCAGCGGCATCGACGTGATGGTGAACAACGTCGGCGTGAGCGAACCGGGCGCCTCCGTGCTCGCGTTCAGCGACGAGTCGTGGCAGCGGGTCTTCGACGCGACGTTCTTCTCGGCCGTCCGCACGATCCGCGCGGCGGTCCCGCACATGCGCGACGGCGGGTCGATCGTGAACATCAGCTCGCTGAACGCCCGGTTCCCCGCGGGCATGATCGCCCCCTACAGCGCGGCGAAGGCGGCGCTCACCAACCTCGGCACGATGCTGTCGGAGGAGCTGGCGCCGAGGATCCGCGTCAACACGGTCTCCCCCGGCCCGGTCCGCACGCCGATGTGGACCGGCGAGCAGGGCTTCGCGCACGTGTTCGCCGCGCAGCTCGGCACGACCGCCGAGGAGGTGATGGACAAGGTGCTGCCGGAGACGATGGCCATCACGGCGGGCCGGGTCGGCGAACCGCGGGAGGTCGCGGACCTCGTCGCGTACCTCGCGTCGGACCGCGCGGCCTGGATCACGGGAGCCGACTACGTGGTCGACGGCGGCATGGACAAGACCGCCTGACGACAGCCCCTATATACAGTGCAGCGCGCACCCCGGAGATGAGGAAGGGCGCGCCCGGAGAGCCGGGCGCGCCCTTCCTTATATATAGGTGTCGCTGTCAGGTGCTGGGCACCGCTTCCTCGGTCGAAGTGACCGAGTCGCTCGACGAGCTGCTGTCCCCCGCGGCGGAGGACGAGGAGCTGCTGCTGCTCAGCGCGGACGACGAGCTGCTGTCCACCGGGCTCGACGACGACGGGCCGCCGTCGGGCGAGGTCCCGCTGGGCGCGCTGCTCCAGCTCGACCCCGAGCTCGGGAGCGAGGTGGAAGTCGGCGGCCGGGTCGCTGTGCAGGTGGGCGACGTCGTCGTGGTGGTCGTGGTGGTAGACGTCGAGGTCGGCGGCGTCGTCGTGGACGTCGGCGACGTGGTGGTGCCGCACGGCGGCCTGGTGGTCGTCGGCGTGGTCGTCGGCGTCGAGGTCCGCGTGCTCGTGGTGCCCGACGTCGGCGGCTTCGGCGCGTTCGTCGACGGCGTCTGCTTCGGCGGCGTGTTGCCGATCGACGGCGGGCCCATCGCGAACGCGTCCGTGTCCGGGAGCACCGGGTCGCCTGCCATCGGGTCGACCCCGCGCGCGTACGCGTCGGCCCAGGCGAGCACCGTGGCCACGTAGCTGTTCGAGTGGTTGTAGCGGAACACCGCGGTCGCCCGGTCCTGCGGCTTCGACAGGTCCAAGCCGCCGGAGCACAGGTACTTGCCCGCCGCGACCGTCGCGTCGAAGACGTTGTGCGGGCTGCGCACGCCGTCGCCGTTGCCGTCCGCCGCGTACCCCGCCCACGTCGACGGGATGAACTGCATCGCACCGACCGCGCGGTCCCAGCGGGCGTCGCCGTCGTAGGCGCCGCCGTCGGTGTCGGCGATCGCGGCGAAGCCGCCGCCGTTCAGCACCGGGCCGAGGATGTGCGGCACGGTGTTGCCCTCGGCGTCGAGCATGCCGCCACGCGCGTGGTTCGACTCGATCTTGCCGATGCCGGCGAGCAGCGACCAGTGCAGGTTGCAGTCGGGCTGGGTCGACGCGAGGGTCTCCGCCGCCCGCATGTACGCCCCGAGCATCGTGCCGCTGATGCGGTGCAGGCCGGCGGGCACGTCCCGGCCGAGGTGGAAGACCGTGTCCTCGTCGTCGACGCCGTCGAGCAGGTCGGCACCGATCTCGTCGTCCACGGCGACGTCGCCGGAGGCGCTCACCGAGCCGGGATCGGTCATGCCGTTCAGCCCGTCGCCGACCCCACCCGCGACCTGGATGGGAGTGCTGGCCAGACTGATCGGTTCACCCGCCACCGCCGCTGCCACCAGCAACACCGTGCTGGTCGCCGCCGCGATCTTTCTGCGCCGTCTCCGCAGCCGCCGCTCAGCTGCTTTTCCGTTCCGCGCGCTCACCAGTACCGAACCCCTTCGCCGAGCTCGACGGACAGGTCGCCGTCCGTCGCAGCCTGTGTTCCGCATGACACCGTCTCACGATCCATCATCACAAGAAAGGGGTCAGTGGACGGTCAAGTCGTAACCTTCCGCATCCTCGACGTCGATATAGGGCCTCCTGGTTGCCCTTTCGGGTACGCGTGGGTACTTCTTGACGAAACTTGCCAGTTACCAGTTACCCGGAATCCGGGTCACAGGCAATCGCCCGCGGGCCAGTCCTTCTTGAGCAGCTCGACGGTCTCGTCGCCGAACGGGTTGACCCCGGGGCCGACCGCCAGGGCGTGCGCGACGTGGACGTGCAGGCACTTGACCCGCCCCGGCATGCCACCCGCGCTGACGTCGGTGCCCAGCGGTTCGATGGCGTTCCGCTCCGCCAGGTACGACTCGTGCGCGGCGAGGTAGGCGGCGGCCAGCTCCTCGTCCTCGGCGAGCCGCGCGGTCATCTCCTTCATGAGCCCGCTCGCCTCGATCGTGCTCGTGAGCGACGTCAGGCGCGGGCACGTCAGGTAGTAGAGCGTGGGGAACGGCGTGCCGTCCTCGAGCCGGGGGCTGGTCTGGATCACGGCCGGATGCCCGCTCGGGCAGCGGTGCACGACTGCCCGGATGGCCCGTGGCGGCCTGCCCAACTGTGCGGCGACGGCGGCGCGGTCGGCTTCGCTGACCGTCATTCCCCCGACACCGCGTTCCACAGCAGCTGGTACCACGACGCTTCCTTCACCTTGCCCTTGTCCGGTTCCTTGGCGCCTTCTGCCTGGCCCTCCGGCAGTTCGACGATGTACGGCGTCTCCCCCGGCATCACGTACCGCAGCCGCCGCCGGGCCTCCGCCTCGACCTGCGCCGGGTCGTCCAGCTCGGCCTTGCGCGCCTCGAGCTTGTCGACCTGCGCGCGCAGCTCGGCCTGCAGCTGCTCCTGCCGCGCCACGTCGTCGCGCTGGCTGAGGTAGGTGCGCAGCGGCACCGCCACCGACAGCGCCAGCGCGCAGAACACGATCGCGAAGACCGCCGCCCGGCGCGTGGTGGAGAGCCCGAACGTGGCCGCCGCGCGCACGGTCCTGCTGCGGGCCGTGCGCCCGGGGGACACCGGACGCTTCGGCCTGCCGTCCCGTGGCCTGCGCACGCTCTGCGGGCGCCGGCCACCGGTGGTGCGCCGCCGTTCGGTGTCCCGTCCGGGCTCGTCGGCCATGGGGACCTCAGCTCTCCGGGTTGTACCTGGGGAAAGCGAGGTCGCCCGCGTAGCGGGCCGCGTCACCGAGGATCTCCTCGATGCGCAGCAGCTGGTTGTACTTGGCGGTGCGCTCGCCGCGGGCGGGGGCGCCCGACTTGATCTGCCCGACGCCGGTGGCGACGGCCAGGTCCGCGATCGTGGTGTCCTCGGTCTCGCCGGACCGGTGGCTCATCATGCTGCGGTAGCCGTAGGAGGTGGCCAGGTTGACCGCGTCCAGCGTCTCCGACAGCGTGCCGATCTGGTTGACCTTCACCAGCAGCGCGTTGGCCGCGCGGCGGGCGATGCCCTCCTCGAGCCGCTCCGGGTTGGTGACGAACAGGTCGTCGCCGACGATCTGCACGCGCTCGCCGATCTCGTCGGTCAGCCGCACCCAGCCGTCCCAGTCGTCCTCGGACAGCGGGTCCTCGATCGACACGAGCGGGTAGGAGCCCAGCAGCTCCGCGTAGTAGGCGCTCATCTGCTCGGCGCTGCGCTTGGTGCCCTCGAACACGTAGGCGCCGTCCGAGTAGAACTCGGTCGCCGCCACGTCCAGGGCCAGCGCGACCTGCGAGCCCAGCTTGTAGCCCGCCTTCTCGATGGCCTCGACGATCAGGTCGAGCGCCTCGCGGTTGGACGACAGCGACGGCGCGAACCCGCCCTCGTCACCCAGGCCGGTGGCGAGGCCGCGACCCTTGAGCACCGACTTCAGCGAGTGGTAGACCTCCGCGCCCCAGCGCAGGGCCTCGCGGAAGGACTCGGCGCCGATCGGCGCGATCATGAACTCCTGGATGTCCACGTCGGTGTCGGCGTGCGCGCCACCGTTGAGGATGTTCAGCATCGGGACGGGCAGCACGTGCGCGTTCGGGCCGCCGATGTAGCGGAACAGCTCCAGGCCGCTGGACTCCGCGGCCGCCTTCGCCACGGCGAGGGAGACGCCGAGGATGGCGTTCGCGCCCAGCCGCGACTTGTCCGGGGTGCCGTCCAGGTCCACCAGCTTCTGGTCGACGATCCGCTGGTCCACGGCGTCGACACCGGAGAGCTCCGGGCCGATCTCGTCGAGCACCGCCGCGACGGCCTTCTCCACGCCCTTGCCGGAGTAGCGCTTCGCATCCCCGTCGCGCAGCTCGACGGCCTCGTGCTCACCCGTGGACGCACCCGACGGCACCGCCGCGCGGGCCAGCGTGCCGTCGTCGAGAGCGACCTCAACCTCGACGGTCGGGTTACCACGCGAGTCCAGGATCTCCCGCGCGCCGACCTGCTCGATTACCGCCACGTGCTTGCTCCTCAACCGGTTCAGGGATGACTCGACACGAGAGTACCCAGCCCCTGGTTTCCCCCGTTGGAGGCACGCGCATCGCGGGGGTGAACGGAGCGTGATCACCCGCGTGGATCTTCGCGGAACACCCCACCCGGGGGTAGCGTTGTGCCCACCATGACTCCCGACGCCCAGGGCTATTTCGAGGCGTTCCGCCGCGCAGAGTCGCTGGTGGCGCAACGCCGGCCCCTGGACGCCCTGGCAGCGCTCGAACCGGTGCTCGACGCGGAACCGGACAAGTCGTCCGTGCACCTGCTGGCCGGCCGCGCCTACCTCATCTCCGCGCAGCTCCGCCGCGCCGAGCAGGCGTTCCGCCGCGTCATCGAGCTGGACCCGACCGACCACTACGCGTTGTTCGCGCTGGGCAAGACGCTGCAGCGGATGAGCAGGCTGGCCGAGGCGCAGACGCAGCTGCGGCTCGCGGTCGCCATGCACCCCGACCCCGCCTACCAGGAAGCCCTCGGCGAGGTCAGCGCCCGGCTGTCGGTCGAACGCGACCGTTAGAGCTTGGCGGCGGCCCGGGCGTAGGCGTCCGCGCCGTCGAACACGTTCCGGCCGTAGGCGACCGACTCGTTGTAGGTGAGCACGGCCCGCCACCAGCCCTCCGCGCTGGACAGGTCGCCGCCGGACGCGCACAGGTAGCCCGCCGCCGACAGCGCGGCGTCGTCGATGTCCTGCGGGTCGGGCGCGGCGCCGTCGCCGTTCGCGCGCACGCCCCAGCGCGCCCACGTCGTCGGCAGGAACTGCATGGCGCCGACCGCGCGGTCCCACGTGGTGTCGCCGTCGAGGCGGCCGCCGTCGGTGTCGGCGATGGCCCGCACGCCTGGCGAGCCGTCGAGCGGGATGCCGATGATCGGCGGCGTCAACCTGCCGTCGTCGCCGATGCTGGTGCCGTTGTAGCGCCCGTGGTGCGACTCGACCCGGCCGACGCCGGCGAGCGTCGCCCAGTTGATCTTGCAGTCGGGGTCGCTCGCCCGGATGGCGACCTCGGCGCGCGCGTACGCGACGAGGCTGCGTGCCGGGATCTCGGTCTTCTCCGACAGCCGCTCCGCCCACGCCTCGATGTTCTCGGTGCCCCGGCCCTTCGCGACCGCGGTCGCGGTCGGCACCGTGGCGCCGGGCGCCGCGTTGAGCTCCGGCACCTCGAAACCGGGGGGCGGCTGGGTGGGCGCGGGCGGCGAGCCGGACAACCGGTCGAGGCCGACCACGACGACCGTCACGCCCGCCACCAACGCGGCGACCACCAGGATCACCCAGCCCAGCCGGCGGCGAGGTGGGGGCTCCGGCGTGGGGCGGTCGATCGTCGGAACGGGAGATGCCACGACCTCAGGCTACGTATCCCGGCGACGTGGTGTGGCTCACCCGGCCGAAAAGGGTCGCGAATCGTCCGGTTTCGACCCGCAAATCCGTTGCCTGAGCTGGACAAACACCCTATTCCAGGCAGCGCTGAACGCGTTTCGGTTGCAGCGCGCCGCTGCCGCTGGACTTTGCAGGGAAGCCTTACCTATCTTCAGCAAGGTTAGGCATACCAATGGGAGGAAGCCGTGCTGTTCAGCAGCGCGCTGATCGGACTGCGCGAAGGTCTCGAAGCAGCCCTGGTGGTCAGCATTCTCATCGCCTTCCTCGTCAAGTCGGACCAGCGGTCCGCCCTGAAGTGGGTGTGGGGCGGCGTCGCGGCGGCCCTGCTGATCTGCGTGGGCATCGGCACCGCGATCGCGTACACGATCGGCGAGCTGCCGTTCGAGCAGCAGGAGATCGTCGGCGGTTCGCTGTCGATCATCGCGGTCGGGTTCGTGACCTGGATGATCTTCTGGATGCGGGCGACGGCACGCACGATCGCGAAGGAGCTGCGCGGCAAGCTGTCCGACGCGCTCGCGATCGGGCCGGTCGCCGTCGCCGTGATGGCGCTGCTCGCGGTCGGCCGCGAGGGCCTGGAGACGATGGCGTTCTTCTACGCGAACGTCCGCACCGCCGAGCGCGGCACCCACCAGCCGCTGATCGGCTTCGTCGTCGGCATCGCCGTCGCCATCGTGCTCGGCTGGCTGATCTACCGCGGCGCGATCAAGTTCAACATGGCCAAGTTCTTCACGTGGACCGGCGTGCTGCTGGTGTTCGTCGCGGCGGGCATCCTCGGTTACGGCCTGCACGACCTGCAGGAAGCCCGTGTGCTGCCGGGCCTGGACACGCTCGCGTTCGACCTGTCCGGCCCGATGCCGGAGGACTCCTGGTACGGCGCGCTGCTCAAGGGCCTCTTCAACTACTCCGCCCAGACCACGGTGCTGCAGGCCGTCGTGTGGGCCCTGTACGTGGCGGTCGTCCTGACCGTCTTCCTGTGGCCGCGCAAGCAGGTCAAGCCCGCGGCCGCCCCCACCTCCACCCCGGTTCCCGTCAAGGAGCACCTGTGATCCCGACCAACACCCGCGCCGCGCTCGCCGGCGTCGGTGCGTTCGCCGCCGTCGCGCTCGCCGCCTGCGGCACGGCCACCCCGTCCGAGGAGGCGGGCGGCGCCATCGCCGTCAAGGCGAACGACTCGGCCTGCGAGGTGGCCCGCACGTCCGCCGACGCGGGCACCATCACCTTCGAGGTGACCAACGACGGCAGCCGGGTCACCGAGTTCTACCTGTACGCCGAGGGCGACCGGATCATGGGCGAGGTCGAGAACATCACCCCCGGCCTGACGCGGCGGCTGATCGTCGAGGTGTCCGAGTCCGGCAAGTACCAGACCGCGTGCAAGCCGGGCATGCAGGGCAAGGGCATCCGCAGCGAGTTCACCGTGACCGGTGACGCGAAGAAGGCGGTCGACACCGACGAGAAGCTCGCCGACGCCACCAAGAACTACCAGCGGTACGTGAACTCGCAGGTCGTCGCGCTGGTCGACAAGACGAAGGAGTTCACCACCGCCGTCAAGGCGGGCGACGTCGCGAAGGCCAAGGCCCTGTTCCCGGTGTCGCGGATCTATTGGGAGCGCATCGAGCCGGTGGCCGAGAGCTTCGGCGACATCGACCCGAAGATCGACGGCCGCGAGGACGTCATCGAGGAGGGCATGGCGTTCACCGGCTACCACCGCCTCGAGAAGGACCTGTGGACCACCGGCCTGCAGCCGGACTCCGGCGCGATCGCCGACCAGCTGCAGTCGGACATCGAGGACCTGGCGTCGCGCGCGAAGACGGTCGAGCTGACCCCGCTGCAGCTCGCGAACGGCGCGAAGGAGCTGCTGGACGAGGTCGCCACCGGCAAGATCACCGGCGAGGAGGACCGCTACTCGCACACCGACCTGTGGGACTTCCGCTCGAACGTGGACGGCTCCCAGGCGGCGATCGCCGCGCTGCGCCCGGTGATCGAGGAACGTGAGCCTGCGCTGCTCACGACGCTGGACGACCGCTTCGCCGCCGTCGACGCCGTGCTGGAGAAGCACCGCAAGGGCGACGGCTTCAAGCTCTACACGGAGCTGACGCAGGCCGACATCAAGGAGATGGCGGAGGCCGTGGACGCGCTCGGTGAGCCGATCAGCCAGGTGGCAGAGGTGGTGGCGGGCCAGTGACCGGGCAGGCGAGGCTTTCGAGGCGCAAGCTGCTCGGCGTCGTCGGCGCGGGCGCGGCGGCCGCGGGCGCCGGTGCCGCCGCGGGCGCGTTCACGTCGCGGGCGCTGTCCGACGACCCGGTGACCAACGCGTCGCACGCGGCCGAGGCCGTGCCGTTCCACGGCCGCCACCAGGCCGGGATCGTCACCCCGGCCCAGGACCGGATGCACTTCGTGGCCCTGGACGTGCGCACCAGCGACCGCGCCGAGCTGGTGGAGCTGCTGAAGGACTGGACCAGGGCGGCGGAACGCATGACGCAGGGCCTGGAGGCCAAGCCCGACGGTGCGGTCGGCGGCCTCCCGGAGGCGGCCCCGGCGGACACCGGTGAGGCACTGGACCTGCCGGCGTCGGCGCTGACCCTCACCATCGGGTTCGGCGCGTCCCTGTTCGACGACCGCTTCGGCCTGGCCGACAGGCTGCCGCCGGCACTGGCGCCCCTGCCGAGGTTCCCGCAGGACGACCTGGACCCGGCCCGGTCCGACGGCGACATCTGCATCCAGGCCTGCGCGAACGACCCGCAGGTGGCGGTGCACGCGATCCGCAACCTGGTCCGGCTGGGCTTCGGCAAGGTGGCGGTGCGCTGGTCGCAGCTCGGTTTCGGCCGCACGTCGTCGACGTCGACGGCGCAGGCGACGCCGAGGAACCTGTTCGGTTTCAAGGACGGCACGCGGAACCTGAAGGCCGAGGAGACCGAGGCCCTGGCGGAGCACGTCTGGGTCGCGCGGGGCGACGGCCCGGACTGGATGGTGGACGGGACCTATCTCGTGGCCCGCCGCATCCGCATGCACATCGAGATCTGGGACCGCACCCCGCTCGTCGAGCAGGAGCAGATCGTCGGCCGCACGAAGGGCACCGGTGCACCGCTGGGTCAGGTAGCGGAGTTCGACGAGCCGGACCTGCACGTCAGAGGTGCGGGCGGGGTCCCGGTGATCAAGGAGGACGCCCACATCCGCCTCGCGTCCCCGGAGTCGTTGAACGGTGTCCGCATCCTGCGCCGCGGCTACAACTTCACCGACGGCACCGACGGCCTCGGCCACCTCGACGCGGGCCTCTTCTTCGTGTGCTTCAACAGGGACTCCCGCAAGCAGTTCGTGCCGATGCAGAAGGCGCTGTCGGCGAAGGACAGCATGATGGAGTACCTGGAACACACGGGTTCGGGCCTGTTCGCGGTCCCGCCGGGCGTGCCGAAGGACGGCTACTGGGGCGAGACGCTGTTCACGTAGGCCGGCGCGCCGACACCGCGTACAGGAGCGGGATCCGGGGTGCGTCGTCAGGCAGCCGGAACCACCCGTCGTCGTCCTGCACCATGCCCTCCCAGCGCGGCCACGGCAGTTTCGACGTCTCCCGCAGCCGCTCGATCACCAGCCCCGCCCCGATCAACGCGTTGACGACGGCGGCGACCTCGTGCCGCCACTCGTAGGCGACCCGCGCCTCGGTGAGCGGCGGCCCGTCGGTGTACGTGTAGGTGGCGTCCCGCTCCTCGGCCCCGCGCCCGGACAGGAAGTCGTCGCGCAACAGCAGCTCCTGTGAGCCGTCAGCAGGCGGCACCACCCCGAGCGAGTACAGCAGCGGGTGGAACTCGACGACGTAGAAGGTGCCTCCGGGCCGCAACAGCCGGCTGACCACGTCCGCCCACAGGTCGAGGTCCGGCAGGTAGCACAGGGCTCCCTTGCCCGTGTAGATCCGGTCAAAGGTGCGGCCCCCGAGCACGTCGAGGGCGTCGTACACGTTCCCCTGCACGTACTCGATGTCCACGCCGTGCCGAGCCGCCACGGACCGCGCCTGCACGACGGACTCCCCGGAGATGTCCAGCCCGACGACCCGAGCCCCCCGCCGCGCAAGCGCGATGGTCTCCACCCCGAGGTGGCACTGCAGGTGCAGCAGGTCGACCCCGTCCAACTCCCCGAGGTCCCCCCACTCGTACTCGGCGAACCACGACTCAGCCGGCCGCGACCCGTCCACCCCGTAGAACGAACTGGCGAGGTGGATCGGCGTCCGCTGATCCCAGTTGGCCTGGTTGGCCAGCATCATCTCCTCGACCCGAGGCTCGAACCCACGCACAGAGCCATACAGCCACACGAAGAAGACTCATGTCCACCGACGCAAGTAGGAATCAAGCGAGAACAACCCAGAGGGGGGAGGCTCCCCCTGAGCTGGACGCCTGCTTCGGGATTCCCGCAAGCCGCCGACATCCCGCCGCCCCGGCGGTGGGCCTCGGCTCCACGGTCGCTCTCACCGTGGGGAGCCGTTGGGGCCGGTGGCTGCGGCGCAGGCGGCCGGTGTCGGCTGCGGCCTCGACCGCGACTAACGCCGCGGTCGAGGCTTGCGGCGGTAGCCGCAAATCGGGCTCCAGCCTCGCAGCGGCCAAAGCCACACTGTCGGCTGCGACCCTCAGCCGCGGTGGCCTGCGGCATCAGCCGCAAAACGGGACTGCGGCCATGCAACAGCGAAAGCCGCGGTGTTAGCCGCGGCGTGGTTAGGGCCTTGGCTGCGGTGTTAGCCGCAACGTCAGGCTGCGGCGCGAACCGCAGCGTCGATTCACGACGTCGGCCTCGGCGTTTAGCCTCTGTGGGTGCAGCGTTAGCCGCAAATCGAGCTACGGCCTTGCAACGGCGAATTCCGCAGTATCGGCTGCGGCCCTCCGCCGCGGTGTTAGCCGCCGCCTTAGCGGCGCTGTTAGTGGCAGAGTCAGGCTGTGGCATCGGCTTGCGAAGTTGACTGCGTTAGCCACCGTTGGCGTGCGGCGTCAGCCGCAGGCCTTGCAGCGGCGAAAGCCGCAAGACCGCGGTGTTGGCCGCGCCGTCAGACTGCGACGCGAGCTGCGGCCTTGGCTGCGCTGTCGGCTGCGGCCCTCGGCCGCCGCATTAGCGGCGGTGTTAGCCGCAGTGTCGGCTGCGGAGTCCAGCCGCCGCCTTGGCTGCGGCGTCAGCCGCGCCCTGACATCGATCGGCCTGGGCAGCGGTCGCGGCTGCATCGCGCTCGGCGTCGACATCTGCACCAGCCCGGGCCATCAAGGCAGCCCGGCTCAGCGGCGGCTGTTCCTCGCATCAGCGCCATCTTCGTCGTCGGTCCTGGCCTCGGAGCCGCTTTCGGTCTTCGCGGCGGTGGTCGTCTTAGGTCTCTGTCTTCGCGGTGTCGGGCTTGGTGGCCTCTCCTAAACCCGTCCCGGCGTTGGCTGCGGTCTTGGTGGTGGCGTCGGCCCCACCGTCGATCTCCGCCGCGGGGGCAGATCCGGTCCCCGCGGCAGCTCCTACCTCACCGGGCTCGGCATCGCCGTCGGTTCCGGCGTGTGCTGGTGCTTCGGCGGCGGAGGCGGGCTGGGACAGTGGTTCCGTGCGGCGCAGTGTCGTCAGGTCGGTGCACTTCGCCAGGCCCAGCTTTGGGGTGTTCACGTAGACGGTTTCCGTCTGGCCTGCCACGTAGGTCTCGTGCCAGATGCCGACCGCGTCCGATGCTCTTGCCGCGCGGCGGTTGAACGCGCGCCATGCCGGCCAGTGTTCTGCTTCGCGGGCCGTCGCGTAGGTGTACAGGCGGTCCAGGCTGTCCCAGTACTGCACCAGCGTGGGGTTGCGGCCCTCCAGCATGAGGCGATACCCCAGCAACCCGGAGTCCTCGGCCTCCGACAACTCGCGCAGCATCCTCGGCATCGCCCGGAACGTCGGCCACCACAGATCCACCCGCCACGGCTTGTTGATGGTCATGCCGATCAGGAAGACCACGAGCTCCCCGTCGTGCTGGTGGGTCATCCGACCCGGTACCACCTTCGCCATCCGGACCTCCGGTGCGAACCCGCCGGGAGTGCCGAATTCTCCCGGTCCTGACAGGGGTACCAGCAGTGCGCACTCACGGTCCAGCCGCTCAGTCCCGACGCTCACCTCCCGTCGCCGGTGACGACAGCGGGGGCAACGCTGGCTGGACCGCCGCAGGTGTGACCTCCAGCGCCTCCAACGCCACCCGGACCGCGGTGTCCAGCTGCGGGTCCCGCCCGGCGGCGTGGTCCTGCGGCGTCATCACCACCTCGACGTCCGGATCGACGCCGTAGTTCTCCACTCCCCACCCGGGCCCCTCGATCCACGTGGCGTACCGGGGCTGGGTCACGAGGGTCCCGTCCACGAGGTGGTACCGCATGTCGATCCCGATGACGCCGCCCCACGTCCGGGTGCCGACCACCGGCCCGATCCCCAGCGCCTTGATCGCCGCGTTGACGATGTCCCCGTCCGACCCGGAGAACTCGTTCGCCACCGCCACGACCGGCCCGCGCGGCGCGTCGTGCGGGTAGCTCTCGGCCGTGTGCGCGTCCCGGGTGATCTGCCACCCGATGATCTTGCGGGCGAGCTTCTCCACCACCAGCTGGGACAGGTGCCCGCCGCGGTTCTCGCGCACGTCCACGATCAGGCCCTCGCGCCGGACCTCCAGGCGCAGGTCGCGGTGCAGCTCCGCCCAGCCGCTCGCGACCATGTCCGGCACGTGCACGTAGCCGAGCCTGCCGCCGCTCGTCTCGTGCACGTGCGCTCGGCGGCCGGCCACCCAGTCGTGGTAGCGCAGCGGCATGTCGTCCAGCAGCGGCACCACGACCACGCTGCGGTGCGCGCCCCCGCCACCGGGCGCGATCACCAGCTCCACCGGCTTGTCCGCGGTGCCCGCCAGTAACGGGAACGGCCCCACCGCCGGGTCGACCGGCCGCCCGTCGACCGCGACGATCGCGTCGCCCGCCCGGACCGCGACCCCGGGCGCCCGCAGCGGCGACCGCGCCCTCGGGTCGGACGACTCCCCCGGCAGGATGCGCTCGATCCGCCACACGTCCCCGTCGCGCACCAGGTCCGCGCCGAGCAACCCGAGCCGCCGCGCGGATTCCACCCCGCCGTCCGGCGGCGTCACGTACGCGTGCGACGTGCCCAACTCGCCCTGCACCTCCCACAGCAGGTCGACCAGCTCGTCGTGCGAGTTGACGGTCTCCACCAGCGGCCGGTACCGCGCCAGCACCCCGGGCCAGTCGACACCGCTCATGTCCGCCCGCCAGAAGTGGTCCCGCATCAACCGTCCGGCCTCGTCGAACGACTGCCGCCACTCCGCGGCCGGGTCGACCTGCACCCGCACCCGCGACAGGTCAACCCACACGTCGTCGCCGTCGTCGGACGAGTCCGGTTTCGCGTCCGCGGCCTGCACCCGCAGGCGTGAACCCTCACGCACCACCAGCCGTTCGCCGTCCCCGGTCACCCACACGCCGTCGACACCGTCGTTCAGGGTCTCGTGCTTGCGCTTGGTGAAGTCGTAGCGCTCGAGGACGGTCTTGTCGCTGCCGTCGTCGTCGCCGTCCCCGTCGTGGCCGAGCACACCGGACAGCGTGTACCGCAGCCACACCAGGCCGTTCTTCACCGCGCGGAGGTGGCCGTACCTCGCGGCCTGCACCGGCAGCGCGACCACCCGCTCGCCGAGCCCCTCCAGGTCCACCGCGGTGCGCGGCGGCGCGTCGTCGTCACCGTCCTTGTCCTTGCCGTCCGGCTCGTCGTCGACCGGCCTGCCCCGCAGCTGCGGGGAGAACGGCGACGGCGTGGTCGCCGCGAGCGGCACCAGGTGCGGCCGGCTGCCGTACGGGAAGGACATGTCGAACACGTGCGTGTCGTAGACCGGGTCGAAGCTGCGCATGGACAGGAACGCGAGGTGCTTGCCGTCGACCGTGAACTGTGGATCGGAGTCGACGAACCGCAGCGGCGTCACGTCCACAATGGACAGGTCGGTGGTGTTGGCCATCCTGATGTGGCGCAACGGGTTCGGCCCCGGGTGCGACCACGCGAGCCACGCCGAGTCGGGCGAGAACGCGAGATCGCACGGGTCGCCCTCCGTGGTGTGCACGAGTTCGTGCAGTTCCCCGCTCTCCACCTCGGCGAGCAGCACCCGGCCGTCGTGCGTCGCCACGGCGACCCGCCGCCCGTCGGGCGAGCCCGCGAGTTCGAGGACCCTGCCGAGCCTGCCCGCCCCGATCCGGCGCGGGGTGTCGCCGGGCGCCGTCCCGCCGACCGGCGAGATCTCCAAGGCCTCCTCGCCGTCGGCGTCGGTCACCCACACGACCTGGTCGCCGAGTGTGCGCGGATGTCTCGCGCGCACGCCCGGCTGGGCCGACAGCACACGCACCGGCCCGTCCCGGTGTGTCAGCCAGTGCACGGTGCCGCGGACCTCGATGGCGCTGCCCCGGCCGGTGTGGTCGGGCCCGACGTCGCCGAGTTCGTCGGCCGCGCGCACCGGGTACGGGGCGCGGGCGAGCCGTGGTCCGCCGAGCCGGACGTCCAGCTCACGCGGCTCGCTGTCGAGCCCGTCGACCAGCCACAGCCGCCCGGCGCGGTGGAAGACCACCCGGCGCCCGTCGGTCGTCGCGTTGCGCGCGTAGTACCCGCCGGGCGCGTCGACGCCGTGCTTGCGCAGGTCGGAGCCGTCCGGCAGGCACGAGTACAGCTCGCCGACGCCCTCGTGGTCGGACAGGAACGCGATCCGGTCTCCCACCCACATCGGCGACGCCAGGTTGCCGTCGAGGTCCGGGAGGAACCTGCTGAACTCACCGGCCCCGTCGGCGTCGAGCCACAGTTTGCCCATCGTGCCGCCGCGGTACCGCTTCCACCACGCCGGTTCCCGGGACGCGGCGCCCAGCAGGAGAACCGCGCCGCCCGGCCCGGTGGCGACGCCGCCGACCGGCCCGTACGGCAGCTTCCGCGTCCTGCCGTCCAGGGCGATCGCGTACGCCCACGTGCGGCGGATGCTCGGCTGCCCGACGGTGCTGATCGCCAGCACCTCGCCCTCCGCCGTCCACCCGAGCACCTCGGTGTTGACGTCCGCCCAGTGGGTCAGCCGACGGCTCGGTCCGCCGTCGGCGGGCGCGACGTGCACCTCCGGCTCGACGTCCCGCCAGCTGGTCCATGCCAGGTGCGTGCCGTCGGCGGAGAAGCGCGGCGAGCTGACCGTGGTCTGGTCGGCGGACACGCGCCAGGCCCGGCCGCCGCCGAGCGGCGCCAGCCAGACGTCGTCCTCGGCCACGAAGGTGACCAGTTCGCCGTGGAGGTGTGGGAATCGGAGGTACGCGTCGTTCACGGCCGCCACGTTAGCCGCGATCACCGACGAAATGACGGCCAAAAAGGGCAGTCAGCCGGACGAGTGCGAACGAACGGTCCATTCACGCGATTTTCGCCCCGCGGACATGCACTTCCGCGCCATCGACGACCGACCCGAAACCGGGCCCAGCAACGAAAAACTCGAACGAGTGTCCCATTCGTACGGACAAGTTCGTGACAACGGCGCAGGTCGGCCGCATGGTGGGGGCATGACACCGATGACCACGACCGCAGCGGGCACCGTCAGGACGGCCAGAAGCGACGCCAGTCCGACTCGGACATCGCCGCGGGATCAACGCCCGCGGAGCGGGCCGCGTCCTCCGCGGCACGCACGTCCGCCGCGAACTTCCTGGCCTCCGCGCGCAGCGCACCCTCCGGATCGTCGCCCGCGAGCTTCGACCGCGCCGCCGCCCCGAACAGCGGCGAGTCCGGCAGCAGGCCGGCCGGCAGCCCGGCGCGTTTCGTGCGCTGCACCAGCTTGGCGGCCAGCGCCAGCGCGGGCTGTCCCATGGCCACGCCGTCGACACTCGACGCGCGCTTCTTCTCCTGCTGCTTCAACTGTTCCCAGCGGTGTTCCTGTGTCCGTGCGTCCCGCACCGCCGGGTCCCCGCCCGCGAACACGTGCGGATGGCGGCCCACCAGCTTCGCCACCAGCTCGGCGGCCACGTCGTCGATGGAGAACGGGGCGTCCGGCGACTCCTGCGCGACACGGGAGTGGAACAGCACCTGCAGCAGCACGTCGCCGAGTTCTTCGCGCAGCGCGGCCCGGTCGCCGTCCTCGATGGCTTCCAGCAGCTCGAAGCATTCCTCGACGAGGTACTGCTTCAGCGAGTCGTGCGTCTGCTCCGCGTCCCACGGGCAGCCGCCCGGCGAACGCAGCCGGTCCATCACGGCGACCGCGTCCAGCAAGCCGGAGCCGTACACCGGCGTGGGCCGCACAACCTCGGCACCACGAGCCACCAGCTCCGCGGCACCCGGGTCGTCCAGGTCCGCGACCAGCAGCACGACCGGACCGGACAGTGCCTCGTCCGCGAGCCTGCCGGGCGGTGGCGCGTCCGCTGCCGTGTACACGGCGGCCGCGGCACGCACGAGCGGGAGGGCGGCCACCGGAACCGAATCGCCGGGTCCGAGCAGCACGACCGCCGTTCCCGCCGACGTGGCCTCGGCCGCTCGGGTCACGACTTGTCGGTCTCTGGCATCAGCAGGAGCCCGGCGACACCGGCCTCGGACTTCGGCATGACCTTCATCTCCGCCAGGTTCCACTCGCCGTAGCGGGGGCTGACCCGCACGTCCTTGCCCGCGAGCTCGTCGCGAAGGAGGTACTTGCCGTACGTCGGCAGCTGGTTCGGGTCCATCTGGCTCGGGTCGGACTCCGGCGACGCGCTCGACGCGACCTCGCTCGACAGCACCTGTACCACGAAGAAGCCGCCCGGGCTCTGCGCGGTGGCCGGCTCGTTGATGAGGAGCACGGAGTCGTCCGGCACCAGCAGCTGGAGCGCGAGCGGGCCGGGGCCGGTGTTCGAGTTCAGCTGCGGCGGCAGCTCCTCGGACGACGCGGACCGCATGAGCGACGGGCCGTTGTCCGGGTCGGCCGCGATCTTCTCGGCCAGCGCCTTGGCGTCGTCGTAGTCGGTGAGGCCCGCGACGTTGTACTTCACGTCCGCGCGACCGAGGTACTTCTGCGCCAGCTCGACGAGCAGCAGGTTGTCGTTGGCGTACGCGTCGAAGCCGCGGGCGCGGTTCACGAGCGCGGGCACCAGCTGGTCGGCGGGCACGCTGCCGTCGGCGGGCAGCTCCTGGCCGAGCGGGTCCTGCTCGCGGAGCATGGCGAGCTGCTCCTGGTCGACGCTGAGGTTCTCCTCCTCGGCGACCTCGGTCAGGACCTGGTGCGTGACCAGCTGCGTCACGATCTCCCTGGCCACGAGGTCGAGCTTGTGCTGCTGGGCGAGCGGCCGGGCCGCCGGTTCCTTGACGACCTTGTCGATCAAGGACTGCACCTCGTCGACCGAGATCACGTGGTCGTCGATGATGACTGCGGAGTTGACCTGGCTTGGCCCGGTCCCACACGCGGACAGCGTCGCGACCAGCGCGGTCACGGCGGCGAACGGCGCTACGGCACGGCGAAGGACACTCGTCACGGTCGCCAAGCCTCTCACAGCCTGCTAGCCGACCGGAGCGGGGGCGATCACCAGCGACTCGAGGAGCTTCGCGCACCACTCCAGCAGCTCGACGTCGCGCAGCGGCGGCGCGCCGATCCGGCCGCCCGCGGCGCCCTCCGTCGGCCTCGGCACGGTGACGAGCTCGCTCACCGGTTTGTAGTTCGCCTTGGGGTGCAGGCGCTTCAGCCGCACGATCTGCGAGTCGCGCAACGACAGCGGCGCGAACCGGATCGAGCTGCCCTGCAGGGTCACCTCGGTGACGCCGTGCTCGCGGCACTTCTGCCGGAACGCCGCCACCGCGAAGAGGCGCTGCACCGGCAGCGGCGGGTTGCCGTACCGGTCCTTGAGCTCCTCCTCGACGCCGGCGAGCGCGTCGGCGTCGGCCGCGGCGGCGATCTTGCGGTAGGCCTCGAGCCGCAGCCGTTCGCCCGGCACGTAGTCGTGCGGGATGTGCGCGTCCACCGGCAGGTCGACCCGCACCTCGGCGAGCTCTTCCTCCTCCTCGCCGGGTTCGGCGCCCGCGTGCTTGCGGAACGCCTCGACCGCCTCGCCGACGAGCCGGACGTAGAGGTCGAAGCCGACGCCCGCGATGTGCCCGGACTGCTCGGCGCCGAGGATGTTGCCCGCACCGCGGATCTCGAGGTCCTTCATGGCCACCGCCATGCCCGCGCCCAGCTCGGTGTTCTGGGCGATCGTGGCGAGCCGGTCGTGGGCGGTCTCGGTGAGCGGCGCCTCCGGCGGGTAGAGGAAGTAGGCGTACCCGCGTTCGCGGCCGCGGCCGACGCGGCCGCGCAGCTGGTGCAGCTGGGCGAGGCCGAGCATGTCGCCGCGCTCCACGATCAGCGTGTTGGCGTTGGCGATGTCGAGACCGGTCTCGACGATCGTGGTGCACACCAGCACGTCGAACTCGCGGGTCCAGAACCCCTCGATGATCTTCTCGAGGCGGTCCTCGTTCATCTGGCCGTGCGCGGTGACCACCCGCGCCTCCGGCACCAGCTCGCGGATCCGGCGCGCGGCCTTCTCGATCGAGGAGACCCGGTTGTGCACGTAGAAGACCTGGCCGTCGCGCAGCAGCTCGCGGCGGATCGCGGCGCCGACCTGCTTGTCGTCGTAGGCGCCGACGTAGGTGAGGATCGGGTGCCGGTCCTCGGGCGGGGTGAGGATGGTCGACATCTCGCGGATGCCTGCGAGCGACATCTCGAGGGTCCGCGGGATCGGGGTGGCGGACATCGTGAGCACGTCGACGTGGGTGCGGAGCGCCTTGATGTGCTCCTTGTGCTCGACGCCGAACCGCTGCTCCTCGTCGACGATCACGAGGCCGAGGTCCTTGTAGCGGATGCCGGTCTGCAGCAGGCGGTGCGTGCCGATCACCACGTCGACCTCGCCGGAGGCGAGGCCCTCGATGACCGCGTCGGCGTCCTGGCCGTGCGTGAACCGGGACAGGCCCTTCACGGTGACCGGGAAGGAGGCCATGCGCTCGGTGAACGTGTTGAGGTGCTGCTGGGCGAGCAGCGTGGTGGGCACCAGCACCACGACCTGCTTGCCGTCCTGCACCGCCTTGAACGCGGCGCGCACGGCGATCTCGGTCTTGCCGTAGCCGACGTCGCCGCAGATCACGCGGTCCATCGGGACGCTGCGCATCATGTCGGCCTTGACCTCGTCGATGGCCGCCATCTGGTCGGGTGTCTCGGTGAACGGGAACGCGTCCTCGAGCTCGCGCTGCCACGGGGTGTCGGGGCCGAACGCGTGCCCCGGCGCGGACTGGCGGGCGGCGTAGAGCTGCACCAGCTCGGCGGCGATCTGCTTGACCGCCTTGCGTGCCTTGGCCTTGGTGTTCTTCCAGTCCGAGCCGCCGAGCTTGTTGAGGGTGGGCAGCTCGCCGCCGACGTAGCGGGACACCTGGTCGAGCTGGTCGGTGGGCACGAACAAGCGGTCGCCGGGCTGGCCGCGCTTGGAGGAGGCGTATTCGAGCAGTAGGTACTCGCGGGTCGCACCACCGACGGTGCGCTGGACCATCTCGACGTAGCGGCCGATGCCGTGCTGCTCGTGGACGACGTAGTCGCCGGCCTTGAGGGCGAGCGGGTCGACCGCGTTGCGCCGCCGGGACGGCATCTTCGCGGAGAGGTCCCGGGTGGACGTGCCGTGCCTGCCGCCGGTGAGGTCGGTCTCGGTGAGCACCACGAGGGCCCGCTCCGGGGCGAGGAAGCCTTCCTCGAGCGCACCGCGGACGACGGTGACGATGCCGCCTGCCGGCGGCTCGGTGAGGCCCTCCTCGGCGAACGTGGCGGCGACGTCGGCGTCGGAGAGCTGCTCGACCGCGCGGCGGGCGGTGCCTGCCCCGGGGACGACGAGCACGGCCGCGCCGCCGGTGGCGGTGTGGGCGCGCAGGTCGGTGAAGGCGCGGGCGACGTCGCCCCGGTAGCCCTCGACGCCCGCGATGTCGAGCTGGACGACGTTCTCGTCGGGGGTGGTGAGCTGGGAGAGCGTCCACCACGGGTGGCCGGTGTCGCGGGCGTGCTGGGCGACCTCGCCGAGGCCGCGGTAGGCCGAGGCGCCGAGGTCCAGCGGCGCCGAGCCGCCGCCCGCCGCGGCCATCCACGCCGCCTCCAGGAACTCCTGGCCGGTGCGGACGAGGTCGTGGGCGCGGGTGCGGACCTTCTCGGGGTCGATGACGAGGACGTGGGCGCCGTCGGGCAGGACGTCGGTGAGCAGGTCCAGCTCGCCCTCGCACAGGACCGGGATCAGGGCCTCCATGCCCTCGACGGGGATGCCGTCGGCGAGCTTGCCGAGCATCTCGGCGAGGTGGGCGTCGGCGCTGCCGGCCGCGGCCTGCTCCTCGGCGAGCGCCATCGCGCGCTGCCGGACGTCCTCGGTGAGCAGCAGCTCGCGGCAGGGCGGGGCGTTGACCTCGGTGATCTCGGTGGGCAGCGACCGCTGGTCGGCGACGGAGAAGCACCGGATCTCCGACACCTCGTCGCCCCAGAACTCGACGCGGGCCGGGTGTTCGGCGGTGGGCGGGAAGATGTCGAGGATGCCGCCGCGGACGGCGAACTCGCCGCGCTTCTCGACCATGTCGACGCGGGTGTAGGCGAGCTCGACGAGGCGCTCGACGACGCCGTCGAAGTCGTGCTCCTCGCCGACCACGAGGTGCACCGGGTCGAGCGTGCCGAGGCCGGGCGCCATCGGCTGGATGAGGCTGCGCACGGTGGCGACCACGACCTGCGGCGGGTCGTCGTGGCGCATGCGGTGCAGCACCTCGAGGCGGCGGCCGACGGTGTCCGCTCTCGGGGAGAGCCGCTCGTGCGGCAGCGTCTCCCACGAGGGGAGGTTCGCGACCGCGTCGCGGCCCAGCAGGTCGCGGAGCGCGGCGGTGAGGTCGTCGGCCTCGTGGCCGGTGGCGGTGATCGCGAGGACGTGCTTCCGCGCGGCCACGGCGGCGGTGACCAGCGGCCGGACGGCGGTCGGACCTTCCAGTTCGAGGCTGGGTGCCCCGACCGACTCGGCGATCTTGACGAGGGCGGGGTCGGGCAGCACGGCTCGCAACAGACCGGACAACGACACTGGAGATACCCCTCGGAGGACACGCACGGACACACCCCTGCCCCGGACGAGCCCGGCGGAGGGGTTCTCGACACCCACCCTACGTGCCCGGTGCGACCCAATTCATGCGCGCCGACCCCCGGTCGGTGAGCGGTGCCCGTGAACTCGTCGCGGGGATGGCGCGGATAGCGGGTGACCCTGTCGCAGGCGGAAGAGGAGCCCATGCATCAACCCGACGAGGACGACGCGGCGATCATCGCGCGATCGCTGGGCCGCCCCGAGCGGTTCGCCGCGATCTTCGACCGGCACGCGCCGCACATCCAGCGCTACCTCGCGCGCCGGCTCGGCGCGCAGGTGGCCGACGACCTGGTGGCCGAGACGTTCCTGGTCGCGTTCGGCAAGCGGGCGGGCTACGACCCGGCCCGCCCAGACGCCCGGCCGTGGCTGTACGGCATCGCGACGAACCTCGTGCGCCAGCACCACCGCGAGGAGGCCCGCGAGTACCGGCTGCGGGCGAGCATCGCGCCGGAGCCGGACCAGGACGGCCACGCCGACCGCGTGGCCGCGCAGGTCACGGCGGCGGCCATGCACCGGATGCTCGCCGAGGCGCTCGCCGGCCTGTCGGCCGGTGACCGGGACGTGCTGCTGCTGATCGCCTGGGAAGGCCTCACCTACGAGGAGGTCGCCGGGGCGCTCGTGATCCCCGTCGGCACCGTCCGTTCCCGGCTCAACCGCGCGCGCAAGCAGGTGCGCGCCGCACTCACCGCATCGACCAAGGAGCCCGCAAACCATGGATGACCTCGCACTCCTCAAGGACGTGGCCGACCGCACCCCGCTGCCGTCCGCCGCCGACCTCGACCCCGCCCGCGCCCGCCTGATGGCGGCGATCACCGGGGCGCCCACCGCGACGAACACGGCGACCCGCGAACCGGTCAGGCCGCGCCGTCGACGTCTCGTGGTGTCCGCGGGCATCGTGGTCGGGCTGGCCGCGGCGATCACCGCCGTGGTCTCGCTGGGTGGGCTGGCGCCGGTCGGTGTCGACCAGCCGGAGGCCAGCGCGGCGGAGATCCTGCACCAGGCCGCCGACGCGGTCCGGGAACTGCCCGCCACCCCACCACGACCGGACCAGTTCATCTACACGAAGACGCACCGCACGTACGGCTCGGTGCGGGAGTCGTGGCTGTCGGCGGACGGCACGCACGACGGCCGGATCTCGCAGGAGGGCGAGGACATCCCGCTCGCGGGCTGCCGCGACGGCAGGATGGCGGTGATCAAGGGCGACCAGCCGCTGCCGGGGGTGTTCGAGTCATGCACCCCGAGCCCCGCGTACCGCGCCGACCTGCCGACCGACGCCGCGGGCATGCGGGCGTACCTGAGCCAGGACACCGGCGGCGAACCGGGCGAACCCGAGGACGTCAGCGGCCTGATCCGCTTCACGTTCGGGGAGACGTACGTGCCGCCCGCGTCGCTGGCCGCCCTGTTCGAGGCGATGGCCGACTTCCCGGGCCTGACCGTCGTGGACGACGCCGTGGACGCCGCGGGCAGGCCGGGCATCGGCGTGCGCTGGACCCGCCACGGGTACACCGAGACGCTCGTCTTCGACCGGAAGACCCACGCGTTCCTGGGGGTCACCGGCATGGACGCGGTGGTGGAGCAGGCGATCGTCGACGCCGTCGGCGAGCGGCCGTAGCCGCGGCCTAGAAACGCGGGGTGCGCTTCGCCAGGAAGGCGGCCACGCCCTCGGCGTAGTCCGCGCTCTGCACCGACTCGGTGTACAGGGCGCGGACCTCGTCGTCCTCGTGGTCGCCCTCGGTGATCTTGGCGATGATGCGCTTGGCGCCGCGAACGCTGACCTGCGCGCGTGACGCCATGGTCGCCGCGAGTTCGAGCGCGCGGGCCACCGGATCGTCGGTCAGCTCGTTGACCAGGCCGATCCGCAGCGCGGTGGCCGCGTCGAGGATCTCCGCGGTGAACAGGATCTGCCGCGCCCACGCCGGCCCGACCACGTCGACCAGCTGCTTGGTGGACGTGAAGTTGTAGACGATGCCGAGCTTGGCCGGGGTGATGCCGAAGCGGGCGTCCGGCGCGGCGACCCGCATGTCGCAGGCCAGCGCGATCTCGCAGCCCCCGCCGACGCACACGCCGGTGATCGCGGCGATCGTCGGTTTCGGCAGGTCGGCGATGGCGCGCTCGCCGGCGAGGACGGCCGCGCCGTAGCGTTCCGCGCCCGCCGCGTCGGCGCGCAGCGTCGCGAACTCGCTGATGTCGGCGCCCGCGGAGAAGTGGTCGGTGCCCCGGATGACCAGGGCCCGCACCGCGTCGTCCGCCGCGACCTTGTCGAGCAGGCCGGGCACGGCCGACCACATCTCGAAGCTCATCGCGTTGCGCTTCGACGGGCGGTCGATGGTCAGCGTCGCGACCGCGTCCTCGATCTCCAGCCTGAGCGTCACCCGCTCACGATCTCACGCGAGCGCGGCCCGCACGGCGGTCAGGTCGCCGGCCACCGCGGACTGCCGGTCCTCCAGCTCGCGGCGGGTCTTCGCGAAGGCCTCGACCCGCTTCGCCACGTCGGCGGTGAGCGTCTGCTGCGCCTGCTCCCCCTGTGCCGCCGCGTCGCGCTGCTCCTTGCCCGCCGCCAGCCACTGGTACCCGGCGGCGCCGAGAGCGGCGGCGGCGACGAACAGCCAGCCCCACCCGGCGAGCAGGCCGATGACCAGGAAGATCACGCCGACGACCGCGGCGCCGATCGCCACCTCGCGGCGTTTGGAGTCGACCTGTCCCGACCGCTCCGCCAGCTCGAGCGCCTTCCGCATCGACGTCGAGTCCGGGCCGGCCGGGGTGATCGTCACGCGGCCGAAGCGGGTGCGGACCTCCAGCGAGGCGGGTGCCTCGACCCGTGCCGCCGCCGCCAGTTCCTCGGCCACGGTGACCAGCACCGGTGCGCTCGCCCGGGCCGCGAGCGCCCTGCGGTTGGGGCGGTCCGAGGCGATGTCCGCACGCAGCAGCTCGCGTGCCGTGCCTGCCGGGCTGTCCCACGTGGACTTCGCGGTCGCGGCGCCCTCGATGACCGCCCGCAGCTCCCGTTCCCGCGCGAGCAGCGGCAGCTCGACCGGGCTGCCCTCGTCGACCAGCAGGTTCAACGACGTGCGGGCCAGCTCGTCCGGCTCACCGTCCGGCTCGTTCGTGTAGCCGTCCAGCGCCTCGGTGACCCACGTCCGCAGCACGGCGAGCTTCTCGCACGCGTGCAGCGAGTTCGCCATGGACCCGCCGCCGTCCAGTTCCTTGGGCACCTGCACGACGGCACTGGGCGCCGCCACGTCCCGCAGCGCCGTGACCAGGGAACCGTCGGTCACGCCCGCCACGAACTCCGCGCAGCGCTGCCGCGCCAGGTCCCACCCGTCGGCGCCGAAGAAGCCGTCGGCCGCGAGCAGCCACACGGCCCGCTGGTAGGCGGGCACCTCCTCGGGCAGCGCGGGCAGGGCCGGTGCGAGCGAGGGCACCGTCGAGCGGCCGCCGAGCACGGACGTGAGCAACACGTGGAACACGCTGGTGCGCAGGGGGTCCCGGGCGGTGGCCAGTGCGAGGGCCTCGTCGTCGACCACGCCGTCCGCGACACCGCGCAGCGCGATCAGCGCGGGCGCGAGCCAGTAACCCTCGGCGTCGGACACGTCCGCGATGCCCGCACCCGCCAGCAGCTGCTTGGCCTGGTGCCGCACCCGCCCGTGCGCGTCGAACAGCCCGAGCGTCACCCGCAGGTCGCTGATCTCCACGAACGCGTCGAACGCGGCGGAGAGCCGGTTCAGCCGCTGTTCGAGCGACCCGCTGACCTTCGACAGCTCGGCCTTCAGCCGGTTCTGCGACGCCCGGGCCTGCGACAACGAGGCGGAGACGTAGCTCAGGTCCTCCTCGAGCCCCGCGAGCCGCTTGTTCTGCTGCCGCTCTGTCCACCAGTCGTCGCTCATTCGCCCTCTCCCGTGCCGGCGTCACCACACAGCAGTGCGACGCGCGAGGCAGCATTCTGGACCCATGCGAACCCGGACGAGTTTTCTCGTTGTCGGAGCGGCACTGGCCGTGCTCACCGCCTGCACCGACGCGCCCGCGGAGCGTGAGGGCACGGGTCAGGTCCCGCGCAGCGGTACGAGCGCGCCGACCACGCCGAGCGCCGCGGAAACACCCCAGCTGAAGGTGGAGACGGTCGCGGGTGGACTGTCGCACGGCTGGGACGTCGGGTTCCTGCCGGACGGCAAGGTCCTCGTGACGCAGCGGCCGGCGCGCATCGCGCTGCTGTCGAGCAGCGAGCCGGGCGCGAAGGTCACGACCCTGAAGGCCGACCTGGCCGACGTGTTCGTCCAGGGCGAGGGCGGCCTGATGGGGCTCGTGGTGCACCCGGACTTCGAGCGGACGCGCCGGTTCACGACCTGCCAGACGCACACGGAGAACGGGGAGCCGGCCGACATCCGGCTGGTCACGTGGCGTCTGACCGAGGACGAGTTGGTCGCGACGCGCGAGAAGGAGCTGCTGACCGGCCTGCCGCTGGCCCAGTCCGGCAGGCACTCCGGCTGCCGCCCGACGCTGGCCCGCGACGGGTCGTTGCTGGTCGGCACCGGCGACACCGCGCACGGCACGTTCCCGCAGGACCGCACGAACCTGGGCGGCAAGGTGCTGCGGCTCGACCTGAACACGGGCGAACCCATGCCCGACAACCCGTTCATCGGCTCGGCGAACGAGCGCGAGCGGTACGTCTACACGTACGGCCACCGCAACATCCAGGGCGTCGCGCTGCGGCCGGACTCGGACCAGGTGTTCACCGCCGAGCACGGCCCGAGCAAGAACGACGAGGTCAACCTGATCCAGGCGGGCAAGAACTACGGCTGGGACCCGTCGCGGGGCGGCACGGTCGGCGGCTACGACGAGAGCGTCGAGATGACCGACCTCCAGCGGTTCCCGGACGCGGTGCCCGCGAAGTGGCAGACGGGCGACATGACCGAGGCGGTCTGCGCGGCGACGTTCCTGGACGGTGACCAGTGGGGCGCGCTCGACGGCGCCCTGGTGATCACGGCGCTGAAGGGCGCGAAGGTCATCCTGCTGACCCTGACGGAACAGGGTGACGTCGAGACCGTGTCGGTGCCGAAGGAGTTCACGGACACGTTCGGCCGCCTGCGCGCGGCACGGACCGGCCCCGACGGTGCCCTCTACCTGACGACGAGCAACGGCACGGACGACAAGCTGTTGCGCGTCACCCCGGCCTGACCGTGCGGCCGATCGACCTCGCGCGGGCGGCGGGGGTCTCCACGCAGCAGGTCCGCAACTACGTGGACTGGGGCGTCCTGCCACCCGCGCCGCGCACCGAGTCGGGCTACCGCGTGCTCGACGAACGGCACCGGGACGCGCTGCTCACCTACCGCGCACTGGCGAAGGGGTTCGGCTGGGCGGCCGCCAAGGCGATCATGAACGCGGTCCACGACGGCGACGTGCCCGCGGCGCTCGCCCTGGTGAACGAGGCACACGCGGACGTGCACGACCAGACCCGCAAGCTCGCGGCGACGGCCGAGGCGCTCACCGCGGTCGCGTCGACGGAGCCACCGCCGCGCTCGAACCTGCGCATCGGCGAGGTGGCGAGGGTGCTGGGCGTCCGCACGTCGGCGCTGCGCGTGTGGGAGGACGCGGGACTGCTGGTGCCCGCACGGGAACGCGGCACGGGCTACCGCTTCTACACCCCGGCGGACGTCCGCGACGCCCGGATGATCACCATGCTGCGGCAGAACGGGTACGGCCTGGAGCAGATCCAGCCGATCCTGGCCGGCCTGCGGGAGTCCGGCAGCAGCGACGCCCTGCTGGCGGCGGTGGAGACGCGGCGGTCGGCACTGGTCGCGCGGACGCGCGCCATGCTGGCGGGCGCCGCCCTCCTGCACGGTTACCTGGGCTGATCAGTGCTCTTCGCGCAGCACGGGCGCGTTCTCCAGGTGTGACAGCCCGTTCCACGAGAGGTTGACCAGGTGCGCGGCCACCTCCTCCTTGCGGGGCTTGCGCGAGTCGAGCCACCACTGCCCGGTCAGCGCGACCATCCCCACCAGCGCCTGGCTGTACAGGGCGGCGAGCTTCGCGTCGTAGCCGCGGGACGAGAACTGCACCCCGAGGATGTTCTCGACCTGCGAGGCGATGTCGTTCAGCAACGACGAGAACGTCCCCGTCGACGACGCGACCGGGGACGCGCGCACGAGGATGCGGAACCCGTCGGCGGACCCCTCGACGTAGTCCAGCAGGGCCACGGCGGCACGTTCCAGCAGCAGCCGGGGGTGCGCGTCCTCGGCCAGCGCGGTGGTCATCGACGTCAGCAGGTAGTGCATCTCCCGGTCGACCACGACCGCGTAGACGCCTTCCTTGCCGCCGAAGTGCTCGTAGACCACCGGTTTGGAGACGTTCGCGCGGTGTGCGATCTCCTCGATCGACGCGCCGTCGAACCCCTTCTCGGCGAAGAGGGACCGCGCCACGTCGAGTAACTGCTGCCGCCGCTCTTCACCCGTCATGCGCACCCGTGGTGCCGGCGCCTCCCCACGTCGGGGAGGCGCCGTCCGGGTCCGCCGCCTGACCGCCATTTGAGTCACCCTAGAGGCAACCACCGACGGTCCGCGGGCAATTACGCCTCCGCACCCGCCGAGATCTTGGCGAGGCGTGCCTTGGTGGGCCAGCGGACGCTGTGCACCCAGCCGAACTTCTCGAAGAACCAGATGATCCTGGCGGAGGTGTCGATCTGGCCCTTCTTGACGCCGTGGCGGGCGCAGGTCGGGTCGGCGTGGTGCAGGTTGTGCCACGACTCGCCGAAGGACAGGATCGCGAGCGGCCACACGTTGGCCGCCTTGTCACGGGACACGAACGGCCGGTCGCCGATCATGTGGCAGATCGAGTTGGTCGACCAGGTCACGTGGTGCAGGATCGCGACCCGCACGAGACCGGCCCAGAAGAACGCGGTCAGCGCGCCCCACCAGGACCACGTGATCAGCCCGCCGAGCACCGCGGGGAGCAGCAACGTCAGCGCCGTCCAGATCGCGAAGGTGTTGTTGACCCGCACGATGTCCTTGTCGGCGAGCAGGTCGGGGGCGAAGCGCTCCTTGTTGGTGAGGCTGCGGTCGAACAGCCAGCCCATGTGCGCGTGCCAGAAGCCCTTCGCGAGCGCGACCGGGCCGGTGCCGAACAGCCACGGCGAGTGCGGGTCGCCCTCCTTGTCGGAGTACGCGTGGTGCCGCCGGTGGTCGGCGACCCAGATGATCGGCGGGCCCTGCATGGCCATGCTGCCCGCGATCGCCAGGAAGACCTTCAACGGCCGCTTGGCCTTGAACGAGCCGTGCGTGAAGTACCGGTGGTAGCCGACGGTCACGCCGTGCCCGGTGAAGTAGAAGAACGCGAACGCGAGGATCACGTCGGTCCACGTGAGGCCCCAGCCCCACGCGAGTGGCACCGCGGCGATCAGCGCGGCGAACGGCAGGAGGATGAAGATGTACACGCCCACTTGGGCGTACGTCTTCCGTTCCCCGACCGTGATCGGTTTCGGGCTCTTCTTCGGTGGCGCGGCACCGCCCGCGGACTCGTCGAGGGTCGTCGTCATCCCTAGCTACCCCGTCTTCCAGATGTTAGGCGAGCCTCGCCTACGCAACCGTAACTTACGTGTCCCAATGAACCAGGCGAAGCCACGACGCGACCACTCACGTGAGCCGCGTCACACCCATTTGGACGCGCTTCCTTCCGATCGACCGGGTACCACTGCCACGGGGAGGACATGCATGCCACGATGTCCAACCGTGGGCGGATTACTCCGTCCGCGATCCGCCGTGGTGTAAAGGCAGCACCTCAGATTTTGGTTCTGATGGTCCAGGTTCGATCCCTGGCGGCGGAGCTGTCCGCGCCCGGCGGGCAGGGCTTCCGGTTCGGTAGAGGTGGACAATCCACGTGGATGGCGGCGAGCGGACCGACGTGCGGGTCGACGCTGACCGGCCCGCGTTGGACGAGCGCTCCGACGCGTGGCTGGTGGGGCGCGCCCGCGAACTGCTCGCGATCACCCAGGCCGGTGAGCGTGGCGACCACGCCCGCCACGTCGACGAGATGGACCGCCTCCTCGCCCAGGCCCGCCGCCGCGACGAGCCGAGGCTCGTCGGCCAGCTGCTGCGGGCCGCGACCGCGATCCGCGTCGTCGACACCGAGTCCGCGGCGGACGCGGGTGACATGGCCGAGGAGTTCCTGGCGCACGCCCGCAACCACAAGCTCGTCGTGCTGGAGGCCGACGCGCACGCGCTGCGCGGCACCCGCCTGCTGATGATCGGCGAGGAGGACGACGCGCTGTCCGAGGTCGCGGTCGGCCTCGCCATGCTCGACGAGAAGATCGAGCCGGACCCGCTGTACGGCAGCCGAACCTGGCACGTGCTGATGACGTCCACGCTGATGGACCTCGGCACCGTCCTCGCCCAGCTCGGCGTGTACGAGGTCGCCGACCAGGTGATGAAGAAGGCGAACCGGCACATCCGCAACGGCGCGGGCAGCCACGACATCTCCGTGCACCTGCTCACGCGCACCCGGCTGCAGCTCGGCTGGGGCCTGCGGCTGGAACGCGCGGGCCAGGACGACGAGGCGGCACAGCACTTCGCCGAGGCCGCGGCCATGGCGAAGGGCATCGAGCTGCCGTTCCAGGAGTCGCTGTTCCGGCGCAGGCTCGACCGGCCGGCCGCCGACCAGGTCCCCGTGATCGGCGCCGCGCACGCGCTCGCGAACCCGTCGAGCGTGCACCTGGAGCGGCTGGCGGGCCTGCTGGAGCTGGCCCCGCAGCGCGAGCTGATCTTCGTCGCCATCGCGCTCGCCCGCTGCCTCGAGCACTGCGGGCACGTCGAGGAAGCGGTCGAGGCCCTCGGCGCCGTGCAGAAACGCCTCTACACCTCGACCATCGAGCAGGGCCTGTACCTGTGCCTCATCCGCGAGTTCGCGCGGCTGTCCAGCATCGCGGGCGCCGACGACGGCGGCGAGCGGACCGCCAGCGCGCTGCAGCTGTACGTGGCCGAGCTGGAGGCGCAGCTGTCCGACCAGCGGCTGTCGCGCAAGACCACGCTCGACACCCGCCGCGAGCACGAGCGGCTGTCCCGCAAGCACGGCGCGATCGCCCGGCAGGCGCTGCAGGACCCGCTGACCGGCCTGCCGAACCGCCGCGCACTGGACGAACGGCTCGAGGAGCTGTCGGCGCAGGTCGGGGAGAAACCGCTCGCGATCGCGCTGGTCGACCTCGACGGGTTCAAGGGCGTCAACGACCGCATGTCGCACGCCGACGGCGACGACGTGCTGCGTGTGATCGCCAGCACGGTCCGCGACACCCTGCGCGGCTCGGACATGGTGGCCCGCTACGGCGGCGACGAGTTCATCGTGCTGCTGCCCGGAGCGCCGCTGCAGCCCGCGGCCGCCGCGCTGCGCCGCGCAGCCGACGCGGTGGCCCGGCTCCCGCAGGACCTCAGCCACGGCGTCACACTCTCCGTGGGTGTCGTGTCCCTACGGCCGGGTGAAACCGCCGCCCGTGCGCTCGCCCGCGCCGACGCCGCCATGTACCAGGCAAAACGTGGCGGCGGCAACGACGTGGTCGCCGTCTCCGGGGACGAAACGGACGCACCGGAGGTCGCCGAGGAGCCTTCGACCGACCCTGCGTGGGTACTCCCGGAGGGCACGTAGGATCGAGTCCCGGGGCTCGTCCGGGCCTCGAAAATCGATCTCAGGCCAAGGGAGACGGCTGCCATGCCGGAGGGCTCGTCCGGGCTCGGAGAAGTCAGCACGATCATCCTCGCCGCCGGCGAGGGCACCAGGATGCGGTCCCGCACCCCGAAGGTGCTGCACCGGATCGCGGGCCGCTCGCTGGTCGAGCACGCCGTCCGCGCCGCCGCGGGCCTGCGTCCCGCACGGGTGGCGGTGGTCGTCGGCCACGGCAGGGACGCCGTCACCGAGCACCTCGCCGAGGTCGAGAAGGGCATCGACGCGACCGTCACCGTCGCCGTCCAGGAGGAGCAGCACGGCACCGGGCACGCGGTCCGCTGCGCGCTCGACGTGCTGCCCGCGGAGCTGACCGGCACGGTGCTCGTGACCTACGGCGACGTGCCGCTGCTCGACACGCGGACCCTGTCCGCGCTGCTCGCCGAGCACGGCGAGAAGGGCAACGCGGTCACCGTGCTGACCGCGCGGGTCGACAACCCGCACGGCTACGGCCGGATCGTCCGCGACGCCGACGGCACGGTCGCCGCGATCGTCGAGCAGAAGGACGCCACGCCGGAGCAGGCGACCATCACCGAGATCAACTCCGGCGTGTACGCGTTCGACGCGGCCGTGCTCGCCGACGCGCTGGGGCGGCTGTCCACCGACAACGCCCAGGGTGAGCAGTACCTCACCGACGTGCTCGCCATCGCACGCGGCGACGGGCACCGCTGCGGTTCGTGGACCTGCGACGACCCGTGGCTGGTCGAGGGCGTCAACGACCGCGTGCAGCTCGCCGCGCTCGGCCGCGAGCTGAACCGCCGCCTCACCGAGCAGTGGATGCGGGCGGGCGTCACCATGACCGACCCGGCCACCGTGTGGCTCGACGCGGGCGTCCAGCTGAGCCGGGACGTGGTGCTGGAGCCGAACGTGCAGCTGCGCGGCGCCACCACCGTCGGCGAGGGCGCCACCATCGGCCCGGACACGACGCTCACCGACGTGCGCGTCGGCGCCGAGGCCAAGGTCATCCGCACGCACGGCAGCGAGTCGACGATCGGCGACGGCGCGAACGTGGGCCCCTACGCCTACCTGCGGCCCGGCACCGTGCTGCACGACAAGGGCAAGATCGGCACGTTCGTCGAGGTCAAGAACTCCGAGATCGGCAAGGGCACGAAGGTGCCGCACCTGTCGTACGTCGGCGACGCCACGATCGGCGAGTACTCCAACATCGGGGCCGCCAGCGTCTTCGTGAACTACGACGGGGTGACCAAGCGCAGGACGACCGTGGGGTCGCACGCGCGCACCGGCAGCGACAACATGTTCGTCGCGCCGGTCAACGTGGGGGACGGCGCGTACAGCGGGGCGGGGGCCGTGCTGAGGGAGGACGTGCCGCCGGGTGCGCTGGCCGTTTCGGCCGGCTCGCAGCGCAACATCGAGGGCTGGGTGCTGCGCAAGCGACCGGGCACGCCGGCGGCGGAGGCCGCGCGGCGGGCGCTCGGGATCACATCCGAGTCGGAGGAGCAGCAACCATGAACGCCAAGTCCGGGACGCCGAAGAAGAACCTGATGTTCTTCTCCGGGCGGGCGCACCCAGAGCTCGCCGAGGAGGTCGCGAAGCACCTCAACGTGTCGATCACGCCCCAGTCGGCGTACGACTTCGCCAACGGCGAGATCTTCGTCCGGTTCGAGGAGTCGGTCCGCGGCTGCGACGCGTTCGTCATCCAGAGCCACTGCGAGCCCATCAACCAGTGGATCATGGAGCAGCTGATCATGGTGGACGCGCTGAAGCGCGCGTCGGCCAAGCGGATCACCGTGATCATGCCGTTCTACCCGTATGCCCGGCAGGACAAGAAGCACAAGGGCCGCGAACCGATCTCGGCACGGCTCATCGCGGACCTGTTCAAGACCGCGGGCGCGGACCGGATCATGACCGTCGACCTGCACACCGCGCAGATCCAGGGCTTCTTCGACGGCCCGGTGGACCACCTGTTCGCGCAGACGCTGCTGTCGCACTACGTGAAGGAGCAGTACGGCGCGGACAACGTGACGGTCGTGTCGCCGGACGCGGGCCGCACAAAGCTGGCGGAGAAGTGGGCGGACGACCTCGGCGGCGTGCCGATCGCGTTCATCCACAAGACCCGTGACCCGCTGCGACCCAACGAGGTCGTCGCCAACCGCGTGGTCGGCGAGGTGCGGGACCGGCTGTGCGTGGTGATCGACGACATGGTCGACACCGGCGGCACCATCGCGAAGGCCGTCGACCAGCTGTTGGACGAGGGCGCCGCGGACGTGGTCGTGGCCGCGTCGCACGGCGTGCTGTCCGGCCCGGCGCCGGAACGGCTGTCCCAGTGCGGCGCGAAGGAGGTCGTGTTCACCAACACGCTCCCGATCCCCGACGCCAAGCGCTTCCCGAAGCTGACCGTCCTGTCGATCGCGCCGCTGCTGGCGCGGGCCATCCAGGAGGTCTTCGAGGACGGTTCGGTGACCAGCCTGTTCGACGGCAACGCCTGACGCTTGCGGTTGCGGTCGCCGTCCTCGGCTCGGGGGCGGCGATCTCGATCTGCTGCGCGCGCTTTGTCGAGCGGTCGCTCGCGCGTTCTTCGTTCGCGAGCCTCGCCAAGGTCCGTCAAAGTCGGGTGGGACTTGCCTTGCGTGGGTTTCCCTCCGGGGGGTCCTCGCCGGACGGGCTGGTCTCCGGGATGGCGGCGGGTCGGGCACGGGGTTGGGTTGGCAAGGACTGGTGTCCGTGGCTGCCTGCCATCCCGTCGACCTCCCATGGGCTATCACACCGCGTCAAGGGGCCCGGGAGGCTTGGGCACAGGGTTGGTTGGGCATCCGGGCCCCTTGACCCGGCGTGATCGGGCTTCGCCAGGTCGACGGGATGGCAGACACCCCTCACGGGGTTATGGGGCTTCGCCCCGCTTCGCAGGGTTCGGGCGCTGCGTGCCCGGCATGCCGGGGTCGGCGTCCTCATTCCGGGGTTCCGATCCTCACGCCGGGGTCGCCATCCTGGGGTCGGCCCTCGCCGCTCGCGCGCGATGGCAACCCCCACCCGATCCCGGGGGCCACCCGCCATGCCAGTCTACCAGTGGGGACCGACAATTCCAGGCCAGCGCCGCGAGCTGTGGATAACCAGGGCGGCTGTGGACAACTCGGCCGCACGGTACATGCGAACCGGCCCCCTGGTGCCCTTGCCAAAACGGGCCGCGTAGACTATCCGGGTTGCCTCGGCGAGGGCGGGCGTCATGCCCGGCGTGATCGACGCGGCGGCTTGACTGCCGCACGCTCATGCCCCGTCGCCGCAGGTCGCCGCCGCCCCCAAGGTTTCTTGTAGCAAGGAGTGCACCACCGTGTCCGAGGTCCGTCTCGCCGCCGAAGCCCGTACCGAGTTCGGCAAGGGCGCCGCGCGCCGCACGCGACGCGCAGGCAAGATCCCCGCGGTGCTCTACGGTCACGGTTCCGACCCGAAGCACCTGGCGCTGCCCGCGATCGAGTTCGCCCGCGTCGTGCGTGAGCACGGTCAGAACGCCGTCCTGACGCTGGAGATCGACAGCAAGAGCGAGCTGGCGCTCACGAAGACCGTCACCACCCACCCGATCAAGAACTACATCGAGCACGTCGACCTGCTGCTCGTCCAGCGCGGCGAGAAGGTCAACGTCGAGGTGCCGGTGGTCATCACGGGAGAGGCCCAGCCCGGCACGCTCGTCACCCAGGACGCCACCACCATCGAGGTGTCCGTCGAGGCGCTGCACATCCCGGAGCAGTTCGAGGTGTCGCTCGAGGGCGCCGAGGCCGGCACGCAGGTCCTGGCCAAGGACGTCAAGATCCCGTCCGGCGCCGAGCTGGTCACCGACCCCGACACGCTGATCGTCGCCGTGAACGTCGCGCCGACCGCCGGTGAGATGGAGGGCGAGACCGCCGAGGGTGAGGCCGAGGAGACCGAGGCCCCCGCCCCCGAGGCCGCCGAGGCCTGAGAGTTCTCCTGACCGGGCGGTCCCTTCGGGGGCCGCCCGGTTAGCGTTTCTGCCATGACTTCCGCTTCCGCTGACGAGCCGGTCCTGGTCGTGGGGCTCGGCAACCCCGGCCCGCGCTACGCCGGCAACCGGCACAACATCGGTTTCCTGGTGGTCGACGAACTGGCGGCCCGCGTCGGCGGCAAGTTCAAGGCCCACAAGGGCGGTGCCGAAGTGCTCGAGTGCCGTCTCGGTGGCCGCCGTGCCGTGCTGGCGAAGCCCCGGTCGTTCATGAACGTCTCCGGGGGGCCGGTCGTGGGCACCGCCCGCTTCTACAAGGTCGCCCCCGCCGACGTCGTCGTCGTGCACGACGAACTGGACCTCCCGTACGGGACGGTGCGGCTGAAGCTCGGCGGCGGCGAGAACGGCCACAACGGCCTGCGCTCGATTTCCAAAAGCCTCGGCACGCGCGACTACCTGCGGGTACGGTTCGGCATCGGACGACCGCCGGGACGCATGGACCCAGCCGACTTCGTGCTGCGGGACTTCTCGGCAACCGAACGCAAGGAACTGGCGCTGGCCGTCGATCACTGCGCGGACGCGACGGAGGCGCTGGTGGGCAAGGGCCTGGAGGCGGCGCAGAACCTCTTCCACGCCCGCTAGGGAGTGCCGATGGACGTGCCACTGACCCCGATCGTCGTCGACGTCGTGACGTTCGACCGGGCGCCGCTGGGCAGACGTGGCTACAACGAGGACCAGGTCGACGACCTCCTCGACCGCGTGCAGGCCACCCTCGCGGGCAAGGACAACCTGACCGCGGCGGACGTCCGGGCAGCCGAGTTCGACGCGGCGCCGTTCATCCGCCGCGGGTACCACGAGGACCAGGTCGACGAGTTCCTCGACCTCGTGGTGGAGGAACTGACCCGCCGGGAGAACGGCGGCGCGGGCGCGACACCCGGCTTACCCACGGCGGCCCCGGCCGCTCCCGGCGCGCCGGCCGTCGACACCGCGCCCGCCACCACCGGCACCCAGGCCCCGACGAACGGTGCGAGCGCGGTGCCCGCAGGTCTGCCGAGCAGCACCCACGCCCCCACCACCCACCTCACCGCGCCTCCGGCGAGCTTCCCTGGCCCTGCGCAGCACGCTCCCGGGACGCCCGCGCGGGGCTTGCCCGCCGCCGACCCGAGCACCCCGGTCGCCTGGGTCCCGTTCCCCGCGACGCCGCGGTCGGCTCCTCCGCCCACGCCCGCCGAGCAGACGAACCCCATGCTGTTCGTGGTGCCGCCGTCGCTGCCGTCGCCGAGCACACAGCCACTTACGCGGACGACCACCGACGCACCACGCGAGACCAAGCCGAACGAGACGGGCGAGGCGTCCGTAGCCGCCGGGCAGGCGGCGTCGGCCTTCCGCGCGGGCTCCACCTCGGAGGTGCAGGAGCAGCCGCCCGCACCCAGGACCCTCGCCGACTACGCGCCGAAGCAGCCTCTGCCGCAACCGGCCGAACCATCCCGGCAGGCCGCTCCAGCGCACCCGCCCATGCCGCCGCACCAGCCGGTATCGCCGCGCCAGGCCATCACACCGCAACAGCCCGAGCCACCGAGCCAAGCCCAGGCACCGACACCACCCGCACCGCCACAACCCGAGCCGTCCCGACACGTGGAGCCACCCCCGCAGGCCGAAACCCCACGCCAGGCCACCACACCGCAACAGCCCGAGCCACCGAAGCACGCCCAGGCACCCGCGCCGCCACAACCCGAGCCATCCCGACAGGCGGAGCCACCCCCGCAGGCCGAAACCCCGCACCAGGCCACCACACCGCAACAGCCCGAGCCACCGAAGCACGCCCAGGCACCCGCGCCGCCACAACCCGAGCCATCCCGACAGGCGGAGCCACCCCAGCAGGCCGAAACCCCGCACCAGGCCACCACACCGCAGCAGCCCGAGCCGTCGAGGCAAGCCCAGGCACCCGCGTCTCAACCGGCTCGCGAACCGGAGCAGGCCGAGACACCCGAACCGGCAGGCGGCGAGCACCCGGCGTTCCCGTTCCCACCCGCGCCGCCCGGTGAGCCGGGCTATGCGCCCGCCGACGTGGCGCGGCTGGCGAACCTGCTCGCGAACTCACCGGATCGCGAGCAGCTCGCCGGCCTCACCCTCACGACCACCGCCACCGGCGGCTACCACACGGGCACGATCGACGCGCTCCGCCAGGCCTGGCTCGACGCCCTCGCTACGAAGCGGCCTTGATCGAGTCCGCGAGCTGCTCACCGGCGGCGGCGCGGCGGAGCTTGCCCGACGGGGTCTTCGGCAGCGTCCCCGGCGGCAGCACCAGCACCGCCGACGGGCGGGCGTTCACGGCCTCGAAGACCCGCGCGCCGACCTCCTTGCGCAGCACCTTCTCCTTGTCCGCGTCACCGGCGAACCGCGACTCGACCACCACCGCGAACCGCTCGCGGCGGGTGCCCGCGTCGAGGCGGACCGCGACCGCGTTGCCCGCGCGCACACCGTCCACAGAGGTCGCGGCGCGTTCGATGTCCGTCGGGTAGATGTTGCGGCCCGCCAGGATGATCACGTCCTTCGCGCGGCCGCAGATGACGATCTCACCGTCCACTATGTACCCGAGGTCGCCGGTCGGGAGCCAGCCGTCCTCGTCCTGTGTCGCGAGTGGACCGTCGACGGTCAGGTAGCCGGGCGTCACCGACGGGCCGCGCACCTGGATCTCGCCGACCTCGCGTTCGGCCCGGACGGCGCCGTCGAGCACGATCCTGGCCTCGAACCCGTCGAGCGGCGGGCCGAGGATCGCGAACGTGCGGCGTTCCGACTCAGGCGCGTCAGCAGGCACCGGCACGGCGCGGTTCTCTTCCTCCAGCGCCACCGCGTCGAGGTGGTCGAGCCGCAGCCCGATCATGGGCGACGCGAACGAGATCGCGAGGGTGCCCTCGGCCATGCCGTACGCCGGGAACACGCACTCGGCGGGCATCTTGAAGCGGGCGCCCGCGGTCACGAACGCCGCGACGGCCTTCTCGTCGATGGGTTCCGCGCCGTTCAGCGCGATCCGCAGCTTCGACAGGTCGTACTCGTCGTCGTTGTCGACGCCCCCGAGCCGCCTGCCGAGCAGCGCGTACGCGAAGTTCGGGGCGGCGGTGATGGTGCCGCCGTAGTCGGAGATCAGCTTCGCCCACAGCAGCGGCGCGGTCAGGAAGTCGACCGGGGTGACCTTGACCAGCTCGATCCCCCACGCCATCGGGGTGGTGTAGAAGCCGACCATGCCCATGTCGTGGAACATCGGCAGCCACGACACCATCACGTCGTGCTCGGGGTCGAGCTCGGCGCGGTCGGCCATCGCGGTGATGTTCGCGAGCAGGTTGCCGTGGGTGATCCGCACGGCCTTCGGGTCGGCGGTCGAGCCGCTGGTCAGCTGCAGCAGCGCGGGCGCGTCCTCGTCGACCTCGACGAACGTCTCCAATGGCGTGCCGCCGACCAGGTCGCTGATCAGCAGGTACCCGATGCCGTGCTGTTCCAGCACGGGCGCGAGCTGGTCGAACGGCTCGCCGAGCAGCACGAGCTTCGACGAGATCATGTTGAGCACGCGCACGGTGTCCTCGGCCCACATGGCGAGGTCGGACCGCGGCGTCGGCTGGTGCAGCATGGTGACGCTGCCGCCGGACAGCCACACGGCCTGCACGGCCGGGCCGATCGCGGCGGGCGCCCCGGCGAGCACCGCGACCGCTTCTCCCCTGGTCAGGCCGTGTGCGACGAGCGCACCCGCCATCGCCCTGGCCTGCTCGTGCACCTGCGCCCACGTGGTGTGCACCGGGTTGCCCGGCGCACCGGTGGTGACGCCGCGCCGCCGCCCGCCGTCGGTGGCGGTGGCGACCATCTTGTCGACGAAACGACTCATACCCAAAAGCGTATAGGCGACTATTCGGCCTCGTCCGCCACGTCCAGCCAACGTTCCTCGAGAGTTGCTTTCTCGGCGACCACGGCGCGAAGTTCGGCGTCCAGCGCCAGCAGCTTCCCGGCGTCGGTCGCGGCCGCCGCCAGCGCCTCGTGCAGCTCGGTCTCGCGCGTCGACAGCTTGTCCAGCTGCCGTTCGAGGCGTGCCAGTTCCTTCTGCGCGGCACGGCGCTCGGCGGCGCTGGACTTCGGCTTCTCGGCCGGCGCGGCCTTCGACGGCGGCGGCGCCACGATCGCCGCGTCCCGGCGCGCCAGGTACTCGTCGATGCCGCCGGGCAGGTCGGTGATCCGCCCGTCCCCGAGCAGCGCGACGACCGTGTCGCAGACGCGTTCGACCAGGTACCGGTCGTGCGAGACGACGACGAGCGTGCCCGGCCACGAGTCGAGCAGGTCCTCGAGTTGTTGCAGCGTGTCGATGTCGAGGTCGTTGGTCGGCTCGTCGAGCAGCAGCACGTTCGGTTCGGCCATGAGCAGCCGCGCGATCTGCAGCCGCCGCCGCTCGCCGCCGGACAGGTCGCCGACCGGCGTCCACTGGCGGGCGGCGGGGAACCCGAACCGCTCCGCGAGCTGCGACGCCGACATCTCCTGCTTGCCGAGCGTCACCCGCCGCGCGATCTCCTCGACCGCCTCCAGCACGCGCAGTTCGGCGGGCAGGTCGTGCAGCTCCTGCGACAGGTAGGCCATCCGCACGGTCTGGCCCTGGATCCGTTTGCCGGTCTCGGGTTCGGTCTCCCCGGCGAGCAGCCGCAGCAGCGTCGTCTTGCCGGACCCGTTGACGCCGACGAGCCCGATGCGGTCGCCGGGCCCGATGCGCCACGTCTGGCCCTCGACGAGGGTCTTGTCCCCCGCGCGGAGCGTGACGTCCTCCAGCTCCAGCACGGTGCGGCCGAGCCGCCGCTTGGCGAACGCGAGCAGCTCGACGGAGTCCCGGGGCGGCGGCACGTCGGAGATCAGGGCCTCGGCGGCCTCGATCCGGTACCGCGGCTTCGACGTCCGCGCGGGCGGCCCACGCCGCAGCCACGCGAGTTCCTTGCGGGCCAGGTTGCGCCGCTTCTCTTCGAGGGTCGCGGCGAGCCGGGCCCGTTCCGCGCGGGCGAAGACCCAGTCGGCGTACCCGCCCTCGTACTGCTCGACCCGACCGCCGACGACCTCCCAGGTGCGGGTGCAGACGGTGTCGAGGAACCACCGGTCGTGCGTGACGACGACGAGCGCGGTGCCGCGCGCGAGCAGGTGGTCGGCGAGCCAGTGCACCCCCTCGACGTCGAGGTGGTTGGTCGGTTCGTCGAGGATCAGCAGGTCGAGCTCCTGCACGAGCGCCGCGGCGAGCGCGACACGCCGCCGCTCGCCACCGGACATGTCGGCAACAGGCGAGTCGAGCCCGAACGCGGTGATGCCGAGACCACCGAGGATCGACCGGGCACGCGGGTCGGCAGCCCACTCGTGCTCGGCGGTGATGCCGAGCGGATCCAGCACGGCGTTGCGAACGGTGGACCCAGCGGGCAACTCGGTCCGCTGCGTGACGACGGCCTGGCGGAGGTTCCGCCCCCGGCTGACACGCCCCGAATCCGGCGGCTCGATCCCGGCGAGCACCTCGAGGAGGGTCGTCTTGCCACCCCCGTTGAGGCCGACCACCCCGATGCGGTCACCGGCACCCACGCCGAGGGAAACGCCGTCAAGCAACGGCCGCACACCGTAGCTCTTGGCGACCACCTCGAGATTGACCAGGTTGACCACGAGCGGCAACGTTACCGAGCCGGATCAGCCCCTCGAGATCCGGGCGTCGCCAGAGTGGGTCGCCTTTCATGGCACCACCACGCGGGAAGCCGAGCGCACCTCACCACTCAAGGACTGCTGCCTGCCATCCCGTCGACCTGGCGAAGCCCGATCACACCGTGTCAAGGGGGCCCGAAACCAAACCCAGCCCCGTGCCCAAAGCCGCCGGGCCCCCTTGACGCGGTGTGATAGCCCGTGGGAGGTCGACGGGATGGCAGGCACCACCACGGACACCAGTCCTTGCCAACCCAGCCCCGTGCCCAACCCGCCGCCATCCCGGAGACCAGCCCGTCCGGCGAGGACCCCCCGGAGGGAAGACCCCGCGCAAGGCACACCACCACGCCCGGGGCACACAAACCACCACAACGGCACTGACCTGCGAAAACGCCCCACCCAGTACGTACGGACAGCCCCCACCACTCCCGGGGGCACCCCGCTGTCCAGTCTACCGGTGACCACCGACAGAGGGACGGAAGTCGATCTTGGCTGTGGACAACGACCCCACCTGTGGACAACTGCTCAGGCATGCACCTGTGGCGGCGCGGAACGCGGCTCATCGTCGCCGCCGATCACGCGCGCGCCGGGCACCGGCCCGTGGACCACCCGAACCGTCCGGCACACCCCGGCCCCCGACAACTCGGCAGCCACCCGCAAGGCGTCGTCGGCATCGGCGCAGAGGAACGCGCACGTCGGCCCCGACCCCGACACCGTGCCCGCCAGCGCGCCCGCCGCCACCCCGGCCCGCAACGTCCGCCGCAACCCCGGTCGCAGCGACACCGCCGCCGCCTGCAGGTCGTTCCCGAGCAACAACGCCAGCTGCCGAGGATCCCCGGACGCGAGCGCCTCCAGCACCGGCTCGACCTCGCCGACGCGCGGCGGGTCACCCTCGGCGCGCAGCCGGTCCAGCTCCCCGTACACCTTCGGCGTCGCGAGGCCGCCGCGCGCGAACGCCAGCACCCAGTGAAACGTGTGCCGCGTCAGCACCGGCACGATCGACTCGCCGCGGCCGGTGCCCAGCGCGGTGCCGCCGTGCAGCATGAACGGCACGTCGCTGCCCAGGTTGGCGGCGATCCCGGCCAGCTCGTCGCGGCCGATCTCCAGTTTCCACAGGTTCGCGAGGCCCACGAGGGTCGCCGCCGCGTCGGCGCTGCCGCCCGCCATGCCGCCGGACACCGGGATGCCCTTGCGGATCATCACGCGGACCTTCAGCTCGTCGACGTCCCTGCCGACGTACCGCGCCAGCTCCTCCACGGCACGCCACGCGAGGTTCGCGCCGTTGGTCGGCACGGCGGCCGCGCCCTCGCCCTGGACCTCGACCCCGGGCTCGTCGGCGACGGCGACCGTCACCTCGTCGGTGAGCGACAGCGACTGGAAGACGGTCGTCAGTTCGTGGAAACCGTCCCTGCGCAGGTCGCCCACCGCGAGGTGCAGGTTCACCTTCGACGGGACCCGGACGGTCACCGGGCGGGGCACTACCGCAAGCACGCAGGCAAGCCTACGGCCCGCCCGGACCGGCCGTTACGCGGCCGACGCCGCCGCGACCGACGCCGCGACCGCCCGCGGTCCGGTGAGCGCGCGCTGCACGTGCGCACCGCGCTCGGCCAGCCAGCCGAGCGCCGCGTCGCCGCGGTCGCCGGTGATGCCGAGCCGGAAGCGTGCGACCGGCGTCTCACCGATCTTGGTCACGCCACCGCCCGCCACCGCGATGTCGATGCCGAACCGGCTCGCCGCCTCCGGCAGCAGCGCGCCGATCGACGCGAAGCCCACGAGCACCACGTCGGCGTCGCCGCGCGCGGTCGTCTCGATCGCGGGCAGCACCGAACGCGCCACTCGGCTGTCCGGGTCCTGCACGAGCTCGAGCAGCCTGCCCTGTTCGATGACGCGGCCGTCCTCGAGCACGGCGACGTCGTCGGCGATCTTGCGGACCACGTTCGCGTCCGGCGTGGTGACGAGGACGGTTGTGCCCAGCTCGCCGCGGGCGCGGTCCAGCACGGCCAGCACGCCGGCGGCGCCGGTGGCGTCCAGCCCGCCCGTCGGGTCGTCGGCCAGCACGACGGTCGGGTCGCCGACGAGCGCGCGCGCGATCGCGATCCGCTGCCGCTGACCTGCGGTGAGCTGGTCGGGGTAGGTGGCGGCCTTGTCGGTGAGGCCGATCAGGTCGAGCAGCTTGCCGACCTTCTCGCGGCGGCGCGGACCCTCCATGCCGACCTGCTCGAGCGGGAGCGCGATGTTGCCGGCGGCGGTGCGCTGCGGGAGGAGCGAGTCACCGGCAGGGACGAGGCCGATGCGGGCGCGGGCGGCGCGGAGGCTCCGCTGGTCGAGTGCCGCGGTGTTGAGCCCGTCGAGGCGGAACACGCCGCTGTCGGGCCGCTCGCGGAGCGCGAGCACGCGGGCGAGGGTGGACTTGCCGGACCCCGATGGCCCGACGACACCGGCGATGACGCCGGCGCGCACGTCCAGGTTGATGTCATCCAGCGCGACGACGGCGCCGGTCGTACTTCGGAACGACTTGGTCAGGTTCTCGACGGTGATCACGATGTGCTCCAGTCCAGGCGCGCGCGAACGACAGCTCGCGCGTGTGAGTGAGGGGCCCCGGTCGGCGGGGGCTCAGCGAAGTCGGATGGCTCGAATCAGCTTCAGAAGGTTGAGCGCATGCGACGACAGCCTGTGACCGTGCGACGACACTGGTCTATGACTCGCCTGGTGGTGAGGATCTGCACCGTTCTCACTCCTCCATCGCTCCTGGCGGTAGCACCTGCCCGCGACGGGTGGTTGCTGCGGCGTCACAGAGCCAGGTCTCTCGGCCGCTCGGGATGGAATACCGCTAAGTAGTACACCTGACATGCCCACCGGATTGCAACCCGCGGGACCCCTATTTGAGTCCCTATATCCGGCAGATCACATCCCTTACGGCCGGACCTTACGCGCGGCCTCGGCGATGGCGGAATAGTCGTCCACCGACAGTGTTTCGCCGCGCGATGCCGGCTCGACAGCCGCGCCAACCAGGATCTTCTCCGCCAGGTCGGCCGACCCGGCCCAGCCGGCGAGCGCCGCCCGCAACGTCTTGCGACGCTGCGCGAACGCGGCGTCGACGACGTCGAACACGGCGGCCCGGTCGCCTGCCGGCTGCTCGCGGCGGGTGAGGAGGACGAGCGCGGAGTCGACGTTGGGCACCGGCCAGAAGACGCTCCTCGGCACGGTCGCGACCCGGCGCGCCTCGGCGTACCACGCGATCTTGACGCTGGGCACGCCGTAGACCTTGGAGCCGGGTCCGGCGGCCATGCGGTCGGCGACCTCGGCCTGGACCATGACGAGCGCGCGGGTCATGGTCGGCAGCTCGGCCAGCAGGTGCAGGACGACCGGCACGGAGACGTTGTAGGGCAGGTTGGCGACGAGGGCCGTCGGGGCGTGCAGGTCGGCGGCGGTCGTCCTGAGCGCGTCGGCGTTGACGACGGTGAGCCGGTCCGCGACGTCCGGCGCGCGTTCGCCGACCGTCCGCGGGAGCCGGCCGGCGAGGACGGGGTCGATCTCGACGGCCACGACCCGGCGGACGGCGGGCAGCAGCGCGAGGGTGAGCGAGCCGAGCCCGGGCCCGACCTCGAGGACGGTGTCGTCGGCCCCGACCCCGGCGGCGGCGACGATGCGGCGGACCGTGTTGGGGTCGTGGACGAAGTTCTGCCCGAGCTTCTTCGTGGGGCGGACGTCCAGCTCCGCGGCCAGCCGCCGGATGTCGGCGGGGCCGAGGAGCGCACTCACGTCGGCCTCGGTCACCCGGCGAGCGTAGCCAGGCGGGGGCGGCCTCCGGCCCCCGGTGTCCAGTCTGCCAGAGGGGACCGACATGTCCGCGCGGCTCGGGAGCGGTTGTCCACAGGTCAGGGGGTTGTCCACAGCGGTCGTCGCGGGCGGACGTTCGTGTCGGTGCTCGCCACTACGCTGGATTCCGGGGGGCCGGAGGCCGCGCCCTTTCCGGCGGCGGGGCTTTGGGGCGCTGAAGCTCCGGTCGGGGAAGCTCCCGGGACGCGCGGTGGGGAAGGTTCTCTCCGGGCGAAGGTCCGGGCCGTGGGGCCTCCAATGGCGAGACTCCCGGAGGCGGCTCGCGAGACGTCCGAAGACGAGACTCGCCAAGGCGGGGCTCCCGACGGCGAGATTCCCAAGGGCGAGATTTCCGGCGGCGAGACGCTCAGAAGCGAGACTCCCAACGGGAGACCTCCAAGGGGAGACGCCCGACGGGCCGAGCCGCGAAGGGCGAACCTCCCGAAGCGAAGCCCGCGAAGGGCGGGCTCCCGCAGGTGAGGCTCCGAAGGGAGCACACCTGAAGCGGACTCCCACGGGCGAGACGCCCAAGCCGAAGCTCGCGAAGGGGCGCACTGCTGCAAGCGAGACTCTCCAAGGCGGGATCCCCGACCGCGAGACATCCAAGGCGAAGCCGCCGAGGGCGGACTCCCCGATGGGGAGACTCCCTATCGCGGGGCATCCGCCCACGAGACCCCCGAGGTCGAGACCCCAAGGTGAAGATCCCGAAGGGAGACGTCCGAAGGCGAGATTCCCACAGGGCCGCGCAGCGCAAGCGCGACTTCCATGGGCGAGATGCCCAAGGCGAGACTCCCGATGGGCGGACTCCCCAAAGCGAGAATCCCAAAGGCCGCGCAACGAACGCGCCTTCCAAGGGCGAGCTACCACGGCGAGACTCCCAAAGGCCGCGCGACTCCCTAGGGCGAGCCCACAAGGCGAGACTCCCCGACAACGAGACTCCCGAAGGCCGCACAACGGAAGCGCGACGCCCAACGACGAATCCCCGAGGCGAAGCTCTCGAAGGGCAGACTCCCGAAAGCGAAACTCCCAAAACCCGCACACTCGAAAGCAAGACTCCCGAAAGGCGCACCCCCGAAGGCAAGACTCCCGAGGGCCGGAACTCGAAACGCGCCAGAGCCTGTGGACAACCCCAGTCGGAGCGCCCGCCGCTGTCGGTGCTCGCCGTTACGCTGGATTCCGGGGGCCGGAGGCCGCCCACCCCCGAAACACAACCGTGGGCCGGCCCCAACGAGGAGCCGGCCCACGGCGGGAAACCGGGTTTACGTAGGCAGGCCGAGCTGAGCGGCGCAGTGCGGCCACGAGCCGTAGCCGCCGCGTTCGTCGCGGACCTTGGTCGCGATCGCGATCTGCTGCTCGCGGGTGGCCTGGTGCGGGTACGACGCGTACTGGCTGCCGCCGTAGGCGTCCCACGTCTGCTTGTCGAACTGGAGGCCGCCGTAGTAGCCGTTGCCGGTGTTGATGGCCCAGTTGCCGGTCGACTCGCACATCGCCAGCTGGTCCCACACGGCGCCGTCGGAGATGACCGGCTGCGGGGGCTGCTTGGTGCCGACCTTGACGATCTTCGGCTTCGGCTGCTTGGTGACCTTCGAGCCGATCTCCTCGCGGCCGACCTCTTTGCCGTTCTTGACGGTGATGCGGTAGGTCGCGATGCGCTCGCCCGCGACGCCCGGGTCGACGACGGTCTCGGTGCCCTCGAGGGCGTTGGGGTCCTCGACCTCCTTGACCGGCGGCTGGATCTTCTCGGTCTTGTTGACGACCGTGACGCCGTTGCGCGTGATGCGGACCTCGGCGCCGTCGGTGATCTTCAGGTCGGACGCCGGGGTGATGGTGTCGTCCGGACCGAGGGACAGCTTCAGGTCCTTGAGCAGCTCACCGGCGGTCACCGCGGTGGTCTGCATCGCCTTCGGGGCGTTGCCGCCGTCGAAGAGCGTGATGTTCTTCAGGGTCTTGATCTCGAGGGCCATCCCGTTGAGCGGGATCTCGTGGTCCTCGCCGTGGGAGAGCTTCGCGCCCTCGACCGACAGGTTCAGCTGCTGCAGCGCCTCGCCGACCGTGGTGGAGCGGACCCACAGGTCCCGCTTCTCACCGTCGATGGTCAGGTGGAGCTGGCGGCCACGCTGCAGGACGATCTTGCCGTCGTCGCCGATCGCGGCGGAGGGGGACGGGGAGAGGGCGTCGTGGGCACCGACCTGGATGCCCTCGTCCTCGAGCACCTCGCCGACGGTGTCGGCGTACGTGCTGACCTGGTGGGCCTCACCGTCGATGTCGACGGTGACGGACTTGTTCATCGCGATCGCCGCGGCGCCGCCGCCGATCAGCGAGACCAGGATGGACGCGATGGTGGCCTTGAGGACCGTCTTCTTCCAGCGCTTGATGCCGGTGACGACCTCGGGCGGGGCCTCGTCGGTCTCGGTCAGCGGCAGCGCGTACGCACGTCCACCGGACAGCTCGTCCGGGATGACGGGGAGGACGGTGGTCTCGGCGTTGATCAGCCGGATCAGCTCGTCGACGTCGACGTCGGCCGCCGCCATGAGCTCGTCGGCCTGCGGGCCGAGCGCGAGCCGGACGTCGTGGTCCGTGATCGCGAGGGTGCCGGAGTAGGCGTTCTCGTCCACGTCCGGCAGGTCGTGGAAGTCGGGGAACTCGGCGCGCCACTTGCGGAAGTCCGAGTCCTCGAGGTCGAGGACCGCGGTGCTCACGGCGGCGCCGGCGTCTACCGGGGTGAACCAGTCGGTGTCGGCGAAGCCGTTGCCGACCGGTCTGTTTCCGGAACCAGTCACTGGGTCGATACCTCCAGAAGGCCGTAGCCGAGCCCATCTACTGCGCGGCATACGCGCTTTCGTTTGTTACGACTTCCCGTGGCTGGCCACCGGTCCCCGACCTGCTCCGGCCTCACCGCGGGTGTCCCCTGGACCACCTCGTCCCGGGTACGGTCACGGGACAGTAACGGTGACGGGCAGGTTGCGCAAACACATCCAACAGTGTTGTGATCCTGGCCACTCCACGGATGGAGCAGCGCGCGTCGCCCGATCATCGCAGTCCTCACCCCTCGCGACCGCCGAGGTCACGAGGGGTAGTCGCCGGAAGATCGAACACACGTTCCGCGTTGGCGTTCACCTCGGCGGCCAGGTCGGCCGGATCGACCTTCCTGAGCTGCGCAAGGGCACGGAGCGTGTAGGCGGCGCAGTAGGGCTCGTTCGGCCTGCCGCGGAACGGGTGCGGCGTCAGGAAGGGCGCGTCGGTCTCCACGAGGATCTGGCAACTGGGAATGAGTGCGGCTGCGTCACGTTGGGCGTGGGCGTTGCGAAATGTCACCGTTCCGGCGAACGACAGCACGTACCCCTTGTCCGCGCACTTCCTGGCGAATTCCCCATCGCCGGAGAAGCAGTGGAACACGACCTTCTCGGGCGCGCCCTCCTCCTCCAGCACCTGGTAGATGTCCTCGTGGGCGTCCCGGTCGTGGATCATCAGCGGCTTGCCGACCCGCTTGGCGAGGTCGATGTGCCACCGGAACGCCTCCTGCTGGGCGGAGGGCGGCGAGTAGTCCCAGTAGTAGTCGAGACCGGTCTCCCCCACGGCCACCACGCGCGGCTGCCGGGCCAGCTCCTCGATGACCGCGCGGTCGGCGTCGGTGAACGACGCGGTGCGGGTCGGGTGTACCGCGACCGCCGCCCAGACCCGCTCGTCCCACGTGGCCGCCTCGGCGGCCCACCGGGCGGCCGCGAGGTCGTCGGCGACGGTCACGACCCGCGTGACCCCCGCGGCCTCGGCCCGGTCGACCATCTCGGCGACGTCAGCGGCGTCCTTGGCGCCACACGCGTCCAAGTGCGTGTGCGCGTCGACAATGGGAAAGGGGAGCGCCTCCGGAACCGGAGGACGCTCCCCGCGACGCTCAGTCAACGACCGGCGCCCAATCGGGACCGGTCTCGCCCAGCTTCGGGTCGAGCTTGGCGAACAGCGGCGACGGCTTCTCCAGGGGACGGCCGACCTCGATCGGCGTCGACCCCCACTTCGCCTGCTCACCGGCGTAGTCACCGGTCAGGATCGGGTTGATCTGACCCGGCCGGTCGAGGTCCTCGACGTCCTGCAGCTCGGGCTGCGCGGCCCATACACCCGTACCGCCGAGCGCCTCGTGGATCTTCTGCGCGGCGTGCGGCAGGAACGGCGTCAGCATCGTGTTGGCGTCCTGCACGACCTGCAGCGCGGTGTGCAGGATCGTGTCGCGCCGGGCCGGGTCGTCCTTCTTCTTCCACGGCTCCTGGTCGGAGATGTACTTGTTCGCCGCGCTGACCACGCGCATGGCCTCCGACGCGGCCTGCTTGAACCGCGACTGGCGCAGGTGGGCGCCGACGACGTCGAACGCGGCGCGCGACTGGGCCTTGAGCGCCTCGTCGTCGTCGGTCAGCGCGGTCGGGTTCGGGATGGCGCCGACGTTCTTGTGCGCCATCGAGATCGACCGGTTGACCAGGTTGCCCCACTCGTTGGCCAGCTCGAAGTTGGTGCGGCGGACGAACTCCTCCCACGTGAAGTCGACGTCCTGGGTCTCCGGGCCCGCCACCGAGATGAAGTAGCGCAGGCTGTCCGGCCCGAACTCGCGCAGGAAGTCGTGCACGTAGATGACCGTGCCGCGCGAGGTGGAGAACTTGGCGCCGCTCATCTTGAGGAACTCGCTCGACACGACCTCGGTGGGCAGGTTCAGCGTGCCGAACACGCCCGGCTCGCCGCCCTTGTCACCGGCGCCGTTCTGGCCGAGCAGCAGCGCGGGCCAGATCAGCGAGTGGAAGACGATGTTGTCCTTGCCCATGAAGTAGTAGCCCTGGGCGTCCGGGTTGGTCCAGAACTCCTGCCACGCGTCGTCGTTGCCGGAGCGGCGGGCCCACTCGACCGACGCCGACAGGTACCCGATGACCGCGTCGAACCACACGTAGAACCGCTTCATCGGCTTGTCCCGCCAGCCGTCGAGCGGGATCGGCACGCCCCAGTCGAGGTCGCGGGTGATCGCGCGCGGCTTGAGGTCCTCGAGGAGGTTCTGGCTGAACTTGAGCACGTTCGGCCGCCAGTCCTGCCTGCTGCCGAGGAAGGTCCCGAGCGCGCCCGCGAACGAGGGCAGGTCGAGGAACAGGTGCTCGGTCTCGACGAACTCCGGCACCTCGCCGTTGATCTTCGACCGGGGGTTCTTGAGGTCGGCGGGGTCGAGCTGGTTGCCGCAGTTGTCGCACTGGTCGCCGCGCGCCGACTCGTAACCGCAGATGGGGCAGGTGCCCTCGATGTAGCGGTCCGGCAGCGTGCGGCCCGTGGACGGGCTGATGGCGCCCAGCTGGGTCTTCGGGATGACGTACCCGTTCTTCCACAGCGCCGAGAACAGGTCCTGCACGACCTTGTAGTGGTTGCCGGTCGTGGTGCGGGTGAACAGGTCGTAGGACAGCCCGAGACCCTGCAGGTCGCCGCCGATCTGGCGGGCGTACTTGTCGACGGTCTCCTGCGGCGACGCGTTCTCCTTGTCCGCCTGGACCTGGATCGGCGTGCCGTGCTCGTCCGTGCCCGACACCATGAGCACCTTGTGCCCGGCCATGCGCATGTACCGGGAGAAGACGTCGGACGGGACTCCGAATCCGGACACATGACCGATGTGGCGGGGGCCGTTGGCGTAGGGCCAGGCCACCGCTGTCAGCACGGGGTTGCTCATGTCGGAATAGCCTACGGAGCAGCGTCTATCGGTTTCGAACGGGTTATGAGGAGGCACGCTTGTCCGCCACCCGGCTTCTGGTGCTCGGGGTCGTGCGCATGCACGGCAGCGCCCACGGGTACCAGGTGCGGCGCGAGCTGCTGACCTGGTCGGCGGACAAGTGGGCGAACGTCGCGCCCGGTTCGATCTACCACGCGCTGAAGAAGATGGAGACGGAGAAGCTCCTGGAGGTGGCGTCGAGCTACGCCCACCCGGGCGGCCCGGACCGCACCGCGTACCGCCTCACGCACGACGGCGAGACCGAGTTCCAGCTGCTGCTCGCGAAGTACCTGGCGGAGAGCGACGACTCGGCGCAGGGCGCGTACCGGCTCGCCGCGGCGGTGACGTTCCTGCCCGCGCTGCCGAGGGACAAGGCGCTGAGCCTGTTGCGCCACCGGCTCACGCAGCTCGGCGGACAGCGGGCGAGCGCCACCGACCTGCTCGAACACGGGACGGACTGGGGTCAGCCCGCGCACGTCAACGAGCTGTACCGGCTGTGGCTGGCGTCGATCGAGGCGCAGGAGAAGTGGCTGCGGGAGCTGGTGGACCGGCTCGCGGCCGGCCACTACGTGATGGCGGACGACGACGAGGTCGCGTTCGGCACGCCCGGCTGATCAAGTTTGACTAGAAGCGGCCGAAGGACCATGCTGTCCACGCTCTAGTCAAACTTGACTACGAAAGGACGGACATGATCGAAGCACGCGGTCTCGCGCGGACGTTCACGTCCCGAGGCCGTACCGTCGAGGCCGTACGAGGGGTCGACCTCGACGTCCATGCGGGTGAGCTGGTCGGGTTCCTCGGTCCGAACGGAGCGGGCAAGACCACCACGCTGCGCATGCTCACCACCCTCCTGCGCCCCACCGCGGGCACGGCGAAGGTCGGCGGCGTCGACCTGCTCGCCGACCCGGTCGGGGTGCGCAAGAAGATCGGTTACGTCGCCCAGGGCGGCGGCACCGCGCCCGAGTGCCGGGTCATCGAGGAAATCGAGATCCAGGGCCGGTTCTACGGGCTGTCCAGGGCGGACGCGGTCCGGCGGGGTGCGCAGCTGGCGGAGCAGCTGGACATCGCGGGGCTGGAGCAGCGGCTCGTGCGCACGCTGTCCGGCGGTCAGAAGCGGCGGCTGGACATCGCGCTGGGGCTCATCCACGGCCCCGAGCTGGTGTTCCTCGACGAGCCGACCACGGGTCTCGACCCGCAGAGCCGCGCGAACCTGTGGGAGCACATCCGGTCGCTGCGCGCCGAACACGGCGTGACGGTGTTCCTGACCACGCACTACCTCGAGGAAGCGGACTCGCTGTGCGACCGGATCCTCGTCATCGACCACGGGCAGATCGTCGCGGAGGGCACACCGGACGAGCTGAAGGCACGCGTGTCCGGCGACGGCGTGACGGTCGAGGTGCCCGCCGAGTCGGTCACGGTCGCCGCCGAGGTCGCGGGCCGGCTGCCCGGCGCCACCGACGTGACCACCGCGGAGAACACGGTGCGCTTCCGCGTCCCGCGCGGCGACACGGCGCTGCCGGAGCTGCTGCGCGCACTCGACGGCAAGGGCATCCCGATGACGTCGCTGCAGGTGCAGCGCCCGTCGCTGGACGACGTGTTCCTGACCATGACCGGCCGCACCCTGCGGGACGCCGAATCCGGGGAGGGCTCCGATGTTGCGTGACATCTGGCTGGTGTTCCGCAGGCACATGGCGATCTCGCTGCGCAACCCCGCGTGGGTGCTGATCGGGATCATGCAGCCGCTGCTGTACCTGCTGCTGTTCGGCCCGCTGATGGAGAAGATCGTGTCGTCGACACCGGGTTTCCCGCCCGGCGACAGCTGGCAGATCCTCGCGCCTGCGCTGCTCGTGCAGCTCGGGTTGTTCGGCAGCATGTTCGCGGGCTTCGCGCTGCTGGCCGACCTGCGCAACGGCGTCGTCGAACGGATGCGGGTGACCCCGGTGTCGCGGCTGGCGCTGCTGCTGGGCCGCGTCCTGCACGACACGGTGCAGCTGCTGGTACAGGCACTGTTGTTGCTGCTGGTCGCGTACCTGGTGTTCGGCATGCGCGCACCCGTCGCCGGGGTGCTGCTGTGCCTGATCATGGTGATGCTGCTGGCGGTGACCCTGTCGTCGGCGTCGTACGCGATGGCGCTGCTCGTACGCAGCGAGGAGGCGTTCCCGGCGCTGCTGACCACGATCTCGGTGCCGCTGCTGCTGTTGACGGGCATCCTGATCCCGATCACCACCGACCTGGCGCCGCGCTGGCTGTACGTACTGTCGCGGATCAACCCGTTCGCACACGTGATGGACGCCGAACGCGCGTCGTTCCGGGGCGACTTCTCGGTGGACGGGCTGTTGACGGGGAGCGTGGTGCTGTTCGTGATCACGGTGCTCGCCGTGTGGTGGGGCGCACGCACGTTCCAGAAGGAGAACGCGTAGCCGATCGGGTGGGTGCCCGCGACAGCACCCACCCGACCCGCGAAGCGGGCCCACCCGCCAAGCCGAGCGCAGCTCACCACCAAGGGACTGCCTGCCATCCCCCCGGACACCAGTCCTTGCCAACCCATCCCCGTGCAAGACCCCCGCCATCCCGGAGACCAGCCCGTCCGGCGAGGACCCCCCGGAGGGAAACCCCGCGCAAGGCACACCACCAAACCCGGGAACACAGACCGCCACAACGGCGCTGACCTGCGAAAACACACCGCCCAGTACGTACGGGCAGCCCCCACCACTCCCGGGGGCACCCCGCTGTCCAGTCTACCGGTGCCCACCGACACCCCCCGGGATGTCGATCTAGCCTGTGGACAACCGGATGACCTGTGGACAACCCGCCCGGAAGACTGTCCGCATGATCCTCAGAACCTGGTCCGCACGCGCGACCGAGGCGGGCGCCGCGCAGTACTGCGACTACTTCGAACACACCCTCCTCCCCGAGCTGCGCACCCGCACCGGCTTCGTCGGCGCGCAGCTCGCGACCCGCCCCCTCGACGGACTAATCGAGATCACCGCCCACACCACCTGGGCTTCCCTCGACGCGATCCGCGCCTTCGCGGGCGACGACCCGACCGCCGCGAAGGTCGAGCCCGAAGCGCTGGCGATGCTCGAGGACAGCGACCCCGCGGTGGTGCACCGGGACGTCCGCGTCAGCGGTTGACGGCCTGCAGGCCCTCCGGGGTGTAGCGGGCGCCGGACACGGCACCGGCCGGTACCGCTGACGTGATCTCCGCCAGCTGGTCCGCCGTCAGCCGCACGGACGCCGCGCCCGCGTTCTCCTCCAGGTACTTCACCCGTTTGGTGCCGGGGATCGGCGCGATGTGCTCGTTCTGCGCCAGCAGCCACGCGAGCGCCACCTGCACGGGTGTCACGCCGAGCGTCTTCGCCACGCCGTGGACACGCTCCGCCAGTGCGATGTTCCGTCCCAGGTTCTCGCCCTGGAACTGCGGCAGGCCGCGGCGGAAGTCGTCGTCCGGCAGGTTGCGCATCGTGTCGAGGTCGCCGGTCAGCATGCCGCGGCCCACCGGCGAGTACGGCACCACGCCGACGCCCAGCTCGATCGCCGTCGGCAGGACCGTGTCCGCCAGGTCGCGGTTGAACAGCGAGTACTCCGACTGCAGCGCGGTGATCGGGTGCACGGCGTGCGCCGCCCGCAGCGTCTCCGCGTTCACCTCCGACAGGCCCAGGTACCGGACCTTCCCCGCCGCCACCAGCTCGGCCATCGCGCCGACGGTGTCCTCGATCGGCACGTCCGGGTCACGCCGGTGCAGGTAGTAGAGGTCGATCACGTCCACACCCAGCCGGGCGAGGGACCGGTCGACGGCGGCACGGACGTACGCCGGGCTGCCGTCCACCTCCACCACCCCGCCGCCGACGACGCGGCGGATGCCGAACTTGGTCGCGAGCACGACCTGGTCGCGCCGGTCCGCGATGGCCCGGCCCACCAGCTCCTCGTTGTGGCCCTGGCCGTAGACGTCGGCCGTGTCCAGGAACGTCACGCCCAGCTCGATCGCGCGGTGGACGACCCCGATCGACTCCGTGTCGTCAGCGGGCCCGTAGACCTGCGACATCCCCATGCAGCCCAGCCCGAGCGCCGAAACCTCCAGGTCGCCCAGCATGCGCTTGTCCACGATCACTCCTCCGGTGTTGGTCTCGGCCACCAGCCAACACCCTGGAGCGCGCTCCAAGTCAAACGGAAACAGCGGCGTCGTACAGCGCCTTCTTGCTCACGCCGTGCGCCGCCGCCACGTGCGCCGCCGCGTCCTTCAGCCGCATGCCCTCGTCGGCGAGCCCGCGGACCTCGTCGACCAGGTCGGCGACGTCCCGCCGTCGTGGCGCGGCGCCCTCGACCACCACCGTGATCTCCCCGCGCACGCCGTCCGCCGCCCACCCGGCCAGCTCACCGAGACCGCCGCGGCGCACCTCCTCGTACGTCTTCGTCAGCTCCCGGCACACGGCCGCGCGCCGGTCGGCGCCCAGCACCTCGGCCGCCACCTCCAGGGTCGCGGCGATCCGGTGCGGTGACTCGAAGAACACGGCCGTGCGCGGCTCCTCGGCCAGCGCGGCGAAGAACCGGCGCCGCTCGCCGTCCTTGCGCGGCGCGAACCCCTCGAAGCAGAACCGCTCGCATGGCAGCCCCGACAGCGCGAGCGCGGTCGTCACCGCGGACGGACCGGGCAGGCACGTGACCGGCAGGTCCTTCTCCACGCACGCCGCCACCAGGCGAAACCCCGGGTCGGACACGCTCGGCATGCCCGCGTCGGTGACCAGCAGGACCGTCTGCCCCTGCTCGACGGCCGCCACCAGCCCGCCGACGCGGCTGGTCTCGACCGCGTCGTAGAAGCTCACGACCTTGCCGGTGGGGGCGGCGTCCAGGGCGGCGGCGAGCGCGCGGGTCTTGCGGGTGTCCTCCGCCGCGATCACGTCCGCGGTCGCCAGGGCATCCGCGAGCCGCGGCGACGCGTCCCGCGCGTCGCCCAGCGGGGTCGCCGCGAGCACGAGCTTGCCGTTCTTCTCAACCATGACGTTCGCTCCGCGAGCTCCGCTCGGACATCACCCACAGTCAACACGCCCCTTCTCGGCGATCCCGACGCGGATGCCACATCGGGCCGCCTACCATCTCTGCCCGTGAGTCTCACCGTCACCCGCCAGGCCGCGGTGTCACCCGACGTGGGTGGCGCCGGCGGGAGACCGCTGTCCGAAGGCGACCTCGCCGAGATCCACCTGATCGGCAAGCCCATGCCGGCCGACCGCCTGCGTGGCTGGCTGGTCGCGGGCATCCTGGCGCTCTTCGGCGGGTTCGTGCGGCTGCAGAACCTGGGCTTCCCCACCGACAAGGGCACGCCGGTCTTCGACGAGAAGCACTACGTGCCGCAGGCGTGGGAGATCCTGCGCAACGGCGGGTACGAGGACAACCCGGCCTACGAGCTGACCGTCCACCCGCCGCTCGGCAAGCAGCTGATCGCGATCGGCGAGTGGCTGTTCGGGTACAACGGCTGGGGCTGGCGGTTCACCGCGGCACTCGCGGGCGCGCTGATGATCCTCATGATCATCCGGATCGCGCGGCGGCTGACCAGGTCCACGCTGCTCGGCGGCATCGCCGGTGTGCTGCTCATCTGCGACGGCCTGTCCCACGTGCAGAGCCGCATGGGCATGCTCGACATCTACCTGGCCTTCTTCGTGCTGATGGCGTTCGGCTGCCTCCTGCTCGACCGCGACCAGGTGCGGCAACGGCTGGCCGTGGCGGTCCGGGAGGGCTGGGCGCACGAGACGCCGTACGGGCCGTGGCTCGGCTTCCGCTGGTGGCGGTTCCTGGCCGGGGTGTCGCTGGGCCTGGCGTGCGGGTCGAAGTGGTCCGGCGTCTTCTTCATCATGGCGTTCGGCCTGATGACGGTCATCTGGGACGCCACGGCACGGCGCGCGGCCGGGGTGGCGCGGCCGTGGGTCGGCTCGATCATGCGGGACGTGCTGGCGGGCCTGTGGGCGCTGGTGGTCGTCGCGCTGCTCGTGTACCTGGCGACGTGGTGGGGCTGGTTCATGTCCGAGACCGGCGTCGACCGGCACCTCGCGGACCAGGCGAACCACCACGGCTGGTACGACTTCCTGCCCACGGCGCTGCGGTCGCTGTGGCAGTACTCGGGCAACGTGCTGGACTTCCACGAGAACCTCAAGACGCCGGCGACCGACCAGCACCCGTGGGAGTCGAAGCCGTGGACGTGGCCGATGGGCCTGCGCCCGATGCTGTACTACTACGACAGCGGCACCGTCTCCTGCGGTGAGGAGCGGTGCGTCAGCGCCACCATGCTGATCGGCACGCCCGCGATGTGGTGGGTGTCGCTGCCGGTGCTCGGCTGGGGTCTGTGGCGGATGATCGGCAGGCTGGACTGGCGGTTCGCGGCGTTCGTCGTCGCCTACCTGACCTGCCTGCTGCCGTGGTTCACCAACCTCGACCGCCAGATGTACTTCTTCTACGCGACCCCGATGGCCGCGTTCCTGGTGCTCGGCATAGTCCTGGTCCTGGGCCAGATCATGGGCACCACCCAGGACGGCTACGAACGCAGGGGCACCGGTCTGCTCGTGGTCTCCCTGTACGTGGGCCTGGTGGTCGCCAACTTCGTCTGGCTGTGGCCCGTCCTGAACGGCGACTCGATCACCGAGTCACACTGGCAACAAGAACTGTGGCTCCCCAGCTGGCGCTGACCCCCCGCGAGCCCCAGAACACCGCGAGTCGCGCTCTCGCGCATACCGAGTTCCGTTTTCGTGCAGATCTTGGTCCTGACCTGTGTGCACGAAACTGACAACTCGGTGTGCGTGAGAGCGCGACTCGCGAGGGTTGGGGGCGGGGCTCGGGGGGTTACTTCGGGTTTATGTGGGCTCTTGGGACTACCTGCGTCACCGGGCCCGCTGTTTCCTGGCCCGCTCGGGCGATCCACGCCGTCATCTCGCGTTGGACGGCGGCCAGGGTCGGGCGGCGGGCCGGGTCCTTGTCCAGGGACGCCTGCAGCAGGCGCAGGTGGGTGCTGCGCTGCGGCAGGTGGGACAGGGGCTCGGCCTTCGCCGCTGCCATGAGGGCCGCCATGGCGTTCTCGCGGACGCCGCGTGGCGGGTGGCCTGCCAGCGCGAAGCTCACCGTCGCCGCCAGCTGCCACGCGTCCGACGCCGGGGTGGCCGTCGCGCCCGTCGCCGTCTCCGGGGCGAGGAAGTCGGGGGTGCCGACCATCATCCCGGCCGCGGTGAGCGTCTGGTCGCCCTTGGACCGCGCGATGCCGAAGTCGATCAGGTGCGGGTTGCCGTCCGGGTCGACGATCACGTTCGCCGGCTTCACGTCGCGGTGCAGCACGCCCTTCGCGTGTGCCGCCGAGAGCGCACCGGCCATCGTGAGCCACAGCCGCGCGGCCTGCAGGTCGGACAGCGTGCCCCGCCCGTGCACGACCTCCGCGAGCTGGTCACCCTCGATGTACTCCATGATCAGCCCGAGGCCGTCGGCCTCGGAGACGATGTCGTACACGCGCACGCAGTTCGGGTGGTGCACGGCGGCCAGCGCACGCGCCTCCCGCAGCATCCGCTCCTCGGTCTCGGCGTCCGGCGCGTGCGCCATCTTGATCGCGACCGTGCGGTTGAGCTGCGTGTCCTTCGCCAGCCACACGGTGCCGAAGCCGCCCGTGCCGAGCTGGCGCAGCTTCTGGAACCGCCCGCTCGCCGGCTTGAGCACCGACGTCGGCTTCTCCGACGGGAACGGCAGCGGACCGGGGTCGGCCGCGAGCGCGGCGAGCGCCTGCCGGTCCGGCTCGGGCTCGCGCAGCTGCGGCGCGACCTTCGTCGGCGGGGGCGTCCGCACGGGCTGGTTGTGCGACGGCGGCACGTACGGCGGCGGGGGTGGCGGCGGCTGGTAGGGCGGCGGCCGGTGCTGTTGCTGCGGTGGCGGCGGCTGCATCGCACGCTGCTGCGCGTCGGCGCGGCGTTGTTCGGCGGCGCCCTCCGCCTTCTGCCGCCGCTCGATCACCGACCAGCTCGGCGGCCCCACCACCAGCAACGGCAGCAGCCCGAGCACGCTCGCGAGCAGCAACCCGATCCACATGTACGTGGCGACGTTGACCTTCACGGCCACGCTCAGCAGCAGCGCCGCGAGGAACGGCAGCCAGAACAGCCTGCCCGGCCACTTCGCGCCGCGCCGGAACGCGAGCCGCGCCTGCATCCACACGAACAGCAGCGCGAGCCCGGGCACCACCAGCAGCATCACGTACCGGAGCAGCAGCATCGGGCCGCTCTCGAACGGGTGGAACAGCACCTCGTACACGGTCGGGCGGCCACCGAGGAAGTAGTCCTGGTTGCTGACCCAGCCGCAGAAGCCGCGCTCCATCGAGTCGGCCTCTTCGATCGTGAGCCCGGTCCCGGTGCTGCGGCGGACGTCCGCCTGCCGGTTGGTGAACACCGTGAGGAACGTCTCGGACGTGCCCATCGTGTACAGCCACGGCAGCAGGAACGCGAACACGCCCCCGAGCAGGCCGAACACGGACAGCGTCACCGCGTTGTAGGTGTTGCCCGTGCCCTTGCGGACCAGCGCGATCAGCACGGCGCCCAGCGGCGGCAGCAGCCCCACCAGGAAACCGGCCATGATCGTGGCCCACACCCAGTCACCCGGGCAGAACTTGGGCTGGAAGAGATCGTGGGCGAGGGAGATCAGCGAGCTACCCATCTCGACGAGCAGGTTCACTGTTCCTCCCCTCCCTGTTGTCCATGAGACCAGACGAACACGTTCGTGGATCCACCCTATGTCGACCTGTTATGTCGACGCTGACGACAGTGACCAGGTTGCCGTAGAGGTCTAAGTTGACTTTCCATGGGTAGCTACCAGGACGCGTACCGACGGAGCCTCGCGGCCCCGGAAGCCTTCTGGCTGGCGGCCGCCGAGTCGATCGACTGGGAGACCGCGCCGGCCAGGGCCCTCGACGACACCACGGCTCCGCTGTACCGCTGGTTCCCCGACGGCGTGCTGAACACGTGCCACAACGCGCTCGACCGCCACGTCGCCGGTGGTCGCGCGGACCAGACGGCGCTCGTGTACGACTCGCCCGTGACGGGAAGCAAGGCCTCGTTCACCTACCGTGAGCTGCGGGACGAGGTCGCCGTGTTCGCCGGCGCGTTGCGCGACCTCGGGGTCGGCAAGGGCGACCGGGTGATCATCTACATGCCGATGGTCCCACGCGCGGTCGTCGCGATGCTCGCCTGTGCCCGGCTCGGCGCGATCCACTCGGTGGTGTTCGGCGGGTTCGCGCCCAAGGAGCTGGCGAGCCGCATCGAGGACGCGACCCCGAAGGTGATCGTGGCGGCGTCCTGCGGCATCGAGCCGACCAGGATCGTCGAGTACAAGCCGATCATCGACGAGGCGCTGAGGACGACGTCGCACCAGCCGGACGCGGTCGTGGTGCTGCAGCGCGAGCAGGCCCGCGCGACGCTCGGTGACCGGGACGTCGACTGGGAGGACGCGGTCGCGAAGGCGTCGCCGGCCGACTGCGTGCCGGTGGCGGCGACCGACCCGCTCTACATCCTGTACACGTCGGGCACGACCGGTAAGCCGAAGGGCGTCGTCCGCGACAACGGCGGGCACGCGGTCGCGCTGGCGTGGTCGCTGCCGAACATCTACGACCTCCACCCCGGCGAGGTGTGGTGGACCGCGTCGGACGTCGGCTGGGTCGTCGGCCACTCCTACATCGTGTACGCGCCGCTGCTCATCGGCGCCACGACCGTGCTCTACGAGGGCAAACCGGTCGGGACCCCGGACGCGGGCGCGTTCTGGCGGGTCATCGCCGAGCACGGGGCGAAGGCGCTGTTCACGGCACCGACCGCGTTCCGCGCGATCAAGCGCGTCGACCCTTCCGGGGCCGAGCTCGCGAAGTACGACCTGTCCGGTTTCAAGACCCTCTTCCTGGCGGGCGAGCGGCTCGACCCGGAGACCTACCACTGGGCGAGCGAGAAGCTCGGCGTACCGGTCGTCGACCACTGGTGGCAGACGGAGACCGGCTGGCCGATCTGCGCGAACCTCCGCGGCCTCGACGACCTGCCGATCAAGCCGGGTTCCCCATCCGTCCCGGTCCCCGGCTACGACGTGCGCATCCTCGACGCGACCGGCGAGGAGATGCCGCGCGGCGAGGAGGGCGCGATCGCCATCAGGCTCCCGCTGCCGCCGGGCACCCTGCCGACGCTGTGGGGCGACGACGACCGGTACGTCGAGTCGTACCTGTCGCGGTACGAGGGCTACTACCTGACCGGCGACGGCGGCTACATCGACGAGGACGGCTACGTGTTCGTCATGGGCCGCACCGACGACGTGATCAACGTGGCCGGCCACCGCCTGTCGACGGGGTCGATGGAGGCGGTGCTGGCGTCACACCCGGCGGTCGCGGAGTGCGCGGTGATCGGTGTCGCGGACGCGTTGAAGGGGCAGCTGCCGCGCGGGTTCGTGGTGCTGAAGGCGGGTGTGGACGTCGACGAGTCCACGCTGCGTGACGAGCTGGTGGCCGCGGTGCGCCAGCAGATCGGCCCGGTGGCCGCGTTCCGGGACGTGTCCGTCGTCGACGGCCTGCCGAAGACGCGGTCGGGCAAGATCCTCCGCAAGACGATGCGCGGCATCGCCAACGGCCGCGACGAGCCGGTCCCGTCGACCATCGAGGACCCGGGCGTGCTGGACGCGCTGCGCCCCATCCTCCGCGGCACGCACGCAGAGTGAGACGAGGAGTTCGAGCAGCACGTCGCCGGTCTCCTCGTCGGTGACGACCTCGGCGGTCGCCGCCACCCGCGCAGGTGCGGCCAGTACCTCCTGCCCGCAGCCGCCGGTGACCGGGCTCTGCGGTATGCGCGCGGGCTGTCATGCCGTTTACCGCGCCCGTCCCCCGAGGTGCCGACCCTCCCTCCGACCTAAGGCGGACGACGGCACCGAAGTTCCACCCTAGGTTCGATGACAGGAGACCTGGGAGGGGGAACCATTGCGGTACAAGGGTTTCGCAGGAGTGCTGGCGATCGCGGCGGGGATGGTGTTCGTGCCCACCGCGAGCGCGACGGCGGTCGCGTTGCGGGGCGACGACGTCGTGCTGCCGAACCTGGACGACGACGGGAGGAGATGTCAGGTCACAACAGAACAGATGGACGCGCTCGGTCCGGCGGTCGACGCCGAGCTGGCCGCCTGCCACGACGCTGCCGACGATGTCGTGAACGGGCGCGCCGACGCCAAGGACCTCGCGCGGCTCCAGGCCCACGCGACCACGGCCGGCCGTGTCACCGTCGAGGGCCGGGCGCGGGTGTTCGTCCGGCGCGGCGGTGGGTGGGTGCCCGCGACCGAGCTGTCCGCCGCCGAGCTCCGGCGGGGTGTGGAGCTGGGCGTCGAGGCCACGGACGTGCGCCGCCCGGGCTGGGACGGCCGGATCACCGTCACGCTGACCACCACCAGAACGGTCCGGCACCGGCTCACCGTGGCTCCGCTGATGTTGCAGCACGACCTGCAGCGCGCCACCACGGTCTTCGCTGCCAGGCCGGGCCCCGGGCAGGGCCGGCCCGACGGCTGGCAGTGGCTGGACGACGCCTGGGCACCGCACGACTGGGAGTCGTTCAGCGGCGACCTCGAGGAGGCGGGCGCGCCGATGCGGTACCTGACCGGCACCGGCCTGTGGTGGCAGGACAACTGGTGGCAGGACTTCTTCGAACCCGCCTACGCCACGGCCAACGGGCGGACGATGCGGTTCGCCATCCGCTCGGCCAACATCTGGGACGTGGGCGTCCGCACCCCGCGGCCGGCGTCGCGCGCGGTGTTCCGCGACCTGCGCGGACCGGACGTCGCGGTCGTGCAGGCCATGGCCGACGACGGCCGCGACGCGATCAAGGACCTGCGCAACGCGACCGGCAACATCGAGTCGCTGCCGCCGTACCGGGGCTACCCGGACGGGCGCCTCGTCTACGGGTCCGACCCGCGCGGTGCGCTGACCCCGGACCCGGCGTTCATCGGGTTCCTGACCAGCCAGCACGCGCAGCCGCCCGTCGTGATCGACACGTCGTGGCTGCTGGTGGGTCACGCCGACGAGACGACCCACGTGGTGAAGGCACGCAACGCCCGCGGCTGGACGATCATGGTGGCCGACCCGCGGCTGGCGGTGGCGACGTTGCGCGCCAACCAGGACCACGGCGACGCGCGGTTCACCGCGGGCAGGCTCACCGCCACCATCGACGAGGTGCTGGCGGACCGGCAGCTGATGGCCGACAACGAGGAAGCCGCCCGGCACATCGACGACCAGGTCGCGGTGCTGCTGCGCGAGACCGGCCTGCGGGCCGGCGAGCTGGTCCGCGTGCCGGTCCTGTTCACGAAACCGCGGGAGGTCGGCCTGTTCATGGCGGCGACGCCGGGCATCCCGAACGGCCTGTCCCTCGACGCGCACACGTTCGCCGCCCCCGACCCGCACGCGCCCGTGGTTGACGGCGAGGACATCTTCAAGACCGCGACCGAACGGGCCCTGCGGGGCGTGGACGTGCACTGGGTGGAGGACGTCGGCTGGGCGCACCTGGGCGGCGGCGAGGTCCACTGCACGACCAACGCGTGGCGCGCGGTCGACTGATTACGGGGTTCTTACCCGCAGGAACGAGCCCCGCCCCCGGCCGCTCCCACGATCATGAACACGCGGGAGCGGCCGGGGCGCGGGTCACAGGTTGATCATGTGGCCGGCGAGGCCGTGAACGGCCTCCTTGACGGCCTCGCCCAGGGTCGGGTGGGCGTGGATGTTGCGTGCGACCTCGTGGACGGTCAGGTCCCACTGCTGGGCCAGCGTCAGCTCGGGCAGCAGCTCGGTGACGTCCGGGCCGATCAGGTGGCCGCCGAGCAGCTCGCCGTACTTGCCGTCGGACAGCAGCTTGACGAACCCGCGGGCGTCACCGAGGCCGTGCGACTTGCCGTTCGCGGTGAACGGGAACTTCGCGACCTGCACGTCGTAGCCCGCCTCGCGGGCCTGCTCCTCGGTGTAGCCGAAGCTCGCGATCTGCGGCTGGCAGTACGTGGCGCGCGGCACCATGCGGTAGTCGATCGGCATGGTCTCGGCGCCTGCGATGGTCTCGGCCGCGACGATGCCCATGGCCTCGGCGTTGTGCGCGAGCATGAGCTTCGCGGTGACGTCGCCGATGGCGTAGATGTGCTCGACGTTGGTGCGGCAGTACTCGTCGACGTCGATGGCACCGCGGTCGGTGGTCGCCACCCCGGTGTTCTCCAGCCCGTAGCCCTCGATGTTCGGCTGGAAACCGATCGCCTGCAGGACCTTGTCGGCCTTGAGGGTCTTCTTGCCGCCCTTGGCGTCGGTGACCTCGACGGTGACCTGTTCGCCGGAGTCGTCGATGGACTCGACGCGGGTCGAGGTCATGACGGTGACGCCCAGCTTGCGGTAGTGGCGCGCCAGCTCCTTGGACACCTCGACGTCCTCGAGCGGCACCATCCGGTCGAGGAACTCGACGATGGTCACGTCGACGCCGTAGTTGGCGAGCACGTACGCGAACTCGACGCCGATCGCGCCCGCGCCGGCGATGATGATGCTGCCGGGCAGCTCGTCGGTGAGGATCTGCTCCTCGTAGGTCACGACGCGCTCGGACAGCGACGTGCCGGGCAGCAGCTTCGCGGACGCGCCGGCCGCGATGATGCAGTTGTCGAAGGTCACGGTCTCGCCGTTGACCTCGATCGCGTTCGGCCCGGTGAACGTGCCACGGCCGGTGAACTCCGTGATCCCGTTCTTCTTCATGAGGTAGTGCACACCCTTGACCCGGCCGTCCGCGACGGTGCGGCTGCGGGCGTGGGCCGCGCCGAAGTCGAACCGGACCGTGCCGTCGACCTCGATGCCGAACGTCTTCTGTTCGGTGGTGAAGATGTGCGCCAGCTCGGCGTTGCGCAGGAGCGCCTTGGACGGGATGCAGCCCACGTTCAGGCAGACACCGCCCCAGTACTTCTCCTCGATGACCGCGGTCGAGAGCCCCAGCTGCGAAGCCCGCACAGCGGCCACGTACCCACCGGGCCCGGCCCCGAGAACCACGACGTTGAAATGTGTGCTCACGACCCAACCCTAGGCGAACCGGGCACACCCGCGCCGCCCACGGTCGGCAAGCACTGACACCACCCGCGCGGTGACCACCCGTCCCCGCGATTCGCACACGCAAACAACGAGGGAGTCGAGCATGGGTTTCGAGGTCCACGAGAAGGTGGTGGCCGACTTCGGCCTGTACCTGGCGGCGGAGGCAGGCGTCACCGTCCCGCAGATCGAGCGGCTGGCCCGCGACGAGGGCATGAGCGCCGACGGGTTCACCGGGCTGCTCGCCCCGCTCGGCGAGATCGTCACCGGCGAGGCGTCGGTGCTCGTCGGGTCGGCGTTCAGCCTCATGCAGCGCAAGCTGTGCGACCTCGGCGACGCGGTCATCGACGTGGCGCAGGACTACGGGCACACCGAGTACGACCACCGGTCCCTGTTCGACCGCACCGGGCTGGCCGGGGACACCGACGAGGACGTCAACTTCGGCTCCGGGTACGGCAACCACGACCCCCACCGCGGCTACTTCCTGCACGCCGAGGGCGGCCCGTCGCCGTTCACGTACACGCGGCTCGAGCTCGAGGCCATCGACCGGCCGGACACCGACTACTCCGCGGACCTCGACACCGGCGCCGTGCTCGGCGTGCTCGACTGGATCTGGTCGGAGTTCGACGTCGACGGCGGCAAGGGCTTCACCGACTCGATCGTCGCGCCGCTCGCGGGCAACTACAACAGCATCGAGGCCAACGGCAAGGCGTGGGAGAGCGTCGGCAACAACCTCGGCCTGCTCGCCGCCAACCTGGGCGACAACACGACGAACCTGGCCGGCAACCACTGGCGGGGCCCGGCGTCGGAGGCGTTCGGCCAGTTCGTCGACCTGTTCTGGCACCGCGGCGCGGTGTGGGCCGGGCAGCGCATGGGCGAGTTCGTCGCGGCGGGGTTCGCCAAGATCGCGGAGGTCTCGAAGAAGATCGCCCAGCTCGCGATCGACTGCATCAAGCTGATCATCGAAGCCGCCCGCAAGATCGCGACCAAGGCGCTGCCGATCGTCGGCTGGGCGTGGACCGCGATCCAGTCGGCGGCCAAGTACATCGGCTGGGCGTTCGGCATCGACATCGACGACCTCTACGACGACATCAAGCAGATCGTCGACACCGCGCAGGCCGTGTTCGACCTGTTCACCGCGATCGAGGACATCGTCTCGACCATGTCCGGCTACTTCACGACGGTCGAGGAGCTCGTCGCGACGGTCAGGCGGATCCCGGACGTCGGCAGCCTCACCGAGGCCGCGGCGACCGCCGAGGCCATCCGCGAACACCGCGCGGACCTGGCCGAGACGAGGAAGGAACTGACCGACAGCGTCGCCGACGCCGACGACGCCCTGACCGAACTGGACGACATCGGCGCGCACGCCGGTTAGGAGATCACCATGTACACGCCGGAGATGACACAGGCGGAGCGCGAGCTCGACGGCCGCGTCGAGTACGCGCTGCGCGTCGCGGGCCGCGTCCGCGAACAGGTCGCGTCGCTGGACCGCAAGCCGGTGGCGGTGACCGACGAGGACGTCGAGCGCGTAAGGGCGTTCGTCGTCGGCCACGCCCGCACCGACGAGTGGCAACCGGTCCTGGACCGCATCGACCGCGGACAGCTGACGTGGCGGCAGGTGGTGGAGGGCCTGGCCCACGGCGGCGCGGACCGCGAGACGGCCGCGGCCTTCGAGGCACTGCGGAACACCCCGCCGCCCAGCGTGGCGAAGCTCGTCGAGATCGGCGTCTTCCCCGCGCACCTCCCGGCACCGCAACCGGAAGAAGCGCCCCGCCAACCGGTGGACGAGGACGAGTTCTTCGCCAACCCGCTACGGCTGCGGCGCTGACCGCCGCAACCCCCGTGGTGACAACGATGTCGGTGAGCGGTTCCCGCACCAATTGCACATCTCGTTGCCTCTCAACAAAAACAGACGGGCAACGTCTTTCCGGATTGTCTTGACACGGCGGGCCGACAGGCCCAGAGTTCTCCCATTGGTCTAAACCACTAGGTCTATACCAGTAGGTCTGAACCACTGGGTTGATCGCGCGGCCAGCGCACGGAAGGACGAGATCGTGAAGCGCTTGACGAAGGTGATGGCCGGTGCCGCGGCCATCGCGTTAGCCACGGCCGGGTGTGCCGGTTCCGGTGGCAGCGGCGGCGAGGAGAGCAGCGGCGGCCCGCGCACGCTCACCGTCTGGCTGATGAACGGTTCGGCCCCCGAGACCCTCACGGACGCCCTCAACAAGGAGTTCGAGGCCGCCCACGACGGTGTCACCGTCAAGTACGAGGTCCAGGAGTGGAACGGCATCCAGGACAAGCTCACCACGGCCCTGGCCAGCCAGGACCCGCCGGACGTCATCGAGCTCGGCAACACCCAGGCGCCGTCGTTCGCGGCGGACGGGGTGCTGACCGACCTCACGGCCGACGTCGACAGCATGAACGGTGACGCGTGGCTGCAGTCGCTGAAGTCCTCCGGCGAGTGGGACGGCAAGCAGTACTCCACGCCGTTCTACGCCGCGAACCGGTCGGTCATCTACCGCACCGACATGTTCCAGCAGGCCGGGATCACGGCCCCGCCGACGTCCCGGCAGGAGTGGCTGGACGCGATCGCCAAGCTGCGCGCCAAGTTCGGCAGTGACAAGCAGTTCCAGGCGCTCTACCTGCCCGGCCAGAACTGGTACACGCTGCTGTCCTTCATCTACGACGAGGGCGGCGACATCGCCAAGGCCGACGGCACCAAGTTCAAGGCGACCATGAACACGCCGGAAGCCAAGGCCGGTCTCGAGTTCTACAAGGAGCTGGTCGAGAAGTCGGGCACGACCGCGCCGAAGGACAACGACGAGCAGAACCCCGAGCAGGCGGGCATCTACGGCCAGGGCAAGGTCGCGATGATGATCGCGCTGCCGTGGGAGCTGGGCACGGCCGCGAAGGACAACCCCGACATCGAGAAGAACTCCTCGGCGTTCCCGATCCCGTCGAAGAACGCCGGTGAGACCGCGCCCGTGTTCCAGGGCGGCTCGAACCTCGCGATCCCGGTCAACAGCAAGAACCCGGACCTCGCGAAGGATTACCTGCGCCTGATGCTGTCCGACAAGTACCAGAAGCAGTTCGCCGAGGCCGGCATGGTGCCGGGCGCCTCGACCGACCTGTCCCCGCTGGACGCGAACCCGGTCAGCAAGGCGATGGCGGCCGCGTCGAAGAACGGCAGGGCGGTCCCCGCGACCCCGACGTGGGCGACCATCGAGGCGGGCCAGAACCCGCTGAAGGACATGCTCACCGCCTACCTCACCGGCGCGAAGGACATCGACACCGCGACCAAGGACGCGGACACCGCGCTGGACGCCGCCTTCACCGGCTGATGACGGCGACCATCCACACCACGGTGCCGGCGGGGACCTCCCCGCCGGCACCGGCGCGCGCGTCGGGGCGCGGGCGCGCCGGTCTCGGTGAGAAGACGATCCCCTACCTGCTGCTGGCACCGGCCGTGATCGTGATGCTGGTGCTGCTCGCCTGGCCCGCCATCCAGGTCATCGGCATCAGCTTCCGCAAGCTCGACCTCGGTGAGCTGGTGCGCGGCGAACTGGTCTGGGTCGGGTTCGGCAACTACTCGGACGTGCTGTCCGACCCGGAGTTCTGGACGATCACCGTGCGGACGGTCGTGTTCACGGCGGCGGTCGTGGCGGGCACGGTCGTGGCAGGGCTGCTGATCGCGCTGCTCATGCGGCACCTGTCCGGGCCGGTCCGGGTGTTCGTGCAGGTCACGCTGGTGCTGGCGTGGGCGACGCCGATCCTCGCGACCACCACCGTGTTCCAGTGGATCTTCGACCAGCAGTACGGGATCCTCAACAAGACCCTGGTCAAGCTGGGCTTCGACTCCTTCCAGGGCTTCTCGTGGTTCTCGTCCGGCGCGAGCACGCTCACCGTCATCGGGATCCTGATCGTCTGGCAGGCGGTCCCGTTCGTCTGCTTCACGATCTACGCGGGCCTGCTGCAGGCGCCCAGGGAGCTGTACGAGGCGGCCGCCATGGACGGCGCGACCTCGTGGCAGACGTTCTCGACCGTGTCCTGGCCGACGATCCGGCCCATGGTCACGCTCGCCACGTTCCTGTCGGTGATCTGGGACTTCAAGGTGTTCGCGCAGGTGTGGGCGATCCGCCAGGGCGGTCCGGACGGCGAGAGCACCACGCTGCCGGTCCTGCTGTACCTGCGGGGCATCGCGGGACGGCACTTCGGCGTCGCGTCGGCGATCGCGGTGCTGATGATCCTCGTGCTCGTCGTGCTCACCGCGCGCTACCTGCAGCTGCTGCTGCGCACTCGGGAGGGTGACGTCTCGTGAAGACGACCAGGGGCAAGCGGATCGCGCTGAACACGGCGGGCGTGGTCGTCGCGATCTTCTTCGCCTTCCCCACGTACTGGCTCCTGACCAGCGCGTTCAAGCCGTCGACCGACATGCTGACGCCGGACTACGACCTGATCCCGCTCTCGGTCACGTTCGACAACTTCGTCAGCGCGTGGGCCAAGCCCGGCTTCCTCACGCACCTGACGAACAGCCTGATCGTCACGGTCGGGGCCGTGCTGTGCTCGCTCGTGGCCGGCGTGCTGGCGGCGTTCCCGCTGGCGCGGCTGCGGTTCCGGGGGCGCAAGGGGTTCCTGCTGCTGGTGCTGATCGCGCAGATGGCGCCGATGGAGGCCCTGTTCATCCCGATGTTCCTGCTCATGCAGGACGCCGGGCTGCTCAACCAGCTGCCGTCGCTGCTGCTCGTGTACTTCGCGATCACGCTGCCGTTCACGGTGTGGACGCTGCGCGGGTTCGTGCAGGGCATCCCGTACGAGCTGGAGGAGGCCGCGATGGTCGACGGCTGCGGCCGGTTCGGCGCGTTCCGCCGGGTCGTGCTGCCCCTGCTCGGCCCGGGCATCGTGGCGACGTCGGTGTTCGCGTTCATCACGGCGTGGAACGAGTTCCTGTACGCGCTGGTGTTCATGCGCGACAAGGACAAGCAGACGCTGCCGGTGTGGCTGTCGACGTTCAAGACGGTGTTCGGTACCGACTGGGGCGGCATCATGGCGGCGTCCGTCATGTACGCGCTGCCCGCGCTGGTGTTCTTCCTCATCGTGCAGCGCAAGCTGGTGTCCGGCGCGACCGCGGGGGCGCTCAAGGGTTGACCTGGTGGTCTGGACCAGTTAGACCTGGAGGTACGGACCATTCGGGAGGTTCTCGTGTCCAGGTCGCTCGCGTCCCGTGCCGTTTCCGTCCTGGCCATCGGCGGCATGGCCCTGCTCGGCCTCGGCGTCCCCGCCGGGGCCACCACACCGGAGGAGTCCCGCATGACCCAGGTGATACCGGCCCCCGTGTCGGTCACACCTGACCGCCACGGCGGTTTCACCATCACCCCCGGCACCGTGATCACCGTCGACCGCGCCGCGAAGGGCGTGGGGAACTTCCTGGCCGGCGTGCTGCGGCCGTCGACCGGGTACCGGCTGCCGGTGGTGACGGACCGTCGCCACGGCGGTGGCATCGATCTGTCGCTGGGGTACGTCCCGGCCCGGCTGGGAACCGAGGGTTACGAACTGTCGGTGAACCGGCGTGGTGTGTCGCTGAAGGCGCGGACGCCGGCGGGGCTCTTCACGGGTGTGCAGACCCTGCGCCAGCTGCTCCCCGCCGCGGTGGAGTCCCGCACGAAGCAGCGCGGCCCGTGGGTGGTGCCGGGCGGCAAGGTGGTCGACTACCCGCGGTTCGCCTACCGCGGCGCGATGCTCGACGTGGCCCGGCACTTCTTCACCCCGGACCAGGTGAAGACCTACATCGACCAGATCGCGCTGTACAAGATCAACCACCTGCACCTGCACCTCGCGGACGACCAGGGCTGGCGGATCGAGATCGAGAGCTGGCCGCGCCTGGCGACGTACGGCGGTTCGACGGAGGTCGGCGGCGGACCCGGCGGGTACTACACGAAGGCGCAGTACCGCGACCTCGTGGCGTACGCGGCGGCCCGCAACATCACGATCGTCCCGGAGATCGACATGCCGGGGCACACGAACGCGGCGCTGGCGTCCTATGCGGAGCTCAACTGCGACGGCGTCGCCCCGCCGCTGTACACCGGCATCGAGGTCGGTTTCAGCTCGTTCTGCATCGACAAGGAGATCACGTACCGGTTCGTGCAGGACGTGATCACCGAGCTGGCGGAGCTGACCCCCGGCCCGTACCTGCACCTCGGCGGCGACGAGGCGCACTCGACGACCGACCCGGACTTCATCAAGTTCTTCGACCGCGTGTTCCCGATGGTCGAGGCGACCGGCAAGCGGCTGTTCGGCTGGCACGAGTACATGAAGGCCACCCCGCCGACCTCGGCCGTCGCCCAGTACTGGGGCACCACCGACACGAACGACCTGGTCGCCGACGCCGCGGCCCGCGGTCACAAGGTCCTGATGTCGCCAGCCAGCAAGGCGTACATGGACATGAAGTACGACGAGAACACCCCGCTCGGCCTGTCGTGGGCGGGCTACACCGAGGTCGACGACGCGTACGACTGGAACCCGGGCACGTTCCTGCGGGGCGTGCCGGAGTCGGCCGTGCTGGGTGTCGAGGCGCCGCTGTGGTCGGAGACGCTCGAGAACAGCGACCACATCGAGTTCATGGCGTTCCCGAGGCTGCCCGTGCTCGCCGAACTGGCCTGGTCACCGTGGTCGACACACGACTGGGAGGCCATGCGGAGCCGGCTCGCCGCGGAAGCCCCGCGCTGGGAGGCCATGGGGATCGACTTCTACCGGTCCCCGAAGATCGACTGGTGAGGTAGGGGGCGTGCGGTCACGCCATCCGGCCGATGACCGCACGCCACTGGTCCCCCCGGGCCAGGAGCCGGCTCACCGGCACCTTCTTGACGGTGCCGTCCGCGCGGGTGCACAGGACACGGTTGCCGTCGACGTGCAGCGTGCCGCCCACGGCGCCGCCGAACCGCCGCACCACCGGGCCGAGAAGTGCCTTGAGGGCGATGGTCCTGGTGGCCGGGTCGAACTCGAAGTACGTGCGGGTGAGCTGCAACAGCCCGATCACCGTGAACAGCGGCCCGAGGAACAGCGAGATCCCCACCGCACCGCCGGTCCGCAGCAGGAGCAGGCCGAGCGCGGTGTTGCCCGCCCCAAGCACGAGGAACGTGATGGGAAGAGCGGGGTTGTAGCGCACCTGCATGGCGGGTCCTCTCGGGTGGTCGCAGTGGCGACCGCTTCGACCGGCGAAGTGAGCGGAAGGTTCCCTACGCCGAACGGCCTCCACTGCCCGGCCACCCTGCCCGGCCACCCTGCCCGGGCGGCAGGGCCCGGCCACCGCTCCCGCCTGTTCGGCTGACCACTGCCCACCAGGCCTGCAGCGCCTGGCCAACCGCCGCCGCCAAACAGCCCGGCACCCCAGCCGGAACGGCCCAGCGACCAGCAAGCCAGCCACACCCACCAGCCTGACCACACCACCCGAATCAGCCCAACCCACCAACCGCCCAGCCACCACGAAGTCAGCCAGGCCAGAACAGCCACCCACATCCAGCGCGTGCCGCGGTCTGACCAAACTGCCCCGACCGACCCCAGCCCAACCACACCAGCCCCGGCCCGGCACCAGCCCAACCACACCGGCCCAGCCCTTGCCCGACCACGCCAGCCCAGCCCGACCACACCGGCCCCGCCCGCCAGCCCAGCCCCGGCCCGACCACGCCCATCCACACCGGCCCAGCCCGGCCCCGGCTCGACCACGCCGGTCCAGCCCAACCACGCCGGTCGAGCCCGGCCCCAGCCCGACACGCCGGTCCAGCCCAAGCACGCCAGCCCAGCCCGACCTCAGCCCAACCACACCAGCCCAGCCCGGCCCGGGCTCGACCACGCCGGTCCAGCCCAACCACGCCGGTCGAGCCCGGCCCCAGCCCGACCACACCGATCCAGCCCAACCACACCAGCCAGCCCGGCCCCGGCTCGACCACGCCGGTCCAGCCCAAGCACGCCAGCCCAGCCCGACCTCAGCCCGACCACACCAGCCCACCCCGACCACGCCAGCCCACCCCGACCCCCGGCCCCAGCCCGACACCAGCCCGCCAGCCCAGCCCGACCACACCGGCCCCGCCCGCCAGCCCGGCCCCAGCCCGACACGCCAGTCCAGCCCAAGCACGCCAGCCCAGCCCGACCACACCGATCCAGCCCACCCACACCAGCCCAGCCCGACCCCAGCCCGACCACGCCAGCCCACCCCAACCACACCAGCCCAGCCCGGCCCCCCGCCCCGGCTCGACCACGCCGGTCCAGTCCGACCACGCCGATCCAGCCCAACCACGCCGGTCGAGCCCAGCCCCAGCCCGACCACACCGGCCCAGCCCAACCACGCCGGTCGAGCCCGGTGCGTCAGCCACCGACCCAGTCAGCTGGCGCAGCCACGCCGGTTCACGAGATCAGCGCAGCGACGCGGGCCCGGCCGAGCCCCGGCCGGTCAGACCCGGCCCGGCTGGACCCGCTCCACCGTGCCTGCCAGCCGGGCGCGTTCCGCCGCGAAGACCGCCAGGTGCGACTCCAGCGACTCCTCGGCGCCGGACAGGATGTGGCTGCCGTCGCCGGTGTCCACCGCTGTGGTGAACGCGTCCATGAGGCCCGCGTCGCCGCCCGAGTGGCCCGACTCCGTGTCCAGGCCGGTGCCCGCGGCCGTCAGCACCTCGGTCGAGCCGGTGAGGAAGTCGTGTAATCGGACCTCGGTGCCGTCGCCGTCCAGGAAGCCGCGCGTGCCGAAGATCTGGGTGCGGCGGTCGACGTGCGGGGTGAACGCGGTCATCGTGAACGTCGCCGTCGTGCCGCCCGCGAACTCCATCGCCACCACCTGGTGGTCCACCACGTCGTTGTCCGACTGGTACACGCACCGGCCGTACGGGCCCTCCCGCAGCGCCCGCGTCACCGACTCCTCGCTCACCTCGTCGGTCAGCACGCTCACCGGCCACCCGGTGCGGCCCGCGCGGACCATGCCCAGGTACAGGCGTTTCGCCGAGTACGGGCACGTCGGCTCCACCGCGCAGTCCAGGCAGCGGGCCGCCGCGCCCGCCGGCGCCTGGCCTGCGGTGAAGTGGCGCAGCGAGCCGAAGCTCGACACCCGCTCGACCGGCCTGCCGACGATGTGGCGCAGCCAGTCGATGTCGTGGCCCGACTTGGCCAGCAGCATGAACGACGCCAGGTCCGTGCGGCGCCAGTTGCCGCGCACGTACGAGTGCGCGTAGTGCCAGTGCCCCACCGGTTCCAGGTGCTGCACGCTGACCACCTCGCCGATCCGGCCGTCGTCGACGAGCTGTTTCACCAGCCGCGTGTACGGGCGGTACCGCATCACGTGGCACACCGCGAACAGCACGCCCGCCTCGGTGACCGCGTCGACCAGCCGGACGCACTCCTCCGCCGTCGGCGCGAGCGGCTTCTCCACCAGCAGGTGGTATCCCTTGCGCGCCAGCGCGATCGCGGGCTCGACGTGCTCAGCGTCCTGTGTGGACACGATGGCCGCGTCCGCCAGCCGCGGCGCCGCGGCCAGGTCCTGCCACGACTCGAACACGTGCGCCGCCCCGTGCTCGCGGGCCAGCCGCTCCCGCCTGCCCGCGCGCGGCTCGGCCACCGCGACCACCTGCGCGCGGTCGGCGTGCCTGCCTGCCCACGCCGCGTACCCGGCTCCGCGTTGTCCCGCCCCGACGATCGCGTACCGGACCATCACTCCCCTTTCACGTACGTCGTCACCGTCACCGACGCGGTCACCCGCACCGGCGACGGCAGTGCCGCCACCTTCGCGCGCAGCGCGCCGGTGTCCACGTGCCACGCGCTGGGGCCCATGCCGACCAGCGCCAGCACCTCCTCGTGTCCCAGCGACATCGCGAACTCCACGGTGTCCGAACCGGACACCGTGAAGCCGGGCAGCGACGCCGTCACCCGGGACGCCTTGTCCTCGGCCACGGTCAGCAGATCCAGTGCGGACACCAGCTCACCGAGGTGCGCGGACGTCGGCGCCACCACCACGAGCCGCCCGTCCCGCGTCAGCACCCGCGCGATCTCGGCCGCGTTGCGCGGCGCGAACACGTTGAGCGCCACCGGCACCACACCGTCCCGCACCGGCAGCCGCCGCCACGTGTCCGCGCCCACCGCCCCGAGGCGCGCGTGTGCGCGGGCCGCCCGCCGCAGCGCCGGCTTCGCGATCTCCAGCGCGATCCCCACCCGGCCGGGCGACGCGTCGAGCACCGCGGCGAGGTAGTGGCCGGTGCCCGCGCCCAGGTCGAGCACGCAGCCCTCCCCCGCGCAGGCGGCCACCACCGCGTCGACGATCGGCGCGTAGTGCCCGGCGGACAGGAACTCGTCCCGCGCCGCCACCATCTCCGCGCTGTCGCCCGTCACGGACGCCTTGCCGGGCAACAGGGTCACGTACCCCTGCCGTGCCACGTCGAACGCGTGCCCCGACGCGCAGCGCACCGAGCCGCCGGCCAGGTCCAGCGCCGCAGAGCAGTGCGGGCAGGACAGGTACGGCAGGACGTCAGCGAGCACCCGGCGCCCCTGCCGCCAGCCCCGTGACCAGCTCGTGTAATCGCGGCACCCGCTGCTCGGACTCGGGTTTCATCAGCACGCTGCGCAGCACCCGCGCCCCGTCGGCGTCCGCCGTGACGGCGTGCCCGCGCGCCGCGAACGCGTCGGCCGGCATCCGCAGCACGCTCAGGAACACCGGGTCCCGCGCGGCGTTCATGCCCTGGGTCAGCACGTGTGCGGTGGCCGCGTCCACTCCGGACAGCGTGTCCCGCGCCGGGAAGTACGTGACGATGTCCAGCGCGGGCTCCTGGTACAGCGTCAGCGCCTCCGACTCCGCCAGCAGCGACGACCAGTGCTCGGCCGCGCGCCGGTTCGCCGCGAGGACCCGCCGCAGCCCTTGCGTGCCGAGCACCCGCAACGTCAGCCACAGCGCGGCGGCCGCGGCACCCGGCCGCGAGCACTCCAGGCTGATCTCGCCGAGGTGCAGGTCGGACTCGGTGAAGTAGGTGTACGGCGAGTCGTGGTGGTAGTACCGCGCCACCGACGGGTCGGCGAACAGCACGGCACCGCACCCGTACGGCTGCAGCCCGTGCTTGTGCGGGTCGATGACCACCGAGTCGCACCGGGCGATGGCGCGGAACGCCGCCGCGTCCGCCAGGTCCGGCAGCAGCGTGTAGAACCCGCCGTACGCGGCGTCCACGTGCAACCGGACGCCGTAGCGGTCCCGCAGCGCCAGCGCCTCGTCGATGGGGTCGACCGCGCCGAGGCCGGTGGTGCCCGCGGTCAGGACGACCGTGCCCACCGCACCGGTCTCCAGCAGCTCCGCGAGCGCGGTCATGGACATCCGCCCCGCCGCGTCGACGGGCACCGCGTGCCCCTCGATGCCGAGCAGGTGGCACATGCGGGAGTGCGTGTAGTGCGCGTCCGCGCTGTAGGCCACCCCGCGCCCGGGGTGGGACTCGCGCGCGACGAACAGCGCCTCCAGGTTCGCGACCGTCCCGCCGCCCGTGAGGTGGCCGAGGTGCTGGGGTAGCCCGAACATCCCCGCCAGCTCGGCGACGACCTCACGCTCCATCCTGGACGTGGCCGCGCCGCCGTCGTCGGCGTGGTTGTTGGGGTTGACCAGCATGGCCGTCAGGTAACCCGCGACCGCCACCGGGTGCGGCGGCTTGAGCATCTGCCCGGCGTAGTCCGGGTGGAAGTACGGGTAGTTGGCGGCGCCCAGCCGGTCGACCAGCTCCTCGAAGCCTGCCTTGAACGCGTCCGGGTCGACGTGCCCGCTCGGGTGCGCCTCGTAGGGCGCGAACGAGTCCTGCCAGGCGGCGATCGCGTCGACCCCCTGCCGCAGCCACGTCGGAAGTTCTGTCATGCCAACACGATGACATGCCCCACCGACAAAAACGGGACGCCCCAGGTCAGGGGCGTCCCGTGTGGCCGGGAAGGGGTCAGCCGCGAGCGCGGATCCGCAGGAGCGTCAGCACCGCGCCACCGGCGAGCAGCAGGCCCGCGGCGAGCGCGACCATCCAGCCCGCGTTGACACCGGTCGAGGCGAGGTCCTCGTCCTCGGCGGCGGGCGAGACGTCGGCGGAGGTCGTGGTGACCGAGGCGCCGCTCGACTCCGAGCCCGAGCCCGTCGTGGTCGTGGTCTCGGACGACGAGCCGCCCGTCGTGGTCGTGGTGGTGGTCTCGGTGCCCGTGGTGGTGGTCGTCGTCGTGGTCGTCGTGTCCTTGTCGACGCCGCAGGCGAACCAGTGGCTGATCCCGGCGGGCTTGCCGTTGGGGTTCAGCGGCGAGTGCAGGTCGAGCCACGGCAGGTCGCCGAGGTCGGCCACGTCGTACCGGTTGTACGCGGGGCCACCCTTGACGATCACACCGACGACCTCGACGTCGTCCGCGACCGCGGTGATGTCGACGTACGTGCCGTCCTGGACGTTGTCGTCCGGACCGTCGTCCGTGGCCGTCAGGTCGGCGGTCACGTCGTGGCTGCCCGGGTAGAGCTTGGAGCAGTCCTGGGGGCGGGCGTTCCCCGAGTGGGCGGTTGCCCGGTCGTCCCCCGGCACCGGGTCGTCGGCCGGCTGGGCGAAGGCAGGCGCGGCGAACAGGACGGCCCCGGCCACTGCCGAGGCGAGGGCCACGGTGGCCCGGATGTAACGGCTCATTCGCGTGTCTTTCCAAGTGTCCAGAGTGGTCGGTCGACGAGACCCGTGCTCACGGTAGACGGGGGTTAGCCCTACCCCCAACTCGGGTGGTGGCGCCAGTGTCTCCTCGCGTGGTCCGGGCGAGGCTTGTTCGTGTGCCGAACAAGGAGGACCCGATGCCAGCCCACCTGTTGCGCCGCTATCCCCTCACCGTGGGCGGACTCGTCGTCATGCTTACCCTTGGCGTCGTCCTCGGCACATTTGTCACCGAGGTAGCTGACCGCCCATGGGGTGATCACATTGCGTACGGTGTGCCCGCCTTCCAGGACGGCCGGTGGTGGTCGATCTTCACCGGCGCGCCGTTCGCCATCACACCGCTCTGCTATGTGGCGGTACTGGCGAGTTTCGCCGCCTTCGTGGGGTTCACCGAGCACCGGCTCGGCACCGCGAAAGCGGCGTTGATCTGGGCGTTCGGGCACGTCACCGGGGTTGTCGGGGCAATCGCGCTGGTCGACGTGACCGGCAGCGCGCTGATGTCGGCGCTCGACGTCGGCCCGTCCGGCGGGGCCATGGCCGCGGCCGCGGTCGCGACCGCCACTCTCACCCCGAGGTGGCGAATGTGGACTCGAACGGGCCTTGTCGTCTACGTCGTCGGGTCACTGTTCGTCGTCGGGCACCTCGCGGACGTCGTGCACCTGGTCGCCGTCGCGGTCGCCATGCCGCTGGGCCCGCTGTTCGTGCGCCGCACCGCCAGGGTCACCGGCTCCGACCGGGCCGTCGAGCTCCTGGAGACCCACGGCGGCGGCACCCTGTCGTGGATGACGACCTGGCCGGGCACCGAGTACCTGTACGGAGTGGACGGTTACGTTGCCTTCCGGCGACACAACGGTGTCGCGATCGTTATCGGCGACCCGGTCGGCTCACCGTCGTTCCGGCACGCCGCGCCGAGGGAGTTCGCCGCGTACTGCGACCGCGAAGGCCTCGTGCCCGCGTGGTTCTCCGTGACCGCCGCGACCGCCGACGCGGTCGGCGCCAAGCGCGTCCAGGTCGCCGAGGACACCATTGTGGACCTGCCCGGCCTCGAGTTCCGCGGCAAGAAGTGGCAGGACGTCCGCACCGCCCGCAACCGGGCCGCCAAGGACGGGATCTCCTTCCGCATGGTCACCCTCGCCGACGAGAGCCCGGCGATCGTCCGCCAGGTCCGCGCGGTGTCGGCGGGCTGGCTGCGCGGCAAGCGCACCCCTGAGCTGGGGTTCACGCTCGGCGGCGTCACCGAGGCCATGGACCCCCGCGTCCGCGTCGGCATCGCCGTGGACGCCGAGGGCACGGTCCACGGCGTCACGTCCTGGCTGCCGGTCCTCGACGAGAACGGCAAGCCCGGGGGCTGGACGCTCGACATGATGCGCCGCAAGGCCGACGGCTTCCGGCCCGTGATCGAGTTCCTCATCGCCGAGGCGTGCATGACGTTCCAGGCGGAGGGCGCCCGGCTGGTGTCGCTGTCGGGCGCGCCGCTGGTCCGCACCGGCGACCACGAGGTGTCCGTGGTGCAGCGGCTGCTCGACGGCATGGGCAAGCTGATGGAGCCCCTGTACGGGTTCGGCTCGCTGCACGCGTTCAAGGCGAAGTTCCAGCCCCGCCGCGAGCCGCTGTACCTGGCGTACCGCGGTACGGGTGACCTGCCGAGGATCGGCGCGGCCGTGCTGCGCGCCTACCTGGCTAAGCCCAGCGCCGTGCGGCGACGGCCAGCGCCGAGCGTGCTCCGCCTGCCAGTTCCCGCACCAGGTCCGCGGCCGGCACCGGCCGGGCGAACTCGTACGACTGCCCTGCCCACAGCGACATGGCCTGTGGGTCACCCGCTTTCCGCAGGTCCCTGGTCAGCTGGTGGACGTGCGGGTACGCGGCGGGCGCCGTTGCCGAGTGCTCGGACAGGAAGCGGTTCACCAGCCCCCGCGCGGGCCGGCCGGTGAACGCGCGGGTGACGGCGGTGGGGGTGTCGCCCGCCGCGAGCGCCGCGAGGTGGAGCGGGTTCGCCCCGCTCTCCGGGCAGGGCAGGAACATCGTGCCCAGCTGTGCGGCGCTCGCGCCCGCGACGAGCACGGCCGCCACGTCGGCGCCGGTCGCGAGCCCGCCCGTCGCCACCAGCGGCACGTCCGCCACGGCGGCCACCTTGCGCAGCAACGGGATCAGCCCGGTGTGGTCGATGCCCGCGTTGGTGAAGCTGCCGCGGTGGGCGCCCGCCTCCTGGCCCTGCACGACCAGCCCGTCGGCGCCCGCGGCGACGGCCTCGCGGGCCTCGTCGGCGGACGTGACGGTCACGAACACCTCGGAGCCGTGCCGCTTCACCTGGGCGATGACGTCGGCGGCCGGGCAGCCGAACGTGAAGCTGACGACCGGCACGTGCGCCTCCGCGAGGAGCGCCAGCTTGGCGTCCCAGTCGTCGTCGCCACCCGCCGGGTCGCCGAGCGCGACGCCGTACCGGTCGGCCTCGCCGGCCAGTTCGGCCGCATAGGCGGCCACGGCGCCGTCGTCCACTGTGGTGCGTTCGGGGACGAACACGTTGAGCCCGAACGGCTGGTCGGTCAGTTCCCGCGTCCGGGTGATCTGGGCACGCACCGCGTCGGCGGTGAGGTAGCCGGCGGCGAGGAACCCGAGCCCGCCCGCGTTCGACACGGCCGCGACCAGCTCCGGTGTCGACCCGCCGCCCGCCATGGGCGCTTGCACGATCGGGTGGTCGAGTCCGTCGAGGATCGTCATCGTTCCCCTTCCCCTGGGAATTCCTGGTCGATCAGGCGCAGCAGCGGCGCGGCCTTCACGACGGTCTCCGCGACCTCGTCGTCCGGAGTGGACAGGGCGATGATCGCGCCGCCGACACCGTAGGACACCTGGTCGGCGGAGGCGACGAGCGTGCGGATGACCATGCCGAGGTCGGCGGCGCCGGACAGCGAGAACCAGCCGAGCGCGCCGGAGTAGACGCCGCGGGGGCCGCCCTCGAGCCGGTCGATGATCGCCATGGTGCGCAGCTTCGGCGCACCGGTCATGGACCCGCCGGGGAACGCCGCGCGCACGACGTCGACGGCCGTGCGGTCCGGCGCGAGCGTGGCCCGGACGGTGCTGACCAGCTGGTGCACGGTCGGATGCGTCTCGACGGCGAACAACCGGTCGACGGACACCCCGTCGAGGGCGGCGACGCTGCCGAGGTCGTTGCGCACGAGGTCGACGATCATCAGGTTCTCTGCGCGGTCCTTCGCGGCGGTGGCCAGGCCGTGGCGCAGGTCGTCGTCCTCGGCCCGCGTGGCGCCGCGCGGGCGGGTGCCCTTGATCGGCTCGGACACGGCGACACCGTCCGGGGTCACGCGCAGGAACCGTTCGGGTGACACGGACAGCACGCTCAGCTCACCGAACCGCAGGAACGCGCTGAACGGCTCGGGGTTGGCGCGGCGGAGGCGGCGGTAGGCGGGCCACGGGTCGAGCTTGCCGTCGGCGACGAGCTGGTTGGTGAGGCAGACCTCGTAGGTCTCCCCGGCGACGATCTCGTCCTGGCAGGCGGCGATCAGCTCGAGGTAGCGCGCGCGCCCGTGACGGGCCCGCAGCGGCCCCAGTTCGGCGACTTGTCCACAGCCCACCGAGTTGTCCACAGGCAAGATCGACAACCCACCCCCGGTCGGGGGACACTGGTAGACTGGCACGGCGGGACGCCCCCGGGACTGGGTGGGGGTTTCGGTACCGTCCTGGGTGTCGTGTTGATCTTCGAGTTCGGCCAGCAGTCGCTCGGTCTCGTCGAGCCAGTCGTCCTCGGTCAGCGACAGCAGGTGGACCTCGGCCGCCGCGTGGTCGAACACGATCGCGCGGTCGGCGAAGATCATGGCCGCGTCCGGGTGGGGTGAGCGGTGTGCCGCTCCGGCCCCGCATTCGGCCTTCAGCTCGTACCCGAGGTAGCCCACCCACCCGAGCGCGAAGTCGAACGGCACGTCCGGCGGGGCGACCGGCTGCCGCGCCAGGTCGGCCGCCAGCCAGTCGAGGAACCCGCTCCGGACCACCTCGTCCGGCCGGTCCGCGCGGCGCACCGTGACCGTGCCCGCCGTGACGTCGGCCGTGACGACCTTCGCGCGGGGCCCGCTCGCGTCGCCGAGGATCGAGAACCGGCCGCCCGCCGCGCCCTCGTCGGCGCTGTCGAGCCAGAACGCGTGGTCGGCCCGCGCGTAGAGGGTGTCGAAGACGGTCTCCGCGCTCGCGGCCGTCCGCACGCGCCGGTGCCGGACCGCGCACGCGGCATGCCGCGTGCGCACCGTGACGGACGGCCGGCGCCGCGGCTGGTCGAGGAAGTTCGCGACGAGCCGGTGCCCGTGCGCCGTGCGGATCGACTCCGGGTGGAACTGGACGCCCCACTGCGGCCGGGTCCGGTGCGCCACCGCCATCAGCACCCCGTCGTCGCTGGTGGCGACCGGTTCGAGTACGTCGGGCAGCCGCGTGACGGCCAGCGAGTGGTACCGGACCGCCGTGAACGGCGACGGCAGCCCGGCGAACAACCCGGTGCCGTCGTGGTGGATCTCCGACGTCTCGCCGTGCCGGACGCGCGGCGCGGGCCCCACCGCACCGCCGTGCACGTGGCAGATGCCCTGGTGCCCGAGGCACACCCCGAGCAGCGGCAGGTGCGTGGTGCGGATGACCTCCGCGCAGACACCGAAGTCGGCGGGCCGCTCCGGGCGGCCGGGCCCCGGCGACAGGATCACGTGGGTGAACGCGTCCAGGTCGACCGGCTCGTCGTTGCGCACGACCGTCGGCGCCACGCCCGTCACCGCGCCGACCTGGTGTGCCAGGTTGTACGTGAACGAGTCGTAGTTGTCGATGATCAGCGTGCGCATGGCCACTCCGGAGCTTCGCCGATGGCCGGTGGCCCGCGCAAGGCGTCGTCCGTCACGGGCACGGGTGCGGGCACGACGCCGTGCCCGCACCCGCCCGCCTACCAGGTCACGCTGAACTCGGCGGTGGGTCCGCTGCCCGTCACGGTCAGCCGCCCGATCCGGCTCCGCCGGTCCGGGTCGTCGAGCGGGCTCGCGTCGGTGATGTAGTTCCACGCGGCCCACCAGGAGCCGTCGGGGGCCTGGAACGCGTTGAACGCCCCGGGACCCCGCTTGTTGCCCGGCAGGTTCTTCTTGCGGTACCGGTCCGGCAGGCCCGGCCGGAACCGCGCCTCACCGTCCGGGTCGGGTTGGTAGGAGAAGTACGCCCGCTGCTCGTACATCGGCGTGCACTGGTTGTCGAGCAGGGCGGCGCCGCAGTGGGCGACGCCCGTGGCGTACCGGTTGGCGTACCAGTTGTTGCCGGAGTAGAAGAGGTACCACTCGCCGCCGATGCGGACGGCGTTCGGGTTCTCGATCGTGAGCACGTCGTCCGGCGGGCTGTTGTGGTGGGTCCACTCGAGGTCGGCGTTGTCGATGAGCTTCTTCACGTCGCTCTCCGCCAGCCGCCGCACGTGGCGGGGCCGGTCGAACTCGAGCTTCGCGGCCCCCAGCGCGGTGACGCGGTTCTGGGTCCACGCGCCGTTCCGCAGGGTCAGCCATGCGCCGTCCGGCCGCCTGCTGACGTCACCGTCGATCGCCCACCCGCGCTCGGGGCAGAACAGCGGATCCGCGTTGGCGACGAACCCGCCCGTGTGGCGCAACGAGGTGGCGTAGCCGATGCAGTGCTTGGCCTGGCCGACCGGCTCCGGCCCGGGCACCGCCGCGCTGTAGAACGCGTAGTAGACGATCCGGTCGTCCTCGCGGTGCGGGTACACGGCGGGCGTCCACAGCGTGGAGCCCGGTCTGGCCCAGTAGCCGTCGGGGAACCGGACGTCGCTCCAGGCGTCGCCGTCGATGGCGGCACGGCGCTGGAAGGTCCCGTCCGCGAACTCGAACTCCGTGTACGGCAGCTTCTTGCCGGGGATGCTGGCGCCGTACGCGACGTAGGTGTTCGTGCCGGGCACCCGCATCGGGTCGGCGGCCGGGAACCGGAAGTCCAGTGACTCGTCACGCGGCCCGGTGTCCGCCGTGGCACCCGGTACGGCGGCCAGCAGGCCCGCGCCGCACGCGACGGCGACGACGAGAGCGCGGAACCCGCCGCTCACCGGGTCACCGTCACCCGGACGCGCACCGGCCGGTGGTCGCTGCCGTAGCCGGACAGGGCGTCGACCGCCGAGCCGGCCGCGTCCCTCTTGGCCCACACGTGGTCGATGGACGCGTCCCCGTGGCTCGGGGCGCTGAACGGCCGCGCGACCTGCCGGAGCGCGTCCATCAGGCCCGACCCCGGCTGCGCGTTGAAGTCACCCATCACGATCGGCTCGGCCGCGCGCGAGGCGAACCACTCCGCGGTGTTGCGGACCTGCCGGTTGTGCAGTTCGCGGTTGAGGTCGTACCGCTGCGCGGACGGGGTGAGGTGCACGACGCCGACCACCCATTCGAAGCCGCCGCCGCGCACGCGCACCCAGTTGACGTACTTCGGGGGCACGAGGCAGCCGCAGCTGTCGGGCGTCTCGGGTCCGGTGCCCGGCGTCGCGGGGTTCACCCTGCTCTCGGGCGAGATCTCGCGGGCCCCGTGGCCGGTGATGGTCATGTCGCCGCGCACGAGGACGGCGTTGTGCTTGACCGCCTTGCCGTCGGTCTCGTAGATCGCGACGTACCCGGTCGCCGCGGCGGCCTCCCGCACGGCGGTCTCGCGGTCGGCGACCTCCTGCAAGCCGAGGACGGCGGGCCGCTCGGCGTTGATGAGCTGGACGAGGTCGGCCCTGAGGCCGCCCGCGTCGCCCACGTTGTAGGTGACGACCTTGATCGTGTGCGTGTCCGCCTCGGCGGCCTGCGCGACGGGGCTCGCGACGGCCGCCGCGGCGAGGAACGCGAGGACGATGGCTGTGCGCCTTGTGGTTTCCATGGCGGAGATCGGACCACCGGAACACCGGCGCCCGCAGCGAGTCGCGTGTCTCGTCATCGTTTGGAAAGAACTGGGAACTGGCCGGCGGCGTGGCTGTCGTGAGCGCCGCTGCCGGCCAGCGGCTCTGCGGGGGTGCACCGCCCGCATCCCATGGTGGGAACCGGGATCCGCGGGGGCAACGCGCCTCGACCCGCGCTCAATCCCCGCGAGTCCCGGCGGCTAGGAACACCGGCACCGCGACCAGCAGCCGGTCGCGGGCGGCCCGGTCGGCCTGTTCCGCGCGCCACCGGGCGTCGTCCATGCCCGCCAGCATGGGCAGCGCGATGGCGTCGGTGAACACCGCCATGTGCGCCTCCAGGGTGACGTCCGTGAACCCGTTGTCCAGCAACAGGTTGCGGTACTGGCGAGCGGCACGCGGGTTCGGCATGGTGTCGGCGCGGGCGTGGACGAGCGCGCGGGTGCGGTCCGGGTCGGCGGAGTCGACGACGATCGCGTCCCAGTCCTGGCCGGTGAGCACGGCCCGCCCGCCGGGCCGCAGCACGCGCCGGGCCTCGGCGAGCGCCGCGACCGGGTCCTCGACGACGTGGAAGACCTTGTCCGCGCGGTAGCCGGTGACCGACGCGTCGGCGAGCGGCAGCGCGGTGACGTCGCCGAGGCGGAACTCGCCGTCCGGCCAGCGCGCCGCGGCGGCCGCGACCATCTCCGGGTCCCGGTCGACCCCGATCGCGTGCGCGCCGAGCCGGGTCAGCTCCGCGACGGCGCGCCCACCGCCGCAGCCGACGTCGACGACGGCCTCGCCCAGGTCGCGGTAGGAACGGGCGCGGAGTTCGGTGGCCTGCGGCAGCTCGTCGAAGGCGTCGAGCAAGGAGAGCAAGGTGGACATGCCCCGCATGCTCCGACCTCAAGTCGACATGAAGTCAACCCGAACTTCCCGGATGCGCGGACCTGCAGCCACCGCGCCGCTGGTCGACCCGGAACCGCTCGCCGACCGCCGCACCCGGCACCTCGCCGGCACGCTCGCGCTGATCGGCCTCGCCATCAGGGAGCGCGGCCGGACCGAGTGCGACCAGGTGGTCGTGGCGCTGCCGGTGGAGTTCGCGGGCGTCGCCATGGACGCCGCCGACCTCATCGGCTGAGCTCGGCCATCCTCCCGGCGAGCCGGGCGGCGACCTCGCGCAGCTCGGGCGGGTCCAGCACCTGCGCCTCGAACCCGAGCCGGGCCACGTGCACGGCGATCCAGTCCAGCTCCACCCCGCCCGCGACGAGCACGCACCACCCGTCGCCGTCCTCCTCGATCCGCCCGACCTGCGGTGGCACCAGCTCCCGGAGCCGCTCGACCGGGACACGCAGGCGGACCCGGGCGACATGTCGATAAGGCGCCTCCGTCACGGCACGCTGCACGTACGCGACCGGGTCGGGATGCTCCCTCGGCTGGAAACGCCAGGTGGTGGCGGCCACCTCGCGCATGCGGTCGAGCCGGAACGTCCGCCAGTCGGCGCGGTCGACGTCCCAGGCCATCAGGTACCAGCGCCGTCCGGTGGCGACCATGCGCACCGGTTCGACGGTCCGCTCGCCGGGGGCGCCGTCGCGCGCGGCGTAGGTGAACCGCACCCGCACCGCGTCGCGGCACGCCCGCGCCAGCGTCACGAGCAGCTCCGCGTCGATCTCGACACCGGGCCCGACGAGCGTCTCGGTGGCGCCGTGCACCGCCCGCACCTCGGCACGCAACCGCGGCGGCATCACCTGGTCGAGCTTCGCGAGCGCCCGCAGCGCCGCCTCCCCCGCCCCGGCGACCGTCCCGCCGGACGCCATCCGCAGGGACACCGCGGTGGCGATGGCCTCCTCGTCGTCGAGCAGGAGCGGCGGCAACCGGGTCCCTGCCCCGAGCTGGTAGCCGCCGCCGACCCCGGCCGTGGCGTGCACGGGATACCCCAGCGCCCGCAACCGCTCCACGTCCCGCCGCACGGACCGGTCGGTGACACCCAGCTCGGCGGCCAGTTCCGCGGCGGTCCACGACGGCCGCCGCTGCAGGAGCGACAGCAGCCGCAGCACCCGCTCGGTGGTTCCCTCGACGGTCACGCTCGCCATCGTCGCACGGATCACGGAAGGCTCCTGTCCGCGATCGGTGGCAGAGTCCCCCGCATGGACTGGAACCCACTGCTGCGCGAGCAACTCTCCTGGCACTGGACGCACCAGCTGCGTCCCCGCCTGGACGGTCTGACCGACGACGAGTACTTCTGGGAGCCGGCGCCGAACAGCTGGACCGTCCGCCCCCGGGGCACGAGCACAGCGCAGGTGCAGGCAGGCTCCGGCGAGATGACGCGCGACTTCGCGATCCCGCAGCCGGTCCCGCCGCCGTTCACCACGATCGCCTGGCGCCTCGGCCACGTGATCGTCGGCGTGCTGGCGGTCCGCAGCGCGTCCCACTTCGGCCGCGCGCCGACCGACTACGGCACGTACCCCTACGCCGCGACCGCCGACGAGGCCCTCGCACAGCTGGACGAGGAGTACGAGACGTGGCTGGCGGGCGTGGCGTCGCTGGGCGAGGACGGCCTGTCCCGGCTGTGCGGCGAGGCGGAAGGACCGTACGCCGAGTACCCGCTGGCCGCGTTGGTCCTGCACATCAACCGGGAGATGATCCACCACCTGTCCGAGGTGTGCCTGCTGCGCGACCTCTACCTCCACACGCGGAAGACGACCTGACATGCCACTCGACGTACAGATCACCTTCGACTGCGCCGACCCGGCGGCACTGTCGGCCTTCTGGGCCGACGCGCTGGGCTACGAACTCCAGGCCCCGCCCCAGGGCTTCGCCACGTGGGACGAGGCCCTGGCGGCCATGGGCATCCCGGAGGAACGCCGCAACGACGCCTCCGCCGTGATCGACCCGACGGGTGCGGGCCCGCGCCTCTTCTTCCAGAAGGTGCCGGAAGGGAAGACCGCCAAGAACCGCGTGCACCTGGACGTGCGCGCGGCCCCCGGCCTCCAGGGCGACGAACGCATGGCGGCGCTGGAGAAGGAGGCCGACCGCCTGGTCGCCCGCGGCGCCACCCGCCATGAACGGCACGAGCCCGCGCCCCCGCTGAGCGGCGGTCACATCATCATGAAGGACCCGGAGGGCAACGAGTTCTGCCTCGACTAGACGGTCACCTTCGTCGACGGGTTCGGGGCGAGCCCCATCTCGACGAGGCTGTCGGCGGTGTCGACGATCGTGTCCCGCGCCGGCCGCATGCTCCAGCCGAGCTCGCTCCGGGCCTTGTCCGCGGTCACCAGTTCCGTGCGGCCGACGAAGTCCAGCGCCTGCCGGACCGACGGGTCGAACAGCGCGACGGCCCGCAACAGCCAGGTCGGCATGGTCCCGGTGGGCACCCGGTACCCGCGCGGGCCGAACTCCTCGGCGAGCACGGCGGCGATCTCGCGCATCCACATGAAGTCGCCGGCCAGCACGTACCGGTTGCCCGCCGCGACCGGTGACTCCATGGCGAGCCGGTGCGCGACCGCCACGTCCCGCACATCCACCAGCGAGAACCCCATCTTCGGCGACCCCGGCACGTCCCGGACCAGCAACCGCCGGATCACGTCCACGGAGGTGTTCACCTCGGGCGACAGCAGCGGCCCGAGCACCATCCCCGGGTTCACGGCGACAAGCTCCAGCCCGGACTCCCGCGCGAAGTCCCACGCGGCCCGTTCGGCCAGCGTCTTGCTCTTCGCGTAGGCCGGGCTGCGGTCCAGATCGGACCAGTCCGCCTCCGCCCGCACCACCGCGTCCCGGTGCCCGCTGACGATCGCGGCGATCGACGACGTCACCACGACCCGCCGCACACCCGCGTCGGCCGCGGCCCGCAGCACCCGCAGGGTCCCGTCCACGGCGGGCCGGACCAGCTCGTCGTCCGACGACGGTCGCCCGACCGGGAACGGCGAGGCAACGTGCAGCACGAAGTCGCACCCGTCGACGGCCTCGGCCCACCCGGCGTCCGCCGCGAGATCCGCGCGGACCAGCTCGTCCACGCCGTCGACGTCCCGCCGCGCGGTCCCCCGCACCGCGTACCCGTGCGCCCGCAGCTCGGCGGCCACATGCCGCGCGATGAACCCGGAAGCGCCGGTCACCAACACCCGTCCACCCATGCCGACCACCCAATCTATACACCGCTCATATGAATCTAAGCACTGTATATATCAGGGCGGGGGCGAGGGCAACCTAGGCTGATCACGTGCCAAGGACGAACTACCACCACGGCGCGCTGAGGGATGCCCTGCTGCAGGCGACGCTGGACCTCATCAGGACCGAGGGCATCGGCGCGGTGAGCCTCCGCCGGGTGGCCAGGGCGGCGGGTGTGAGCCCTGGCGCCCCCTACCACCACTTCCCGGACCGGGCCGCGCTGCTGACCGCGCTCGCCGACGAGGGCTTCCGGAACCTGGCCACCGCACTGCGGGAGACCCAGGCCGCGACGCCTGCCCCGGCCGAGGCGCTGCCCGCGATGATCGAGACCTACGTCCACTTCGCGCACGACAACCCTGGCCACTTCCAGCTGATGTTCCGCCCGGAGCTGACGCAGTCGCACAAGAGCCCGAAGGGCGAGGAGGCGGGCGACGAGGCGTTCGCGGTGCTGACCGAGACGGTGGCGGCATGCGTGGCGGCCGGCGTGCTGAAGCCGGTGGACGAGGAGGTGCTGGCCCTCGCCCTGTGGAGCCTGGTGCACGGCCTGGCCAGCCTGTGGCTGGACGGCCACCTGGCGCACCACACCGACGACCCGGAACTGCTGACCCGCCGGGTGGCGGCGCTGGTGGCCGCCTTCATGACGTCAGTGCCGTAGCAGCTGCCGGACCTGGGTGGCGGTCACGTCCCACGGCGCGGCCGTGTTGATGACTGTGTGGCTCGACGTGTCGAGGAAGAACACCCCGGTCCGTTCCTTCCCCACCGGGAAGGCCCACGTGCCACCGGGTTGCGCGGGCTGCGGCCCGCGGGCCACGGCGACCGGGCCCGCCAGTTCGCCCTTGAGCACCTCGATCGGCTCCAGCGTTCCGGTCCCGGCCCAGTCACCCCGCGGTGTGCGGGTCTCGACGTCGTCCGCGTCGCCGGTCGCGGCGGCGAACACGATCACGTCCGCCCTGGTCACCCACTCCGCGAGCTGGTCGGCGGTGGGCGGCGGGAGCTTGGCGGGCAGGCCGGCGAGCGCGCGGGCGAACCACTGCGGCGCGAACTCGTGGTCGTGGACGCCGACGTGGCCCAACAGCGCGGGCGTGCCACCGGTGGCACGCAGGACGAAGATGCCGCCGGAGCGAGCCCTGCGATCGGCGGACGCGGTGTCGGCGAGGAAGTAGGACGACTCGGGCTTGGCGATCGCGAGCTTCCCCGGCGCGGCGTCGCCCTTCAGCACGGTCTGGACCTCGACGGTCGCGGTCTGCGGGCCGAACGCGTGGGTGTCCGTGGCGTCGACGGCCGGTGCGACCTCGACGACCGTGCCGGTGACGATCAGGTCGGCGTCCGCGACCAGCTGCGTGATCGGCTCGGCCGGGTCGGTGGCCTGGTCGCCGCCGCCTGCCTGCCGCTGCGCGGGCGTGGTGTCGGTCCGCATCGGTTGCTCCTTCTGGTCTGCCGAGCAGGCACCGGCCGCCATCGCCGACACGATCGCGAGCACGGCCCCCGCTCGCTTCACTGATCCCAGTCCTCGACGTAGCGAACCTTGTAGAACTCCTCGGAGAAGTCGTCCATGTTCATGACGATCCTCCCGTCCGGGTAGGCCTCGCCGCCCGCCGCCTGGACGCCGTTGATGATCGCGTCGCTGTTGGAGGCCCACGGGTTCATCAGCTCGACGTACTGCACACCGTCGCGTTCGTACACGTTGGTGACGATCAGCGCGTGCCCGCCGTCGATGCCGATCCGGTCGCGCACGCTGGCGGTGACCGGCCGCCCGTCGTCGAGGGCCGCCCGCATCTCGTCGTAGGAGTCGCCGGGGGACTTGTTGTCGCCGAAGAACAGGTCGTTGGTGGAGTCGGGGTCGAAGCTGCCGGTGTTCGCGCCGAAGAGGTCCTCGTAGGCGTCGTTGGCGTCGCCGCCCTCGATCTCGTCGTAGGACCCGCCCTCGTGCTCGGCGTACGCGGTCTCCACGATCGCCACCCACTTGGCCTGGTCGTTGCCCTGGTCCAGCAGGGCGTCGTCGCTGACCGTGACGTCCCCGTCCTGGAAGTGCACGGTGTAGGTGCCGTCACCGTTGTCGGTGATGAGGTCCTTGATCTTCTGCGGGTCGGTCATCGCCGTCGACCCGAGGGCGGCCAGCAACCAGCAGTCGCCGAAGTCCCCCTGGTCGATGTCGGCGAGGCACGGGTCCCCGTTGGGGTAGAGCGGGTCGCCGGACCGGTCCTCGGTGTTGTGGTCGGTGGGCGGGCCCTCGGGGTTCATGTCCTCGTCGGACAGGCTGTCGAAGGCACCGGCGATCGCCGCGGCGGCGGTGGCGTCCTCGGCCGCCATGCCTGCGAGGTTCTGCTTGATGGTGGTCTCGTACTGACGCGCCTTCTCGTCGAGGGCGTGCTGCGCCGTCACCACCTGCCCGGGGTCGGCGTCCCCGGCAACGTAGAGCAGCGCCGAAGGAGCACGGACACCCCCGTCCTCGGCGACGGTGAACCCCTCGGCCTCGGCCTGCAGGATCGCGGCACGGGCAACGGTCTGGTACCCCTCGATGGCGTCCGCCCCGGCGGAAGCAGCGTCGGCGGCGTCCACGTGCGCGTCGGAGAGCTTGCGCACCTGCTGCTCAGCCCGCCCCATCGACAACGTGGCGGCGTCCGCGGCGACACCGAACCACGACCCGAGCAGATCGGAGAGAACGCGCACAGCGGCCTGATTGCCATCCCGCAGCAGCGTCCCGTTGGCCCGGAACTCGTCGGCCTGGGCACGAAGCGCCCCGACATCACCCTGAAGGGCCTGCGTCTTGCCGATAGCCACAGTCACACCACCAGATCCACGCCGGCGGCCCGAAGAAGGCCTTCACTGCCGAGATCGCTGCGCGAGTAGTCAGCGGCACCACGCTCAGCGGCGTCAGCCCAGGCCCGCCACGACGTGGCAACCGCGGCGAAGGCGGAAACCGATGCCTTCCCGGCGGCCTCACAAGCCCCGGCAACAGCAAACCCGGCCATGGAGCTGCCAACGGTGGCAGCGGCCCCGGACTTCCGCCCGGCCTCGATCAAGGAGCAGCACTCCTCGACGGACCCACCAGCACGACGCAACAACCCGGACTCAACCGCGAACCCGTCCGGCATAGCCCCTCCAGCCCCAGCGAGTCACCCGACAAGACCGCGCCCGACGCTACAAGACCGGCCCCCGAACCCGAGGGAAAACGACAAAACCCGAAGGCCCCGCCCCTATCCTGACCAGGTGCCCGACCCCATCCACACCAGCCTGGCGAACATCCAGACCTCCCTGGCGACCCGCCACACCGCCGAGTCCCCGGACGGCACCGTGAGAGCGGAAGCAACAGCAAAACACCAAACGGCACTACACCTGACCCCAGCAGCCATGAAGCTGTCCCCGACAGCCCTGGCCACCCTGATCCTGACAACACAAAGGGAAGCCCAGACCAAGGCAGAAGAAGCACTGAAAACAACCCTGGACACCTTCAGAGAAGACCCACGAGTAAGGCAATCCCTGGAAACCCTGCAAGACACCCAGGCAAACCCACAGCCGAAGCCCCCAAGAGCAGCCCACCAAGAAGAAGACGACGACAACTACGTCGACTCGGTCTACAACAGCGACCGCCCCTGGTAAAGAAGCAGCCGGGCGAAACGACCACCCCACCCGAGGCCACCACCCGAGGCCAATCGACACACCACGCGAGGCCACCACCCGAGGCCAAACGACACACCACCCCGAGGCCACCCAAGGCACCCACGCTGGGTCAGAGCACCACGCACCGTGGGGGGCATGGGGGGCTCGGCCCCCCAAAACAATGGCGAAACGCAAAAGGCGAGCGCTCTACGCGAGCACTCGCCTCCGATGCGTGGAGCTGCGGGGAATCGAACCCCGGACCTACTCGATGCGAACGAGTCGCGCTACCAACTGCGCTACAGCCCCTGGTCTGTGTGCTCGGAGAGCGTATCAGACCCCTATTCGCCTACTGCACGGCGGTAGGGCAAGTTGCCCGGGTCGTCGAGGTCCTCGAAGGCGGGGTCCTCGTCGTCGAGGTCGACGACCACGGCGTTCCCGTGGTGGTGGACGGGCGCGGAGGGCCCGTCGAGCACGCGCTCGCGGCGGGTCTCGGGCTCGACTTCTTCCTGGTAGACCTCTTCGACGTACTCCTCGACGGTCCTCGGTTCCTCGACGTACCTCGGCCGCGCGAGGGCCTGGGCACGCCGGACCCGCTGCATGCGGGCGAGGCGGCGCTCGCGGATCTCGTCCTCGATGCGGACCTGCCTGCGGAGGTAGCCGAGGTAGGTGACGAGGACGAGGTCGATGGCGCCGTGCGCCCACCAGAGCGGGGTGTAGAAGACGGCGGCGCCGACGGCGGTCAGCACGGCCCCGATGATCATGGCGAGGACGACACGCTGCCGGAACGCGTACTTGGCGCGTGCGATGACGGCGGCGGCCTCGGGGTCGAAGCCACCTCTGCCCGGCCGGTAGCGGCGCGCGGGGTAGTCCTCGTAGTAGCTCATGTCGGCCTGGCCCGGGTCGTCATCCGGTACATCCTCCGAGGCTTCGGTGATGTTCGCCACCAATTCTTCCTCGAAATCATCCCGGACAGCGTCGTCTTCGTGCACGGCGGCCTCCTCCGTGTCGAATGTGTCGAGTTCCCCCTCGAACTCGGCCCCCGTGTCCGCCTCTCCGTTCCCGCTGCGCAGTACGCGCGCACCCAGCTCCGAGTCGCCGGTCTTGGCGACCTCCTGACGCTTGCGCACGATCATCGGCACGAGGACGACGAGCCACGCGACCACGAGCGCGACCACGACGAGTGAGCTCGGCATGCCTCGGCACCTCCCCCGCGCAGACATGTGTGACTACGTGCGACGACTCCCGTGCCACGTTAGTCACAACAGTCACATCCGTGTCGGAGGCGCGCCGACGCGCGTCCGGGTGATCACACGTGCTCAGCGCGCCCCTGGGCGATCAACCGGGGCACGAGTCCACTCGGTACGTCCTCTGTGGTCATCGCGAAGCAGAGGTGGTCGCGCCACGCGCCCGCGACGTCGAGATATCGGCGGAACAGCCCCTCCTCGCGGAACCCGAGCCTGGTCAGGACGCGGACGCTGGGCGTGTTCTCCGGGCGCACGGTGGCCTCGAGCCGGTGCAGCCCGCCCTCGCGGAAGCAGTGGTCGACGACGAGCGCGGCGGCGGCCGTGGCGACCCCGCCGCCCACCGCGTGGGTGCCCACCCAGTACCCGATCCAGGCCGAGCACAGCGACCCCCGGACGACGTTACCGACAGTGACCTGTCCGGCGAACGCGCCGTCGACGGTGATCACGAACGGCAACGACATGCCGCGCCGCGCGAGGCTGCGGAGCGTCGACCACTGGCCGGGCCAGGCGAAGGTGGCGTTGTTGTCGTCCCAGTCGCCCGGCGCGGTCGGCTCCCACGCCTCGAGGTGGCGCCGGTCGCGGCGGCGGATCCGGCTCCACGCGGACGCGTCGGACAGCTTGGGTTTGCGAACCTCCAGCACGCCCGCGCGGACGCGGAGCGGTCCGAGGCGGGCAGGCCAGCCGGGGTGGCGGCCGACGGGGCCCTGTCGGTGGCTCAACTTCTCAGCCACGCTGGGCCAGGAAACTGACCTGGACCTCTTCGCCGACGACGACCTCGGTGGTCTCCTCGTCCACGAGGATCAGGCAGTTGGCCTCGGCGAGCGAGGCGAGCAGGTGCGACCCGGACTGCCCGAGCGGCTGGGCGAGGTACTCGCCGTTGCTCTCGTCCCGGAGCAGCTGCGCGCGCAGGAAGCCGCGGCGTCCCTTGACCGACACGATCGGGGACAGCAGCCGCGCGGTGATCTGGCGGCGGTGCGGGTTGCGCTTGCCCTGCGCGGCGCGGATCAGCGGCCGCACCATCACCTCGAACACGACGAGCGCGCTCATCGGGTTGCTCGGCAGGAAGAACGTGGGCACGGCGTCCGGCCCGAGCCGCCCGAACCCCTGCACGGAGCCGGGGTGCATGGCGACGCGGGTCATGTCGATGTCGCCGAGGTCGGACAGCGCGGCGCGGATCTCCTGCGCCAGCTCGCCACCGACACCACCCGCGATGACCACGATCTCGCTCAGCAACAGGCGGCCCTCGATGGTCTCCCGCAGCCGCCGCGAGTCGGTGGCGACGACGCCGACCCGGTTGACCTCGGCGCCGGCGTCGCGGGCGGCGGCGGCGAGCGAGTACGAGTTGACGTCGTAGACCTGGCCCTGGCCGGGGGTGCGGTCGATGTCGACGAGCTCGTCGCCGAGCGAGATCACCGACACCCGCGGCCGCGGGTACACGAGCACCTTGGACCTGCCGACGGCGGCGAGCAGCCCGACCTGGGCGGCCCCGATCGCCGAGCCCCTGCGCACGGCGACGTCACCGGTCTGCACGTCCTCGCCGGTGCGCCGGACGAACGCGGCCGACGGCACCGGCTGGTTCACGGTCACGCGTGCGTGGTGGCCGTCGGTGTAGCCCAGCGGCACGACCGCGTCGGCGAGCGTGGGCAGCGGCGCGCCGGTGTCGACGCGCACGGCCTGCCCCGGCTGCAGCCTGCGCGGCTGCCGGGAGCCGGCGGCGATCTCCCCGACGACCGGCAGCAGCACCGGGTCGGTGCCGGCCGCCTGCACGTCGACGCTGCGGACCGCGTAGCCGTCCACCGCCGCCTGGTCGAAGCCCGGTAAGGCCCGCTCGGCCACGACCTCCTCTGCGCACAGCAGTCCCTGCGCCTCGGAGATGGCCACACGCACCGGTGCGGGCCTCACTGCGGCGGCGAGCGCCCGCCCGAGCTGCTCGTCGACTGACCTCATCGCGGTGACCTCACCGTGGTTGGCTACTCCTCGATCCGTCCGCGCAGCCACTCGCGCAGATCAGGCCCATACTCGGGGTCCGAGAGCGCAAAGTCCACGGCGGCACGCAGGAAACCTCCAGGATTGCCCAGGTCGTGACGTCCGCCGCGGTGCACGACGACGTGCACGGGGTGCCCTTCGCTGATCATCAGCGCGATCGCGTCGGTCACCTGGAGCTCGCCGCCCGCGCCCGGTTCGATGCGCTTGATGGCGTCGAACACGGCCCGGTCCAGCAGGTAGCGGCCCGCGGCGGCGAAGGTGGACGGGGCCTCCTCGGCAGGCGGCTTCTCCACCATGCCGTTGACCTTCTTGACGTCGGGGTCGTCGGTGTCCTCGACGTCGAACACCCCGTACGCGGAGATCTGCTCCTTGGGGATGTCGAAGGCGCACAGGACGGTGCCGCCGTGCTTGGCGCGGGCGTCGAGCATGCGGCCGAGCACGCCGCGGGGCAGCACGAGGTCGTCGGGCAGGAGGACGGCGACGGCCTGCTCGTCGTCGTCGAGGTTGTCCTCGGCGCAGCCGATGGCGTGGCCGAGGCCGAGTGCCTTCTCCTGGATCGCGGTCTCCACCATCTTCAGCAGACCGGGGGCGCGCTGGATCTTCGCGACGAGCTTCTCCTTGCCGCGGCTGCGCAGCTCCTCCTCCAGTTCCGGTTGCGACTGGAAATACTGTGCGACGGCGTCCTTGCCCGGCGAGGTGACGATGACGAGCCGCTCGAAGCCCGCTTCGGCGGCCTCGGTGGCGACGTGCTCGATGCCGGGCGTGTCCACGACCGGGAGCAGCTCTTTCGGTACGGACTTGGTGGTCGGGAGGAACCGGGTGCCCAGGCCGGCGGCAGGCACGATGGCGGTTCTGATGCCTGCGGTCCCGTGGCCGGAAGTGACTGCGGTGGATTGCGCCATGGACAGCGACTCTAACCTCATGTCGTGGCCCGGCCTGGGAGTGATCCAAGTCAGTCAGCCGCACACACCAAGTGGCGGTGGCGCAAGGAGCTGCTCGCCGAACGCAGACGCGTGCCGGCCGCCGTGCGGTTTTCCGAGGCCATCTCACTGTCGACGCACCTGACCAGCGGGCGGATCGTGCGCCCGGGGCAGACCGTCTGCGCCTACGTGCCGATCGGTTCGGAACCCGGGTCCGCGCAGATGCTGGAGGACCTGGCCGACTTCGGCGCCCGGGTCCTGCTGCCGGTGGTGACCGGCAACGGGCCGCTCGACTGGGGCTGGTACCAGGGCAAGGACTCGCTGCGCCCCGGCCCGTACGGGTTGCGGGAGCCGATCGGCGAGCTGCTGGGGTCGTTCGCGTTGCGGATCGCCGACCTGGTGCTCGTCCCGGCGCTCGCGGTGGACCGGAACGGTGTTCGTCTCGGACGTGGCGCTGGTCACTACGACCGCTCGCTCGCGGACACGGCCACCGGGACCCACCTGGTGGCCGTCGTGCGTGACCAGGAGATTTTCGAGGCGCTGCCGACTGAGCCGCACGACATCAGGATGACGGCGGTGCTCACGCCGAACCGCGGCCTCCTGCGCTTCGCGTGAATCGCTTGAGGCCGTTTGCGCTAGGGGCCCGCGTTGGCGCATCATTGTGGTTAGCACTCCATCGTCACGAGTGCCAGCGAACCTGGGTGAAGAGGGAGCCAACGGTGCCCACTTATCAGTACGCGTGCACGGCGTGCGACCACCGCTTCGACGCGGTGCAGTCCTTCAGCGACCCGTCGCTGACCGAGTGCCCCGAGTGCGGGGGCAAGCTGCGCAAGCTGTACGGCTCGGTGGGCGTGGTGTTCAAGGGCAGCGGTTTCTACCGCACCGACAGCCGCTCGGAGAGCAAGTCGTCGACCGCGGCGGCGTCGTCCTCGTCCTCCTCGGACAAGTCGTCGACGTCCTCGTCCTCGTCCTCGGACAAGGCCGCCTCGACCACGTCGTCGTCCTCCGCGGACAAGGTCGCCTGACGAGTTGTCCACAGCCGCCTGACCTGTCCACAACCCGCCAGTAACAACCCACCCGCGTCGTCCCCCCGCCGTACCGTCGGCCCCATGAAACTCCCCCTCCGCGGCTGGCCCCGCAGACTGGCCATCCGCCGCGTGGTGGCCGTGCTGCTGGTACTGGCCGCGGCCGTGCTCGCACTACGTCCGCAGTCGAGCAGGACGGGCACGGTCCCGATGCTGGTGGCCACCCGCGACCTACCCCCGGGCACGACACTGCGCGCCGACGACGTGACGGTGGCCAACCTGGCCCCGTCGTTACGCCCAGCCGCCGCCCTGACCACCCCGTCCCAGGCCACGGGCCGGGTGCTCGCGGGTGCCACCACAGCGGGCGAGCCGCTGACATCGGCCCGCCTCGTGGGCGCGGAGAACACCGCACTGACCGCAGGCGACCGCTCAGCCGCGGCGGTCCCGTTCCGCCTGGCCGACCCCGCGGTGGCGGCCCTGCTGACCCCAGGCTTACGCGTGGACGTGGTGACCGTCGCGGAGACCTCGGAACCGGAAGTCCTGGCCGAAAACGCGGCGGTGCTGACCGTCCGTCCGGCAGACAACTCCTCGGACGGCCGCCTGGTCGTACTGGCCCTCCCACGCGCGCAAGCAACAAGAGTGGCAGCCGCGTCCCTGGGCCAGCCGGTAGCGGTGACACTCCGCTGACCCCGACGGCACCAACGCCCGACCGTCATCCCCCGGGCTCCCTACCCCGGCGCGGCTCCCACTCGAGCACGCCGAATGGTCCCCACCAGCGCGGCCCCCTCACCCTCCGGCCACCGCGCCCCGAACCAGCTCCCCACCCATCCCTGATCCCCCAACAGCTCATAACGGCCGCGCGACCAGCGCACCGGCACCGCCGTCATAGCGCCGCCGCCCCAGCCCACCCCAGAACCGCCAACCCCCACGCCACCACCACGACTCCCGAACTCACTCACCTCGCGACCCGCGGCCGCGCCACCACCGAGTCCACACCGCCGCCATCAGCCCGCCCCGAACCTCGCCCCGACCGCTGCCACTCCGAACCGATCAGCCCCACACCACCACGACTCCCCCGAACCATCCCGCAGCCGCGCCACCACCGAGCCACACCGCCGCCATCGGCCCGCCCGCCCCAGCTCCCGAAACCTCGCTCCGACCGCCCCACCCCAAACCGCCGAGCCCCGCACCACCACCCGACTCCCCGAACCACCCTCTCGCGACCCACCCCGCAACGGCCGAGCCACCACCGCAACGACACCACCGCCCCGCTCCGACCGATTCCGTCCCCAGCCGCCGAGGCCGCAAACCACACGACTCCCCGAACCACTCACCTCGCGACCCACGGCCCCACCATCGGACCGACCACCCCAACCCCGCCCCGACCACACGCACCCCGGGACCACCCAGCCCCACACCACCACGACTCCCCGAACCACCCACCCCGCGACCCGCGGCCGCACCACCACCGAGCCGACGCCACCGTCACCGCACCGCCGACCCCCGCTCCTCCCACTCTGACCCCGAACCGCCAGCCCCCACCACCACGACTCTCTGAACTGCCCACTCCGCGCCCCACGACCGCACCACCACCGGCCGGACACCGCCGCCATCGGGCCGCCCACCCCGAACCTCACCCCGCCCCAACCCGCCAAGCCCCCCGCACCATCCGACTCCCCGAACCACCCACTCCCCGCCCCGCGGCCACACCACCACCGGCCCGACACCGCCGCCATCGAGCCGCCCACCCCGAACCTCACCCCGCCCCAACCCGCCAAGCCCCCCGCACCACCCGGCTCCCCGAACCACCCACCCCGCGCCCCGCTACCTCCCCGCCGCACCCCCAAGACGACACCCGAAACCACGCCCACCTCGCCTCAGGCACCACCACCTCCCCCGAAGCGGTGTACCGACCCGGCAACAGCAACCCGATCGGGTGAGCCCAACCGTGCGTCCGCGCCCAGCGCACGGCACCCTCCGTAGCTCACTACGCTGCGTCGGCAGACCACAGTGAAAGGAGCCCGCCGATGCTCAAGGGTTTCAAGGACTTCCTGATGCGCGGGAACGTCGTGGACCTGGCCGTGGCGGTGATCATCGGCACGGCGTTCACCGCCATCGTGACCGCCCTCGCCAACAACTTCATCAAGCCGCTCATCGCGGCCATCGGCGGCGCCAACGTCACCGGCCTCGCGTGGACCATCGTCGACGGCAACCCGGAATCCAAGGTCGACTTCGCCGCGATCATCACCGCGATCATCAACTTCCTGATCGTCGCGGCGGTCGTCTACTTCCTGATCGTCCTGCCGATGAAGACGATCCAGGAGCGGCGCAGGCGCGGCGAGGAGCCGGGTCCGACCGAACCCACCGACATCGAGCTGCTCACCGAGATCCGTGACCTGCTCGTCCAGCAGCAGCGCGTCACCATGGGCGGCCCGCAGCAGCAGATGCCCCCGCAGGGCGGCATGCCGCAGGGCGGGTGGCCGCCCCAGGGCGGGATGCCTCCTCAGGGCGGCATGCCCCCGCAGGGCCCGCCCCCGCAGCGCCCGTACTGAGCCGGCACACGGGAGAGGCCGGGAAGCACGCCTCCCGGCCTCTCTCGCATGTCAGCGGTCAGTCGTCCCGATCGTGGTGCGGCGGCCGCTCCCGCTCGTACCAGTCGTCGCGGTCCTCCGGCGGCGTCGGGTCGCGCTCGTCGGAGGTCGTCGACGGGAGTACGTCGCCGAAGATCTCGTCGAGGTCGGGCTTGGGTTCCCGACGCGGCCGATCGGGCATCAGTCCAGCGCCGACAGCTGGTCGATCACGGCGGGCACGAGCGAGGACAGCGTCGCCATCCCGTCGCGCACCGCGGACCGCGACCCGGCCAGGTTGACCACCAGGGTGCTGCCGGAGATCCCGACGAGCCCGCGCGAGATGCCCGCGTCCACCGCGCCCGCGGCGAGCCCGGACGACCGGATGGCCTCGGCGATGCCCGGGATCGGGCGGTCCAGCACACCCTGCGTGGCGTCCGGGGTGACGTCGCGCGGCGACACCCCCGTCCCGCCGACGGTGATGACCACGTCGACGCCGCCGATCACGGCGGTGTTCAGCGCGTTGCGGATGTCCACGGTCTCCCCGGCCACCGCGACGGTCCCGTCGACGATGAACCCGTTCTCCTCCAACAGCTCGGTGACCAGCGGCCCCACGGTGTCCTCGTGCTCCCCGTGCGCCACCCGGTCGTCCACGATCACGATGAGGGCTCTGCCGAGCCGTTGCGCGCTCCGTTCCATGCGCTCACCGTAGCCGGACCTGCCGCTCCGCCCTCGGCAACCCGGCCGGGCAGGTGAGCAGGTGTCGCGACCCGAACCCGAACCGCCCGTCGAGGCGAGGTCGACGTCCGACGCGGTCGACCACCTGCACCGCCGGGTACGCCCCGGACGAGACGACCGCGGTGCGGCGCTGGCATGCTCCCCGACCACGCAAATCTGACGGTTCGGTGACGTGTCCCGCGGTGAACTCGCCCCACGCCGCGACCGCGTCCTACGGTCGCCACCATGCGAGTGCTGGTCACCGGCGGCGCCGGCTTCATCGGGTCCCACATAGCGGAGGCACTGTCCGAGCACGGCCATGACCCGGTGCTGGTGGACAACCTGCTCCCCAAGGCACACGGCGGCGCCACGGACTACCCGGGCGTGGTGGGCGACGTGCGAGACCCGGCACTGTTGCAGGACCTGCTGACGGGAGTAGACGTCGTGTGCCACCAGGCGGCGGTGGTCGGCCACGGCGTCTCCCCGGCAGACGCCCCGGAATACGCGCTCCACAACGACTACGGCACAGCGGTCCTCCTGGCCGCGATGCACGAGGCAGGCGTACACAAGCTGGTGCTCGCGTCGTCAATGGTCATCTACGGCGAAGGCCGTTACGAGTGCCAGACCCACGGTGTGGTCCAGCCCGCCCCACGCCGACAGTCCGATGTGGACGAGGGACGCTACGACCCACCGTGCCCGCACTGCGGCGAGTCGCTGAACCCGGGCTTGGTCCCGGAGGAAGCCCCGTTCGACCCGAGAAGCACTTATGCCGCAACGAAGGCCGCGCAGGAGTTCCTGGCGTCGGCGTGGGCCCGCCAAACCGGCGGCAGCGTGTGGGCGCTGCGCTACCACAACGTGTATGGGCCAAGAATGCCGAGGGACACACCGTACGCGGGTGTGGCGTCCCTGTTCCGCTCAGCACTGGAACGAGGCGAAGCCCCGACTGTCCTGGAGGACGGCAAGCAAAGAAGGGACTTCGTCCACGTACGGGATGTGGCGAGGGCCAACGTGCTGGCAGCGGAAGCCGAAACCCCTCCAGGCACACTCGTACCAGTGAACATCTGTTCAGGAACACCACACACAGTAGGCGAACTGGCGACCGAGCTGGCGAAAGCTTGCAAGGGCCCAGCCCCGAAAGTAGTAGGCGGAACCCGCCCAGGCGACGTGCGCCACGTGGTGGCAGACCCCAGGGCAGCGCGAGAAAAACTGGGCTTCACAGCGAAGACAACGTTCGAAGAAGGAATAGCCGAATTCGCACAAGCCGCACTACGCTCCCCGGCAACCCTGCCGTAGGGCGGCCGCCGGCCCCCCGATCACCAGCGTAGACCACCGCACCGACAACCACCCGAAGCGACAACGCCGAACCGGCGAGTTGTCCACAGCACCACCACCTGTCCACAGCCACCCGCGGGAACGCCCCCTTCTGTCACCCCCATCCGGTAGCGTGGTTCGAGGGGTCGGAGGCCAACCGCGTTGCGCCGCAAGCGAACCCTGTGGACAACCACCCCTCGCCACGCCCGAAATTGTCGGCCCCCTGCCGTAGCATGGTTCGAAGGGGCCGAAGGCCAACCACGTTGCGTCGCAAGCGAAACCTGCGGACAACCACCCCCGCCACCCCCGAAGATGTCGGCCCCCTGCCGTAGCATGGTTCGAAGGGGCCGAAGGCCAACCACGTTGCGTCGCAAGCGAAACCTGCGGACAACCACCCCCGCCACCCCCGAAGATGTCGGCCCATGCCGGGGCATGGCCGAGGGGCCGGAGGCCAACCCCCCTTGCGCCACAAGCGAAACCTGTGGACAACCACGGCCGCCACATCCGAAATTGTCGGTCCCAAGCCGTAGCATGGTTCGTGGGGGCCGGAGGCCAAGGCCCGAAGTGCCCATGCCGCCGTCAGCGCCATACCCCAGTGCCCGGAGCCACAACCCGGCACCGCCACGGACGAGGCCCGCAGGCCGACCACCCTCCGCAACAACGGCAACGGCCACCGCAAGCAGCAACAAATCCCGTGACCCACCACAGCCGAAATCACAACCCACCCTGTGGACAACCACGACCGCCACGCCCGAAAACGTCGGTCCCATGCCGTAACGTGGTTCGAGGGGGCCGGAGGCCACCACCCTCACACAGAAGCCAACGGCAACCGCACCTCGAACCGGCACCCGGGGCCCAGGTTGCGCGCATCGATGCGCCCCCGGTGCGCCTCCACCAAACCCTTCGCGATGGCCAGCCCCAGCCCGCCGCCGACCTGCTCCTCCCCCGTCCGGGACGGGGTCCGCGCCGCGCTCCCGCGGAACGCCACCTCGAACACCCGCGACAACTCGGCGTCCGGGATCCCGCCGCACCCGTCGTCGACGGCCAGCACCGCGTCCCGGCCGTCGACGTCGACCTGCACTGCGACCGTCCCGTCCGGCGGGGTGTGCCGGATCGCGTTCGACACCAGGTTGCGCACGACCCGCGCCAGCTCCGGGTCCGACCCCAGCACGACCGGCGCCGTCGCCGCGTTCGCCAGCACCCGCACCCGCTTCCGCTGCGCCACCGGCACCTGCGCGGCGAGCACGTCCGACACCACCTCGCGCAGCGCCACCTGCGACATCGTCAGCTGCAGCGCACCGGCGGTGATCCTGGACAGCTCGAAGAGGTCGTCGACCATCCCCGACAGCCTGCTGGTCTCCCCGCTGATCCGGCTCGCGTACCCCGCGACCTCCGGCGGCGACGACACCACCCCGTCGGCCAGCGCCTCCGCCATGGCGCGGATGCCGGCGAGTGGCGTGCGCAGGTCGTGGCTGATCCACGCCACCAGCTCCCGCCGGGACGCCTCCGCCGCGCGCTCCCGCTCCCTGGCCTCGCGCTCCCACACGCTGCGGCGCGCGATCGCCCGTCCCAGCAGCAGCGCCACCGGCACCGTCACCAGCAGCACCAGCAGGCACACCAGCGACATCGTCGCCAGGGTCGTGTTGAACATGAACCCGCTGATGCCGAGCACCCCGGTCAGCGTCGCGACCACCGGCACGAGCACCAGCACGGTCATCGTCGTGGTCAGCGACCTGCGCCGCACCCAGTACAGCAACGCCACACCCACCGCCACGACCGGCAGCACGAACGCGAGCGCGAACGGCAGGATGTGCAGCGCGTGGTTGACCATCGACCCGAACGGCTCGCCCGGGTCGATCATCGGTGGCTGTTCACGCGCGGTCATAACGATATCCCACTCCCCAGACCGTCGCGATGCGCACCGGCTTCGCGGGGGTCTTCTCGATCTTCTCCCGCAACCGTCGCACATGGACGGTCACTGTGGACTGGTCACCGAAGTCCCAGCCCCACACCTTCTCCAGCAGCTGCTCCCGCGTGAACGCCTCGCCGGGGTGCGTCATCAGGAACGCAAGCAGGTCGAACTCGCGGGTCGTCAGCGGCAGCTCGGCACCCGCGAGCGTGGCGCGGCGGGCCCCGGCGTCGAGCCGCAGGTCACCGTCGACGACGTCGGTCGACGGCGCCGAGCCGCCCGACCGCCGCAGCACCGACGACACCCGCAGCGCCAGCTCACGCGGGCTGAACGGCTTCGTCACGTAGTCGTCCGCGCCCAGCTGCAGCCCGGCGATCCGGTTCTCCTCCTCGCCGAGCGCGGTCAGCATCACCACCGGCACCGCGCTCGTCTGCCGCAGCCTGCGGCACACCTCGAGCCCGTCGATGCCCGGCAGCATCAGGTCGAGCACCACCAGGTCGGGCTCTTGCGCGGCGATCCACGCGAGCGCGTCCTCGCCGTTGTCGGCGAGCGCGACCCGGTGCCCGGCCAGCTCCAGGTACCGGCGCACGACATCCCGCACGGTCAGGTCGTCGTCCACGACGAGCACGGTCGACTGGGTCATCGCCACCTCACCAGGTCGTCAGCAACAGGTGGTCGACCACCAGCGCCACGCCCGCCTGCGCCGCGAGCCACCAGCGCCGCGACCCGGGCGGCAGCTGCACGGCCGCCAGCACCAACCACACCGCGAACGGTAACCAAATGCGTTCGACCTCCGCCTTCGAGAGCCCCGTGACGGTCGCGGTCAGCACCGCGAGCGCGGCGCCGCGGACCAGCGCGGGGACCGGTTTCCCGAACGCGAGGAAGTCCGTGCGGCGCAGGCCGGCGACCGCGGCGGGCCCGACGGCGAGGACAAGGCACGCGAAGTTCGCCCACACCCAGTACCAGTACGGCCGGTGCGACGCGACGCCCTGGTAGTAGCGCTCGACGACCAGGTGGTACCCGTCGAGCCACCAGAACCCGGCGAGCGCGAACACCGCGACCACGGCCAGCGCACCGGGCACGGCGTAGGCGAGCGCCCGCCAGTTCCGCGTCACCAGCACCACGGCCAGCGCGATCGGCCCCATCAGCAGCAGCCCATAGGACAGGAAGATCCCGAACCCGAGGACCACGCCGCCCGCGACGCACAGCAGCCGCCCGCCGCGGCTCGCGCCGAGTGCGAAAAGCGCGATCCCGCACGACGTGACCCCGGCGAACATGGCGTCGGCGGACACGCCCATCCAGATCGCGCCGGGCATGAGCGCGACGAACGGCACCGCCGCCCGCGCCAGGTCCACCCGCCCGAGCGCGGCGGCGGTGACCGGCACGGCGACCGCCACCGCAGCGCCCGCGAGCACGCACACCACGCCCGCCGCGCCGCCGCCGGAGAGCCCGATCCGGTCGAGCCACACGAACACGAGCGTCGCGCCGGGTGGGTGGCCGGACACGTGCGTCGGCCACGAGTCCGGCTGGAAGTCGAGGATGCGGGAGGAGAACGTGGACAGGAACACCGGGATGTCGGTGATCTTGTCCACGACGCCGAGGTACTCGCCGCCGGACGCGAGCTTGTGCGCCACCCCGCGCTGCCAGCCGTCGACCAGCGCCAACGCGAAGATCCAGGCCACGGAGAGCGCGTACCCGGCGGCGAGCAGCGCACCCCACCGCAGCCGTTCGGCCAGCACCGGCCCCCACACGACGGCCGCGACCGCGACCACCACCGCGAACAGCGATGCGGGCGCCACGCGCGGGTACAGGTCGGCCAGCACCGGGTACTCGCCGAACCGCGGCGCGGCCTTCGGGTGCAGGTCGGCGCCGTAGTTGCGGGCGCCGGTGAGGAAGCCGACGGCGGTCGCGAGGAACACGAAACACAGCGCCGCCGCACCGGCGACGAGGTCGCCGCGGACGGTCTTCTTCGTCGCGGGAGGGGCGAGGACCACGGGTGGACCGTAGGCCGGTCGAGCGCTCTCCGCGCGCTCGTCGGGCGATCCGTCAGCACCCCGTAATGATTGCCCCGCCGTCACATTTCGGTAAGCACCGCAAGGGTTCTCGACCGTCTCGGGTGGACCTAGCGTCGGAGGGCATGACGACCTCGAACGCACCCGTCGACGTGGTGCTCCCCTGCCTCGACGAGGCGGCCGCGCTGCCCGGGGTGCTCGCGGCGCTGCCGCCGGGCTACCGGGCGATCGTGGTGGACAACGGTTCCACGGACGGCTCACCCGACGTCGCCGCCGCGCACGGCGCGACCGTCGTGCACGAGCCGCGCAAGGGTTACGGCGCCGCCGTGCACACGGGTCTCACGCACGCCGACGCGGAGATCGTGTGCTTCCTCGACGCGGACGGCTCGCTCGACCCGGGCGAACTGGTGCCGCTGGTCGCCGAGGTCGAGGCGGGCGCGCGGCTGGCGGTGGGTCGTCGCAGGGCGCTCTCCCGAGGGGTGTGGCCGTGGCACGCGCGGATGGGCAACCGCGTGCTGGCGGCGATCTTGCGGCGCCGCGGCCTCCCGGTCTCGGACATCGCGCCGGCGCGGGCGGCCCGGCGCGCGGACCTGCTGGCGCTCGGGGTGCGCGACCGCGCGTTCGGCTACCCGCTGGAGCTGCTGGTGCGCGCGGCGGACGCGGGCTGGACGGTGGTGGAGCGCGACGTCACGTACCGGCCGAGGGCGGCGGGCACGCGGTCGAAGGTGTCGGGTTCGGTGCGCGGCACGATGCGTGCGGTGCGGGACATGACGGCGGTGCTGCGATGACCGCCGTGCTGCTCGTCGTGGCGAAGGCGCCGGTGGCGGGGTTCGCGAAGACGCGGCTGGCGCCCGCGGTCGGCGCCCGGCACGCGGCCCGGCTCGCCGCGGCGGCGTTGCTGGACACGGTGGACTGCGTGCGCGCGGTCACCGACGCGGTGCCGGTGTGCGCGCTGACCGGCGACCTCGGGTCGGCGGAGCGCTCGGCGGAACTCGGGCGGGCGCTCGCCGGCTGCGTGGTGATCCCACAGCGCGGCGCGACGTTCGCCGACCGCCTGGCGAACGCGCACGCCGACGTCGGGGAGCGTTTCCCGGGCTCGCCCGTGCTGCAGGTCGGCATGGACACGCCCCAGCTGAGTCCCGCGTTGCTGACGGGTGCGCTGACCCGGCTGGCGGAGTTCGACGCGGTGCTCGGCCCGGCGGCGGACGGCGGGTGGTGGGCCCTGGGCTTGCGGCGGCCGGCGGACGCGCACGTGCTGCGCAGGGTCCCGATGTCGCGGCCGGACACGGGCGAGCTGACGTTGTTCGCGTTGCGGGAGCTGGGGTTGCGCGTCGAACACCTGCCCGTGCTGTCCGATGTGGACACGGTGGAGGACGCGGCGGGGGTGGCGGCGCAGGCGCCCGCGTCGCGGTTCGCGCACGCGTTCCGGGAGGCGGTCTGATGATCGACACGCATTTCGAGCCGGGGCTGCTCGGCGAGCGGTGCTGGCTGGAGCTGGCGACGGGCGAGCGGATCAGCCTGCCGACCGAGCGCTGGCGGGCGACGCCGGATCCGGGCGACGAGTTGTTGCTGAGCAGTTGTCACGGCCCGACGCTGGACATCGGCTGCGGCCCGGGCAGGCTGACGGCGGCGTTGAGCGAGCGCGGGGTGCCCGCGCTGGGCACGGACGTGTCGGCGGTGGCGGTGCGGCTGACGATCGAGGCGGGCGCGCCGGCGATCCAGCGGGACGTGTTCGACCCGCAGCCGGGCGAGGGCACGTGGCGGCACGCACTGCTGGCGGACGGCAACATCGGCATCGGCGGCGACCCGGAGCGGTTGCTGGGGCGGGTGCGGGAGTTGCTGTGCGCGGGCGGCAGCGCGCTGGTGGAGGTGGACCCGCCGGGCACGGGTCTGCGGCGCGGGCAGGTGCGGGTGTCCACGAGCGACGCGGAGGACGCCAGGTGGTTCGACTGGGCGTGGCTGGGCGCGGACGCGGTGCCGGAAACGGCCGAACGCGCGGGGCTCGCCGTCGGGTGGCTGCGCGCAGCGGGCGGCCGGTGGTTCACGGAGCTGACGAAGTCATGACGCCGGAGGAGCGGAAGGCGGCCTCCGGCCCCCCGGAATCCAGCGTACCGGCGAGCACCGACAGCGATGGGCGACCGGGCGAGGTTGTCCACCGCACCGCTGTCGAGAGCGATGAGACCGGGACGGGCGCGGCCTCCGGCCCCCCGAACACCAGCCTAGCCTCGACCACCGACAACCCCGGACGCTCAGACGAAGTTGTCCGCAGTCCGGCCCCATCCGGTGCGAAGCGATCGCGTCTGCGCACCCGCGGGTCGTCAGGCGGCACCCCCGCCCGCGCCAACTCTGGCAGTCCGAACAGGACGAGCGCCGCCGCCAACCTTCCGGGACCCACCAGCACGGCACTGTCCGGTGAGACCGCCGAAAGCGGCGCGGCTCCACCCGACGCCTGTGGACAAGTCACCGCGACCGCGCGGAATTGTCGGTGGTCGCCGGTACGCTGGATGTCGGGGGGCCGGAGGCTGCCCTCCTTCATGCCCGCGCCCGACAGCAGGCTCGGCCGGTTCATCCAGCGAGTGCAACCCGACGAGGCGAAGTTCCGCAGCCCCGCCCACCACGAGAAGGTCACCGCCCGTCTCGGGCTCTGGCTCGGGATCGCGTTCCTGCTCTGCTTCGTCACCGGGTTGCTCAGTCATCTCATCCAGCACCCGCCATCGTGGTTCGCCTGGCCCGCGCGGCCCGCCGGGCTGTACCGGGTCACGCAGGGCGTGCACGTCCTCTCGGGGATCGCCGCCGTTCCGCTGCTCCTCGCGAAGCTCTGGTCCGTCTACCCGAAACTGTTCAGCCGCCCGGTCGTCCGCTCGCTGCCGCACGCCCTCGAACGGCTGTCGATCCTCGTGCTCTCCGGCGCCGCCTTCTTCGAGCTGGCCACCGGGCTGTTCAACGTCGCGCAGAACTACCCCTGGGGCTTCTACTTCCCCGCCGCCCACTACGCCGTCGCCTGGGTCGCGATCGGGTCCGTTCTCGTGCACGTCGCCGTCAAGTTGCCCGTCGTCCGGCGTGGGCTCTCGACTCCCGTGGACGCGTCCCGGCGGGCCTTCCTGCGGACGGGTTTCCTCGCCTCCGGGGTCGCCGTCGTCGCCACCGCCGGGGCCACCGTTCCCTTGCTGCGTCCCGTTTCTCCCCTGTCGTGGCGGTCGGATCGCGGGCCGCAGGGGCTGCCCGTCAACCGGACGGCCGGGGCGGCGCGGGTGACCGTCGACCCGGGGTGGCGGCTCGAGATCGTCACGCGGACCGGGATCACGCGGTTGTCGCTCGCGCAGTTGACCGGTCTGCCGCAGCGCACCGCGGTGTTGCCGATCGCGTGCGTCGAGGGGTGGAGCCAGTCCGCCACCTGGACCGGGGTGCCCATCTCCGCTCTCCTCGAGCTGGTCGGCGCGCCCGCGGGCAGCGAGGTGCACGTGACCTCGCTCGAACGCCGGGGCGCCTACCGCACCAGCACGCTCCCCGGAACCCATACGCGTGACCCGGAAACGCTGCTCGCGCTCCGGCTGAACGGCGAGACCCTCGCGCTCGACCACGGCTTCCCGGCCCGCGTCATCGCGCCGAGCCGCCCCGGGGTCCTGCAAACGAAGTGGGTCCACCGCCTGGAGGTGCTCTGATGCGCTGGTTCCTCGCCCTGACCGGCCTGGCCCTGCTCGGCTACGGCGCCGTCCTCGCCTGGGAGTTCGCCGCCTCCCGCACGGTCAACGCCGTGCAGGGCGCTGCCTGGTTGGTCGGCGGGCCGATCGTCCACGACGGACTCGTCGCCCCCGCGGTCGGGCTCGCCGGGCTCGGGCTCGCGAAGGTCCTGCCGCGGCCGTGGCACACCCCCGTCACCGTGGGGGTCGTGCTCACCGGCGTGCTGACGCTGCTCGCGGTGCCCCTGCTGTGGCGGCCGTTCGGCGGTGCCACCAACCCCGGCCTGCACGACCGCGACTACGGCACGGGCCTCGCCGTCGCGCTCGGGATCGTGTGGGGTGTGGTCGTCATCGCGGGATTGGCCCAACAGTACCGGTCCCGATTGGCTCTTGGACGGGACCAATCCAATTCCTAGAGTTGGCCGCATGACGAACGTGGACATGTGGTTCGACCCGAAGTGCCCCTGGGCGTGGATCGCGTCGCGCTGGCTCCTCGAGGTCGAGCAGGTGCGGGACGTGCAGGTGCGCTTCCACGTGCTGTCCCTCGCCGTGCTCAACGAGGGCCGCGAGGTCGAGGCCTGGTACCGCGAGTGGCTCGACACCGCGTGGGGCCCTGCCCGCATCGCGAAGGCCGTCGAGCTGAAGTACGGGCCGGACGAGGTGCGCGCGGTCTACACCGCGCTCGGCAACCGGATCCACCTGGACAGGCAACCGCTCGGCCGCGACCTGTACGTCGCCGCGCTCGCCGAGGCGGGCCTGCCCGCGGACCTGGCGGACGCCGCCGACGACTCCGGCCTCGACGACGCGCTGCTCGACGGCAACCGCACCGGGCTCGGGCCCGTCGGCGAGGACCTCGGCACCCCGGCGATCCACGTGACCATGCCGGACGGCGAGGTCAACGCGTTCTTCGGCCCGGTCGTCTCCCCGGTCCCGCGCGGCGAGGCGGCGGGGAAGCTGTGGGACGGCGTGCTGCTGGTGTCCGGCACGCCCGGGTTCTTCGAGCTGAAGCGCGCCCGCACCCGCCCGGTGGTCAGCTGACCTCGACCTCGATCACGGCGGCCCGTCCGGCCACCCGGTCCAGCGCGGCCGCGAACTCCTCGGGTGTGCGGACCCGCTCACCGGCGGCGCCGAACGACCGCGCGAACGCCGCGAAGTCCGGGTTCACCAGGTCGGTGCCGTACTCGCGGCCGGGGAACCGCCGCCGCTGGTGGTCGCGGATCGTGCCGTAGGAGTTGTTGTTCACCACGACCACGAGCGGCGTCAGCCCGTACCGCACGGCGGTGGCCAGCTCCTGCCCGGTCATGAGGAAGCACCCGTCGCCGGCGAACGCGACCGCGGGCCGGTCCGGGTGCACGAGCTGCGCGGCGATCGCGGCGGGCAGCCCGAACCCCATCGACCCGGACTGCGTGCCGAGGTGCGACGGGAACGTCGTGAACCGGTGGTGCCGCTGCGGCCAGGCCGTGTACGCGCCGGCGCCGGAGCTGACGATCGGGTCGGGCACGGCAGCGTCCAGCACCCGCATGAACTCCGCGGCGACCGACGGTGCCGGCCCCCGCAGGTAGTCCTGCCGCAACCGCTCGAGCCACGCCGAACCGGCGCCGTCGACGGAGGGCAGCGCGGCGGCGAACCGGGTGGGCCCCGACACGATCGCCAGGTCGGCGCGGTGCACGCGGTGCAATACGGCCGACTCGGGATGCACGTGGAGGAGCTTCTGCGCGGGCACGGGCACGTCCAGCAACGCGAAGTCGTCCACGGTGAGCGCGTCGGGCCGGGTGCCGACGAACGCGACCACGTCCGCCTCCGCGACCGCCGCCGACAAGCCGGGCGTGGTACCGAGCCCGAGCGTGCCGACGAACACCGGCGACGCCGGGTCGACGAGGTCCTGGTGCCGCACCGCCGTGGCGAGCGGGATCCGGGCGCCCTCGGCGAACCGGCGCACGGCGCGGGTCGCCTCGACCGTCCACCCCGTACCGCCGACCACGAGCAACGGCCGCGCGGCGCGGGTCAGCGCGGACACGAACGCGTCGACGTCCGACGGCGCGGGCGCGGGCACCACCGGCGGCACAGCGGGCACGACCGGTGCGTCCGTCGACGCGGACAGCACGTCCTCGGGCAGTTCCAGCACGACCGGCCCGGGCTCCCCCGACACCGCGGTCACCATCGCCCGCGCCACGAACTCCGCGGCCCGGTCCGGGTCGTCGACCCGGAACACGGCCTTGGCGAGCGGCGCGAACATCGCGCGGACGTCCACTTCCTGGAACGCCACCCGGTCCCGGTTGCCGGCCGGCACCTGCCCGACGAGCAACAGCATCGGCGCCGCGTCCTGCCTGGCGACGTGCACACCGCCGCTCGCGTTGGTCGCGCCGGGCCCTCTGGTGACGAGACAGATCCCGGGCCTGCCGGTGAGCTTGCCGTACGCGGCGGCCATCATCGCGGCCCCGGTCTCCTGCCGGGCGGTGATCAGCCGGACCCGCTCGCGGTGCGCGTAGAGCCCGTCGAGCACCGGCAGATAACTCTCGCCCGGGACACAGAACGCGAGGTCAGCGCCGCATTCGACGAGCTGTTCGACGATCACGTGCCCGGCGAGCCGCATGGGCCGGAGTGTGCCAGACACGCGAGCGCCGCACGCGGGCGAGCGAGGGGTAACCGTCCGCGTGCGGCGTTCGCAGAGCCCCGCTTGGAGCTCTTCCCGGCTCGGGGGCATCGAGCCGGAGTTGGTCTCGGCCGCGTCCTGCGGCCGAGCGTTCTAGGGGACTCGAGTGGTTCCCGAGTCAATCATTGTGGTTCTACCGTCTGACCGGCAAGAGTCGCCTCAACTGTGCGCGAACCGTTGTCCAACTCGAGCCGAACCTTGTCACCGGGGGCGTGGGAGCGGACCGCGGCGACGAGCGCGTCGGACGAGTCGATCCGGCGGTCGTCGAGCTTGGTCACCACGTCGCCCTTCTTGAGGCCCGCCTTCTCCCCGGCGCCACCGGGGACGACGTCGGCGATCAGCGCGCCGCCGTCCTCGGCGTCCCGGACGCTCACCCCGAGCACGGTCTGCGTCGCCTTGCCGGTCTCGGCGATCTCCTTCGCCGTGCGCCTGGCCTGGTCGATCGGGATGGCGAACCCGATGCCGACCGAACCGGCCTGGCCGTTGGCGGTCTGCGGCGAGTAGATGGCCGAGTTGATGCCGACGATCTGGCCCTGCATGTTGACCAGCGGGCCACCGGAGTTGCCCGGGTTGATCGCGGCGTCGGTCTGGATGGCGTCCAGCACGGTCGCCTGCGAACCGTCCTCGCCGCCCGCGCGGGTCGGCCGGTGCAGCGACGAGACGATGCCGGAGGTCACGGTGCCGGACAGCTCGAACGGCGACCCGATCGCCACCACGCCCTGCCCGACCTTGAGCGCGTCGGAGCTGCCCAGCTCGACGACCGGCAGGTCGGTCCGGCCCTGGGCCTTGACGACCGCGACGTCCGAGGTCGGGTCGCGGCCCACGATGGTGGCGGTGGCGGTGGTGCCGTCCTGGAACACGGCCTCGATGCGCCCGCCGTCGGCGGCGCCCTCGACCACGTGGTTGTTCGTCACGATCAGCCCGTCGGAGCTGATGATGAAGCCCGAGCCCTCCCCTGCCGAGGACCGGCCCTGCACCTGCAACTGGACCACGCTGGGCAGCACCTTCTCCGCCACCGCCTCGACCGACCCGGCAGGAGCGGAGGAGGTCTGCTGGGCCGGTGGCTTCTCGTCGAGCGCGTTCGAAACCGGCGCGCTCGCGGTGTTGTCGGCGACGACGTACCCGCCGACCGCACCGGCACCGCCGCCGACGAGCAACGCGAGCACGGCGATCCCCGCGACGAGGGCACCGCTGCCGCGGCGCTGTTGCTGCGGAGGCACGTCCCGCTGCGGACGGCTGGGCGGGTTCGGGTTGGGCAGGTAGTTCCCGGCAGGCGGGGTCGGTCCCCCGACGGCCGTCCCGAACAGCACCTGTTCCCGCGTCGGCTGCTGCGCCGGGGCGGCCCACTGACCCTGTTGCGCCTGCGGGTAAGAAGGCCGCGCCCACTCGCTCTGCTGCGGCGGCGATGCCTGCGGCGCGGCCCACTCACCGGGCTGCGCGACCGGCTGGCCCGGCGTCGTGGCGGCAGGCTGCGACCCACTCGCGTCCTGCTGCTCGACGCCCGCGTTCCCCTGCGTGGCGGGCGAATCGTGGCTTGCCGCCCACTCGCTCCGCGTCCCCTCGGCCTCTGGGCCGACCCCCTGCCGGTTCTCCTCGCTCATGCCTCCCCCTCGCAGGCTCCGTGGACGCTCGCGGTCGCCCTGTGTCTGATGATTCGCTCCGCAAGCTCCGCTCATGCGTCTACCTTCCGCCTCGGTCCTGAGAACGGCCTGAGACCAACCTATGGGGAGTTACAGAATCGGCTCTGAACTTCCGGGCAGCCTCATCGCGATGAGTGCCCCGCCGTCGGCCGATCTACCCGCGAACACCGCACCGCCGTGCCGTTCGACCGCGCTCTTCACGATCGCGAGCCCCAGCCCGGAGCCGGGCAGGGTGCGTGCCTCGTCGGAGCGGTAGAAGCGTTCGAACACGTGCGGCAGGTCCGCGTCCTTGATACCCGGCCCGGCGTCGGCGACCTGGAGGAAGGCGTAGCCGTGCGCGGCGGGCCGCAGGTCGACGCGCACGGTCCCGTCCGGCGGCGAGAACTTCACCGCGTTGTCCAGCAGGTTCAGCACCGCCCGTTCCAGCGTGTGCGGCTCCCCGACCAGGTACCAGGGCTGCAGGTCCACCTCGAAGTGCACGTCGCCCGCCCGCCGCCGCGCCCGCGCGAGCGCCTGCTCGACGACCTCGACCATGTCCACCCGTTCGTGTGCGATGGGCGGTGCGTCCTCCCGCGCCAGCTCCACCAGGTCGCCGATCAGCTGGGTCAGCTCGTCGAGCTGGGCACGCAGGTCGGCGTGGATCTCGGCGCGGTCGTCCTCGGAGAGCTGCGGGGTGTCCGGTTTCTCCGCGGACAGCAGCAGCTCCAGGTTGGTCCGCAGCGACGTCAGCGGGGTGCGCAGCTCGTGCCCTGCGTCGGCGACGAGCTGCCGCTGCCGGTTCTGCGCGTCCGACACGGCGGCCAGCATCAGGTTGAAGCTGTGCGACAGCCGGGCCAGCTCGTCGTCGCCGTCGACCTGGATCGGCCGCAGGTCACCGGTACGGGCAACGCGTTCGGTCGCGCGGGTCAGCCGCTGCACGGGTCGCAGGCCGGTGCGGGCCACCGCCGTGCCGGCGGCCGCCGCGACGACCACGCCCGCGCCGCCGATCAGCAGCAGCACCAGCGACAGGTCGGCGAGCTGCTTCTTCGTCGGTCCCCACGACTGCGCCAGCACCAGCGCGTCGCCCTGGTACGGCACGGCCACCACCCGCGAGTCGCTCTTCGCGTCGGTGCGGATGCTCGGGGCGCCGCCCTTCGCGACGGCGATCTCGTCGGGGCCGACCGGCGGCAGGCTCTCGGTCGTGCCGATGGACACGTGGCCGTTGTCGTCGACCACCGCCACCTCGACCCCGGACAACCCGAGCAGGCCGACGGGCAGCTGGTCACCGGACGGGGTCTCCACGATCCACTTGTTCTGGACCGTGGCCTGCGCCTTCTGCCACAGCGTCTCGTCGAGCTGCGTGTACAGGTTCTCCCGGACCGTCCAGTAAGCGCCCAGCGACACCAGCGCCACCGCACCCGCGACACAGCTGGCCGCGAGCAACGTCACCCGCGACCGGAGCGACACCCGCTTCTTCCCGGCAGGCGGCCCGGACAGCAACATCACGGAGGCGTCTCCCGCAGCACGTAGCCGATGCCGCGCACGGTGTGGATGAGCCTCGGCTCACCGTCGGCCTCGGTCTTGCGGCGCAGGTAGCCGATGTACACCTCGAGCGCGTTGCCCGAGGTCGGGAAGTCGTAGCCCCAGACCTCCTCGAGGATGCGGCTGCGTGTCAGCACCTGCTTCGGGTGCGCGAGCAGCAGCTCAAGCAGCGCGAACTCGGTGCGGGTCAGGCTGATCGGCCGGTCGCCGCGCTTGACGTCGCGGGTGTTCGGGTCCAGCTCGAGCCCGGCGAAGCTGAGAACCTGCGGCGCGGGCCCGCTCGTGTCGAACGTGCGGCGGCGCAGCAGCGCACGCAGCCGCGCCAGCAGCTCCTCCAGCGCGAACGGCTTCGGCAGGTAGTCGTCGGCGCCCGCGTCGAGGCCGGACACCCGGTCCGACACGGTGTCGCGGGCCGTCAGCACCAGGATCGGCAGGTCGTCGCCGGTGCCGCGGAGCCGCCTGCACACCTCGAGCCCGTCCAGGCGAGGCATCATCACGTCGAGCACCATGGCGTCGGGCCGGGCGTTCCGCACCGAGTCCAGCGCCTGCTGACCGTCGCTGGCCAGGTCGACCTGATAGCCGTTGAACTGCAGAGACCGCCGGAGCGACTCGCGGACGGCACGGTCGTCGTCGACAACGAGGATGCGCATGCGGTCAGTGTTACGCGCCGTGCTGAGACCTGCCTGAGAAGGTCAGAACGAATCGGCCATTCGGGGTAACCGGGGCGCACCGGTCATGAGGTCCAGCACACGCGCCGCCGTCAGGTCGCCCTCGAGGAGGCCGGCGCGCCGCAGCATCGCCGTGTCGGCCGAGCCCGCGAACCACGGGCCGAGCGCGCGGGAGTGCAGCCGCACGGTGCCCTGACCACCGGGTTCGCAGCGGACCTTGCCGCCCTCGACGACCAGCCGGTGCCTGCCGGCCTGCCACGGCGCGTGCTCGTCGACCACCTCGATGTCGACGCTGGTGTCCGCGAGCCGCGCGGCGACCGGCCAGCCACGGGCGGCGACCGCGGCGGGCAGGTCGACGACCCGCAGCATCCACGGGTGGTTGCGCACGTCGTGCAGCACCGGCTGCGGCAGGACCAGCTGCCACCAGGCCGGGTCGTCGATCCGCAGCGAGATCTCCTCGATGATCCCGGCCCAGCGGGCGAGGTTCGCGAAGAGCGTCCGCAGCGTGCCGGCGTCGTCGGCGACGAGGTCGTGCACGATGAGCTTCTCGCCCTCCGGCCGCTCCCCGGTCAGGTAGCCGAGGACCGTGCCGTCGGGCCCGGGCACGATCTCCAGGATGTCCAGCTCGAAGATCCGGTCCACCTGGAAGGAGTCGGTGGCCCGGTCGAGCATGCCGTCGACCTCCCGCGCGAACCGCTGGTAGCAGTCGTCGAGCGCGGGGAAGTCGTCCTTGACGGCCCGGCGCATGACCTGCCGTTCCGTGGGCCTGGGCTGCATCGCGAAGTACTCGGGCCGCAGCGTGACGCGTTCGTAGTTGCCGGTCTGCTCCCAGCCGCGGCCGCGGTAGAGCGGCGGCACCGACGGGTACAGCGCCGAGATGCACTGCCCGCGGTCGCGCATCTCCGGCAGGATCGCGTCGATCAGCGCGTTCGCGACGCCGTGACCGCGCGCGCCGGGCGCGACGGCCACGTTCGCGACGCCGCCCATCGGCACCGCGGCGCCACCGAAGTACTGCCGGTAGTCGCGGACCTTCAGGGTGCCGACGATCCGGTCGTCGATCTCGGCGACCAGGCCGTGCCAGCCCTGTTGGGACGACCACCGGTGGCGGGCGTCCGGTTCGCGCGGGCCACCGAACGCCAGCCTCGACACCTCGTGGATCTGGTCGTCGTCGTCATCGCGCGGTGGCCGGACGATCACATGCGCTCCCTGTCAGTCCCAGTCGAAGAATCCCCGCCCAGTCTTCCGACCGAGTTCGCCGCGCGCCACCTTGTTTCTGAGCAGCTCCGGTGGCGTGAAGCGCGGACCCAGCTCACGGGTAAGGTGTTCGGCGATGGAGAGCCGCACGTCGAGGCCGACGAGGTCGGTGAGCCGCAGCGGTCCCATCGGCCAGCCGTAGCCCAGCCGCATCCCGGTGTCGATGTCCTCGGCGGACGCGACGCCCTCCTCGAGCATGCGGATCGCCTCGAGCCCGACCACCACACCGAGCCGCGAGGTCGCGAACCCGGGCGAGTCCCGGACCTCGATGACCGTCTTGCCCAGCGACTCACCCCACTCCCGGGCAGCTCTGATCCGGTCCGTGCTCAACCCGTCGTGCACGACCAGTTCCAGCAGCGTCTGCACGGGCACCGGGTTGAAGAAGTGCATGCCGATGACGTCGTCCCCCAGCTGCCGCACCGACAGCGACGAGGTGTTGGAGGCGAGCAGCGCGTCCGGGCAGGCGTTGCGGATGTCGGCGAGCACGCGCTGCTTGAGCGACACGTCCTCGGGCACGGCCTCGATGACCAGCTGGGTGTCGCGCGGCAGCCTGCGTATCGCCGGCACCACGTCGAGGCGGGCCAGCAGTTCGTCGGCGGTCCCGTCGAGCTTCCCGCGCTCCTCGGCCTTCCGCAGCGACTTCGCGACGGCGTGCCTGGCCGCGGCTGCCCGCTCGTCCCCGGCCTCGGCGACGGTGACCCGGTCCCCGGCGGCGAGCAGGACGTGCGCGATGCCCGCCCCCATCGTGCCGCCGCCGACGACCGCCGCGGAGCGCGTCACTCAACCACCTCGGCGGAGAACATCGCGACGAGGTCCATGCCCCCGATCTCGGTCAGGTTCGCGCCGGAGGCCTGCCACTCAGGCGAGGCGAAGGCGGCCTTCATGGCGTCCTTGGACTCGAAGTACAGCTCGGCGATCAGGTAGGGCTCGGAGCCCTCGAGGAAGTTGGGCACGAAGGTGCGGGTGACCCTGGCGATCTCCTGCCGGACCAGGCCGGGCACCTTGTCGATCAACGGCTTGTGCTGCTCGAAGTACGCCTTCTCGAACGCCTCGGGATCGGCGGGCTGCTTGTACAAGGCGACATACTTGATCATGTGACACTCCTCGCGTAGGCCAGCGGTTGGACTGTAATAGGTCCGGACGGGGCACGATAGCGCCGTGCGGATCATCCTGCTGCGCCACGCGGAGAGCCTCGGCAACGTCGACGAGCTGGCGTACACCAGAACCCCGGACCACGCCCTGCCACTGACCGTCCGGGGCGAGGTCCAGGCGAGGGCGGCGGGCCCGGCGGTCCGAGCGCTCATGCACGGCCCGGTCGCCGCGTACGTCAGCCCTTATGTGCGCGCCCAGCGCACCTTCGCCCTGCTGGACGTGACCGCCGAGCGCGTCGTCCCCGAGCCGAGACTCCGCGAACAGGACTGGGGCAACCTGCAGGACCCGGTCGAGCAGGAGCTGGAAAAGCAGCGCCGCCACGAGTTCGGCCACTTCTTCTACCGCCTCCCCCACGGCGAGTCAGGTGCCGACGTCGATGACCGCGTGGCGTCGTTCCTCAACGAGCTCGAGCTGCGCATCGCCAAGGACCCGGCCCACCCCGACACCGTGCTGGTGGTCTCCCACGGCCTGACCATGCGCCTCCTCTGCCGGCGCATGTTCTCGTGGAGCATCGACCTCTTCGAGTCCCTCTCGAACCCCGAGCACTGCGCCATCCGCCTCCTCGACCACGACGGCACCCGCTGGCACCTCAACGAACCGTTCGCCCAATGGCGAGACTCCCCAGACGGCACCAAACAACTCGACGACACCCGTCAGTGAGTTGTCCACAGCCCACCGGGTTGTCCACAGCCAAGATCGACAACCCGGGGTCTGTCGGTGGGTACCGGTAGACTGGCATGGCGGGTGGCCCCCGGGATCGGGTGGGGGTTGCCATCGCGCGCGCGAGCGGCGTGGGCCGACCCCGGCATGCCGGGCGCTGCGCGCCCGGCCCCGCGAAGCGGGGCGAAGCCCCATCACCCCGTGAGGGGTGCCTGCCATCCCGTCGACCTGGCGAAGCCCGATCGCGCCGGGTCAAGGGGCCCGGAAGCATGAAGCAACCCCGTGCCCAAGCCTCCCGGGCCCCTTGACGCGGTGTGATAGCCCTCCGGGAGGTCGACGGGATGGCAGGCACCACCACGGACACCAGTCCTTGCCAACCCAACCCCGTGCAAGACCCCCGCCATCCCGGAGACCAGCCCGTCCGGCGAGGACCCCCCGGAGGGAAAACCCAGGCAAGGCAAGACCCATCCGACTTTGACGGAACCCCCGGGGACCGCCCCGCATGTACTGGTCAAGTCAGCGGCTTGTTGCGCTACAGCAGCCCCCTCCTGGCAGCCGCCACCAGGCGGCCCGGCACCATGACTTTCCGGCCGTCCGACGTGATCACCTCCACCAGGTCAGGCGCCGCGGCCTTCCACTGCGCACGGCGGGACCTGGTGCGGCTGCGCGACTTCTTCCGCTTCGGGACGGCCATCAGTTGCCTCGCTTTCCGTAGCGGCGGTGGAACTTCTCGACCTGGCCCGCGCTGTCCACAATGCGCCGCCCGCCGGTCCAGAACGGGTGCGAGTCGGCGGTGACGTCGACGACGATCAGCGGGTAGCGGTTGCCGTCGGTCCATTCGACGTCCACTGTGGACGTCGCGGTCGAGCGGCTGAGGAACTGCTTGCCCGTCGACGCGTCCCGGAACACCACGGGGTGGTAGTCGGGGTGGATGGTCTTCTTCATGCCTTGTCCTCCAATGGTTCCCGCACGTGGAACGGGTCCTCGTAGCCGTTCCAGTCGGCGGCCAGTTCGTCGTCGGTCAGCAGTGCCTCGCGCAGCGTCGCGACCAGGTGGGCCGGGGACGCGTCGTGTGCGAGGATCGCGATCTCCTGCATCCGGTCGCCCCACCTCGGGTGCCAGTCCACGGCCGCCTTCGCGCGACGGTCCTCGTTCACGCGCTGCCACGCGGCGTCGTCGACGGCGGCGAGCCACGCGCCCGCGTGCCCGACCCGCAGACCGCCGCCCGCGGACTCCAACCACAGCGCGACGTCCGGTTGGGTCGCGACCCAGATCCGGCCGCGGGCGCGGACCACGCCCTCCAACAGCACGTCGATCGCCTCGTGCAGCCGGCCCGGGTGGAACGGGCGGCGTGCTTCGAAGACGGTCAGCGTCACGCCGCAGTCGGGGTCGAGCGGTGGGCTCCACCGCAGCAGCGGGGCGTGGGCGTCGGTCACCTCGCCGCGGCGGGCGTCGGCCGGGACGGCGTCGAGCAGGCGGCGCACCGACGACGCCCGCGGCGCCGCGGGCGCGAGCCGGTCCAGCACCGCGGCCGTGCGGGCGGCGGCCCAGCCGTCGGCGGCCTGCCCGGTCAGCACGATCGCGTCGGCGAACTCGACCTGGCCGACGGCGACCTGGGCGAGCGTGCGGTCGTCCTCCGGGGTGAGGCCGAGCGGCTCGTCGCCGGTCGCGGCGGTGAGCCAGTGCCCTTCGTCGACGACCGCGACGACGGCTTCGACGGTGGCGACGTCGGCGATCGTGACGTCGCCGACCAGCACGTTGTACAGGGCCCAGCAGACGGGTTCCGGCTCGACGCCCGGGTCGAGGTGCAGGACGATCCGCCGCACGTCCGGTTTGGCGGCGAGCGCGCGGAGCAGCGGGAGCGTGTCCAGGCGCAGCGTGCAGGAGACGCAGCCGTGCGCCAGCTCCAGCACGGTTCCGCGGGCGGCTCGTCAGCGGTGCGCACCGTGCGGCGGACGATGCCCTCCGCGAGCCCGCTGAGGTCGTGCCGCACGACGACCGTGCCCGGTTCCTCGCGGAGGAGCCGGCCTGCGACCCAGCCTGTCGCACCCCCGTCCAACCCCGTGACCAGCACCAACCGGGTGTCCCGCACGGCCAACCTCCCCACTATCGACAATCATTGTCATTACCGTACAGTGGAATACCTGAAGATGGAAATCGTTATCGGTACGTGGAGGTGTGGATGTCGGCGGTATGCCAGGTCACGGGCCGGGCGCCCAGCTTCGGCAAACAGGTGTCGCACTCGCACCGCCGAACGTCGCGGCAGTGGCGACCGAACCTGCAGCGGCGCAGGTACTGGCTGGCGAGTGAGCAGCGGTGGGTGCGGCTGCGGGTGTCCACGAAGGGGATGAAGGTGATCGACCGGCGCGGGATCGAGTCGGTGGTCGCCGAGCTACGCGCGAAGGGACAGCGAATCTAGATGGCACGCAACGAACTACGCCCGATCGTCAAGATGCGGTCGACGGCGGGCACCGGCTACACGTACGTCACGAGGAAGAACCGCCGCAACGACCCGGACCGCCTGGTGCTGCGGAAGTTCGACCCGGTGGCCCGCGCCCACGTCGAGTTCCGCGAGGAGCGTTGATGGCGAAGACGTCCAAGATCGTCAAGAACGATCGCAGGCGCGAGATCGTCGCCCGCTACGCCGAGCGGCGCGCGGAACTGAAGAAGGTCATCGCCGCCCCGACCTCGAGCGAGGCCGAACGCGAGGCGGCGGCCCGCGAACTGCGCCGCCAGCCCCGCGACGCGTCCGCGACCCGGATCCGCAACCGCGACACGGTGGACGGCAGGCCACGCGGGTATTTTCGCGCGTTCGGCCTGTCCCGCGTGCGGCTGCGGGAGATGGCCCACCGCGGCGAGTTGCCCGGCGTCAGCAAGTCGAGCTGGTGAGGCCGCGGCTGGGCGCGCCACGCAGGAAGCGGAACCTGCTGGCGCAAGAAGGAGTGCCGAGTGTGGACTGGAAGGACGCGGCACTGCTGCGGAAGTTCATCTCGGACCGGGGCAAGATCCGCGCGCGCCGGGTGACGGGGTTGACTCCGCAACAACAACGCCAGGTCGCGACCGCGATCAAGAACGCGCGGGAGATGGCGCTGCTGCCATACCCGGGCCGGGCACGCTGAGGTTGGCCTCCGGCCCCCTCGAACCACGCTACAGCAAGGCACCGACAAAAACGGGTGCCCACAACGGTTCTGTGGACAACCATGACCGCTGTGGACAACCGCCCGTCGGCCGACCGGGAATGTCGGTGCCCGCCGCTAAGCTGGATTCCGGGGGCCGGAGGCCGCCCACGTGCGCGACTGTGGACAACTCGCCGCGCGGCGACCGTCGATGTCGGTGCTTGGCGCTACGCTGGAAATCGGGGGCCGGAGGCCAGGCCGGTGTTCAAGACCGGAGGCCAGGCCGGTGTTCAAGACCGGAGACCAAGCCGGTGTTCAAGACCGGAGACCAAGCCGGTGTTCAAGACCGGAGACCAGACCGGTGTTCAGGGCCGGAGGCCAGACCGGCGATCAACACCGGCGATCAACACCGGCGATCAACACCGGAGACCAGACCGGCGATCAAGACCGGCGATCGAGGCCAGAGACCAGACCGGCGATCGATGGCGGAAGCCACGGCCGGCGACAAACTCGCGACCACGGCGGAGCCATAGCCGCGGGCTCCCTGTAGGGCGCCAAGCACTTGGTGGTGCGGGAGTCTCGCGGAGACTCGCCGCTGGATCGTTGTCTAGGGCGTGCTGGCATGCGGCGGGCGTTGCGGTCTGGCGCGTCTGTGTTTACGGGATCAGCAGTGTCTTTCCCACTGTTTGGCGGGCTTCTATGGCTTCGTGGGCTGCTACCGCCTTGTCCAGGGGGAAGGTTTGCCCTACCAGCGGGGTGATCGTGCCGTCCACCGTCTTGGTGAGCATTTCCTGTACTGCCGCTGGGCGGTCCACGCCCTTGCCGATGTCCAGGATCGATACCACTCGCACGTCGGGTCGGGCGGGTTCGGTGGTGGCGAAGTCGCCTGCTGAGGAACCGTACGCCAGGAAGCGGCCGCCTCGGTTCACCAGTTGGTAGGCCGTTGTGCCGATGTCGCCGCCTGCGCCGTCCAGCACCACGTCTACTGGGCCTGTCTCTTCCGGCCACTCTGGCTTTGTGTAGTCGACTGCTTCGTCGGCGCCCCATTCTCGGATGAAGTCCAGTTTGCGTTGGCCTCTTGCCGCACCTATCACTACCGCGCCCTGTGCTTTCAGCAAGGGGATCAGCAGTGTGCCCAGGCTGCCGCCCGCGCCTGTGATCAGCACTCGTTCGCCCGGTTGTACGTTCGCGGTTCTTAGTGTCCCTGTCACCATTGGGCCGTCGTGTAGCAGCGTCAGTGCCTCCGGGAGGCCCAGGCGGTCCGGGACCGGCACCACGTCGGACACGTGGACCGCCGCGCGTTCTGCGTAGCCGCCCGTGGGGGTCATGCCGCCGTTCTCGCCGGTGTACGCGAGCACGCGGCGGTCCAGCCACGACTCGTCCACGTTCGCGCCGATCTCGCGGATCGTGCCCGCCACGCCGTTGCCCGGCACGTACGGTGGCTCGACGCGGAACCACTCCTTGCCCCAGCCCGCACGGATCCGCGTGTCGACGAACAGCACGTCGACCGCTGCCACCTCGATCACGACCTGGTCGTCGGCCGGGACCGGGTCCGGTACCTCGCGGACGGCCAGCACTTCCGGGCCGCCGTGCCTCGTCACCTCTACTGCTCGCATGCGGCCCAGTCTTGGACCTCCAGCAAGGTCGAGGTCAAGCGATCAGGCCACCCCGGTACGCCACGAGCGCCGCCTGCACCCTGTTGACCGCGCCGATCTTGCCGAGCACCGCCGACACGTAGCCCTTGACCGTCGCCTCGGACAGGTGCAATGCGCTGCCGATCTCGGCGTTCGACAGCCCCTGGCCGATGAGCGCCACGACCTCGCGTTCCCGGTCGGACAGCGACGCCAGCAGCCTGCGGGCCGGCTCGGCCGCGCGCTCACCGTCCGCGACCGCCGACAGCACGCGGGCCGCGACCTTCGGGTCCAGCACCGCGCCGCCGCGGGCCAGATCACGGACAGCCTTGATCAGCACCGCCGGCTCGGTGTCCTTCAGCAGGAAGCCGTTCGCGCCGATGCGCAGCGCCTCCTGGACGTACTCGTCGACGTCGAAGGTGGTCAGCATGGCGACGACCGGTGGTTCCGGAAGCGCGCGGATCTTACGCAGCGCGACGATGCCGTCGGCCGACCGCATTCGGATGTCGAGCAGCACGACGTGCGGCCGGTGTTGCCGAACGAGGTCGGCGACGTGCACGCCGTCGTCACACTCGGCGACCACCTCGATGTCGCCGGCGCTGGTCAGAATTGTGCGTAGTCCTGAGCGGACGAGATCTTCGTCATCCGCGAGCAGCACCTTGATCACGAACGCCTCCCCGACAGTGGGCGGTCATGGCGGGTCTACTTGACAGTAATGATCGTACCCCGTTGCCGTAAGTGACCAGCGGTTATGCCGGTCGCATCGCGTCACGCAGCTTGACCTTGCCCCCGCTGCGCATCACGGCGTTGGCGTAGATCCGCCCTGCCAGCCACACCAGCAGCGGGATCAGCACGACGACGAGTCCGACCGAGACCACCGCCTCCCACACCGGCACGCCACCCATCGCGAGCCGCATCGGCATCAGCGTCGGCGCGAACACCGGGATGACCGACAGCACCTCCGCGAGCGTGTTGTCCGGTTCGGACGGCAGCACCGAGATGCCGATGACGTAGCCGACGATGACGAACATCAGCGCGGGCGTGGTCACCCCGCCGACGTCCTCCTGCCGGGACACCAGCGCCCCGAGCGCGGCGAACGCCAGCGAGTACATGACGAACCCGAGCAGGTACCAGACGATCAGCCACACGACCGTGCCGATGGCCGCGGAGACGGATATCGACAGCACGTCGAGCGCGAGCGCCGCGGCGATGCCACCACCGCCGACCACGACCATCTGCACCAGCCCGACGAACCCGATGCCGAGCACCTTGCCTGCCATCAGCTGCCACGGCCGGATGGTCGACAGCAGCAACTCGACCACGCGGCTGGACTTCTCCTCGACCACGCCCTGCGCCACCATCTGCCCGTTCAGCAGCAGCGACATGTAGATCAGGATGCCCGCGACGATGCCCAGCACGAGCTGCTCGGGCCGGTAGGGGTAGGGCTCCTCCAGCGGCTCCACGTCCACGGACGCACCCGCGACCGACGTCTGCACCTGCGCCGGATCACCACCGAGCTCGGTGATCTCCCGGTTGAGCGCGAGCTGCCCGGCGAGCACGTTGAGCGCGTTCTCGAGGTCGCCGTCGAGGTCCTTCTCGACCACGACCCGCAGTGGGCCGTCGACGCCGCCGACGATCAGCGCGTCGAGCGAGCCGTCCGCGACCTGCTTCCGGCCCTCCTCCTCGCTGACGACCGCCGTGTCGACGCTCTGCCCGATCCGCTCCGCCGTCGCCTTCAACGGCTCGGCCAGCGCCTGCGTCTCCTGGGTGACGCCGACCGTCTCGTCCGAGCCGCCGGACACCTTCATCACCACGGCGAAGCCGACGAGCAGCACCAGCGTCGCGACGGTCGTGATGATGAACGCCTTCGACCGCATCTTCGTGGTGACCTCGCGGCTCGCGACGAGCCGCACCGCCTCCCAGGGGCTGAACCGGACATCCGGAGTGGTCATGCCGTCACACCTGCCTTGGCCCGCGCGGCGTCCTGCGCCGTGTCCTCACTGGTCTCCTGCGTCACCACTTCCCGGTACAGCTCGGTCAGCGACGGCCGACGCCTGCTGAACTCGGTCACCGGACCGGTGGCCAGCGCAGCGTGCAGCACGACCTGGTCGTCCGCGCCGTCGGCGAGTTCCAGCACGGTGCGGGCACCGTCCTGCTCCCGCACCGTGACCCCCGGCAGACCGGACGCCCAGCCCGCCGTGGCGTTCGGGGCGACGACGACCAGTTCGACCGCACCACCGGACCGCAGCTCGTCGACCTCGCCGATCGCGACCATCTGTCCACTTCGGATGATGCCGACGCGGTGGCACAGCCGTTCCACGAGTTCCAGCTGGTGGCTGGAGAACACCACCGGGATGCCCTCGGCCGCCTTGTCCAGCAGGACGTTGCTCATCACGTCGACCGCGATCGGGTCGAGCCCGGAGAACGGTTCGTCCAGCACGAGGATGCCCGGGTTGTGCACCAGCGCGGCCGCGAGCTGCACGCGCTGCTGGTTGCCCAGGCTCAGGTTCTGGACGTCGTCGCCCCGCCGGTGCGCGACGCCGAGCCGCTCGGTCCACTCGTCCACGGAACGCCGGGCGGCCCCTGCCGAGAGGCCGTGCATCCGCGCGAGGTAGACCAGCTGCTCGCCGACCTTCATCTTCGGGTACAGCCCGCGTTCCTCGGGCATGTACCCGATGCGCCGTCGCGTCTCGAGCGTGATCCGCTCGCCGTTCCAGCGCACCTCGCCCGAGTCCGCGGCGAGCACGCCGAGCGCGATGCGCATGGTCGTCGTCTTGCCCGCGCCGTTGCTGCCGACGAAGCCGAACAGCTCACCTGCCCGGACGTCGAACGTCGTGTCGCGCAAGGCGACCACGTCGCCATAGCGTTTGGAGATGCGATCGATCTCCAGCCGTCCGTCACCCAACCCGGACCCCTCCCCACAAACCGCCGTCGGAGGAACCCTAGTACGGGACGTCAGTTCTGACGCAGCGAGCTGATGCTGAAATCCACCCCCTGATCGTCGCGGCACGCGGCGTGCCAGCCTGCCGAATTGGGCTGCTTTTCCCCGGCTGTCCCGCCGGCGTCACGGACGCGTCGCGCGGTCTCGTCGACGTCCGCCACCCGGAAGTACAGGTCAGGCGGACCGGCGTGGTCCACGAACACACCTCCCGGCGGGGCGGAATTCTCGATGTTCCACCCGTTCGGGTGCGAACCGGTCGATAACTCCCAGCCGAGCACCGCCTGATAACGCTCTTTCACCGCGTCGTCCGCGACCGGAACGACGTAGTAGAAAAGGTCGCCTTCCGCGCATTTGGGGCTGGTCTGCGCATATCCCTCCGCGGGCTGCCACAGTGCGAGCAGACCACCCTCGGCCACGCAGCTCCAGCCCGACGTCGACTGCACCGGGTCGGGCGCCTCCCCGCCCAGCTCACGCAGACGTGCCACGGCCGCTTTCACGTCCGGTACCTCGAAGTACAGGTCGGTACCCGGTTCGCCTTCGGTCAGTCCCCCGGCCGGCGAACTGCCCTGGATGTGGTTGTCGTCGGTGTAGTTCCAGCCGAACACGGCCGTGTAGAAGGCCTTGGCGCGCGCCAGGTCCGGCGTGCGGATCACGTAGTACACAGTTCTCCCTTCACTGGGTCCACTGGTGGAGCGCCAGGCGCCACTCGCCGTCCCGGTGCACGAGCACCGACGACACCGCGACCGACATCGGCCGCTCGTGCTGCTCGTGCATGACGGTCGCACGGTGGGTGAGCACCGCCGTCGAATCTCCCATGTGGACGATGTGCGGATCGGTCAGTTCGTACTTGTGGTAAACGGGGTGATCGGCCATCGCGGCGACGCACTCCGCCTTGGTGTACGTGTTGCCATCACCGGGAAAGATCAGCATCGCCTCGTCGGTCAGGTTCCTCTCGAAGAACTCGACGTTCCCCTCCGCTATCGCGTCGAGGAAGTCCCCCAGCCTGGCGAGCAGCATCCGTTCCAGTGAGTGCCGGGCGAAGCCCGCTAAAAGCCCCGCCCAGTTCGCTTTCTCCCAGCCGCCGTGCCGCACGACGACCCGCGTGCCACCACGTACGGCCTCGAAGCGCACCTCGACGTCGGTCCGTTCGGCGGGATCGACACCGGGTGGGCCATAGCTGAACGCGAGCCGCGGCCCCGGCTCCCATGCCGACACCCGTCCGATCTCGACGTCGCCCTGCATGAGCGCGCCGTTCTCGAAGCGCAGCTCGCCGTCCGCCGTGCCCCACAGCGAGCGGTCCGCCCGCCACCATGCGGCGATGTCCCTCGTGAACAGGTCGAACGCGGTGGCCGGGTCGACGTCCACCTCGACCGCCACGTTGGCCTCGGTCATTCCTGTTTCCTCTTCTTCGCGTAGTCGGAGAAGGCGTCGAGCTGTTCGGTCCAGAACGCCTCGACCTGGTCGAGCCAGGCGCGCAGCGCGGCGAACGGCTCCGCCCGCAGCTGGTAGACGCGCACCCGCGCGTCCTCGTCGAGTGCGCGGACCTCCACCAGCCGGGAGGCGCGCAGCACCCGTAAATGGCGGCTGATCGCCGGGAAGCTCATCCCCGCCGAGTCGGCCAGTTCACCGGCCCGTCTGGGGCCCCGCCGCAACTCGTCGACCACCTGCCGCCGGACAGGGTCGGCGAGGGCGACGAGCACCTCGTCCACTTCGGTTCGCACACTGACAACTATTAACGCGAGCGTTAAGCATGTCAAGCGTTTCGAACAAAGTTGTGGATAGCCGTCTGGATCAGCCGCAGCGGCGCGCCGCCGGCCGCCGACCGGCGGCGAACGCGGCGGGCGGCACCCCCATGAGGTGCCGGAACTCGCTGGTCATGTGCGACTGGTCGTAGTAACCCGCCGCCGCGGCCACGTCCGCCCAGCGCTCCCCGGACGCGGTCGCCAGCACCGTCCGCACCCGGTTGATCCGCGCGAAGTGCTTGGGCGACAGGCCTACGCCGTCGGCGAACAGCGCACGTAATCGCCGTTCGCTGACGTGCAGCCGCCGCGCCGTGGCCGCGACGCCCTCGTCCGCGAGCAGCTCGGCCGCCTCGGCCACCAGGTCGTCCGCCACGCTGCGCTTCGCGACCGCGGCCGCGAGTGCGCCGAGCGGGTCCTCGATGAGACCGTCGACGTCCAGGCCCGGCAGCGCGCGGACTTGGACGGCCCGGTCAGCGAGGTCGCGGACCGGCTGCCCGAGCAGGGCCTTCGCACGGCCCGGCCGCAGGCGCACCCGCACGCACGACGGTCCGGGATCGGCGACGTGGTACGCCGCGCGCGTCCTCGGCCCCAGCACGATCACCCGCCGCTCGTCGGGTGTGGTGCGCACGACGAGCGTGGTGGCGTGGTCGGGTAAGTCGACCGCGTCGGCGCCCGACGCGGCCGCCACGTCGATGCTCACCACCCACGGCCGGAGCTCGTCCGGCACCACAAGCGTTCCCATGCCGCCACGGTAGCCGCGACCACCGACAACGAGCTGTGCCGAAACTTCCTAGAGGACGGGGCGCGCGGACCGCGACAGTCGGCTCATGATCCTTGTCACCGGTGCCACCGGCACCATCGGCGGACACGTCGTCCGGCTGCTCGCCGACCGCGGCGTGCCCTTCCGCGCCATGTCCCGCAACCCCGTGGACCTGCCGAACGCCGTCCGCGCCGACTTCACCGACCCGGCCTCGCTCGCCGCCGCGGTCGCCGGCGTCGACGCCGTCTTCCTGGTCACGGTGCCACCCCTGCCGTCCGCCGAACACGACGTCGCGATGGTGGCCGCGGCCACGGCGGCGGGTGTGCGGAAGATCGTGAAGCTGTCGGCGATCGGCAGCGGCGAGCCCTTCGACGGCGCCACGGTGGGTGGGTGGCACGCCGAAGCGGAGGCGGCCATCGCGGCGAGCGGGCTCGCGTGGACCGTGCTGCGGCCGCCGAGCTTCGCGTCGAACTTCCTGCAGTACCAGGCCATGATCGCCGCCGGAGAGCCGATCCCCAACGTGTTCGGCGCGGCCCGCCAGCCGATCGTGGACCCCCGCGACGTGGCGGCGGTCGCGGTGGCAGCGCTGCTCGACAGCGCGCACGACGGCAGGCGCTACGACGTGACCGGGCCGGAACTGCTCACGTTCGACGAGCAGGCGGCCATCGTCGAACGCGTGCTCGGCAGGCCGGTGAAGACAGTCGATGTCGACCTTCATGCCCAGTTGGCCGCCGCGGGGATGCCGTCGGAGGCGATCACGCAGGTCAGCCTCGGTGCGAACTGGGCCGCGGCGGGTGGCGCGGAGTACGTGACGGAGCACGTCAGCCGCATACTCGGGCGGCCGGCCGGCACGTTCGAGCAGTGGGTGAGCGACCATCGAGGGGCATTCGAGACAATGCGGTGACGCAGCGCCCCCGGCTGCCGCTAGGCTGTCGGGGCAACGCCCTCGTAGCTCAGGGGATAGAGCACCGCTCTCCTAAAGCGGGTGTCGTAGGTTCGAATCCTACCGGGGGCACCATGCTCGACCTGCGTGAACAAGGCCCACGACCAGCGTGAACGCTGCCGTGGGCCGCTCTGTGTGGCGACCGGAGGCTGGGATGGCGGCAGGGCGGCCGGTGCCGACGCAGGACGACGTGCTCGGGTACTTCGACACGTTGTCGAACTGGGGGCGGTGGGGTGACGACGACGAGCGCGGCACGCTGAACCACGTCACCGACGACGTCCGGCTGGCGGCGGCGCGGGCCGTGCGGCACGGCAGGAGTGTGTCGTGTGCGTGGGAGGTCGCCGTACCGGGTGACATGGAGCGGGCGACGACGGTGTGCCCGCGTGCCGTCGAGATGCCGGGGGCCGAGAACATGCCATCCGCGTTCCACGCCGATCGGCGGTGGGGTTTCTCGAACGAGCGGCTCGGCATCATGTTCCACGGCAACACCGTCACCCACCTCGACTCGCCGTGCCACCTCTTCTGGGACGGCGTGACGTACAACGGGCGGTCGCACTCGTTGGTCGACGCCGCGACAGGATCGGGGTGGGCGGCGGTCACCGCGGCGGCGGACGGGATCGTCACGCGAGGTGTTCTGCTGGACGTCGCGGGGGTCCGGGACGTGCCGTGGTTGGAGCCCGGCGAGGGGGTGTTTCCCGAGGATCTCGAGGCGGCCGAGCGCAGGCAGGGTGTGCGGGTGCGGCCCGGCGACGCGGTGCTCCTGCGGACCGGCTACGGCCGTGCCCGCCACGAGACCGGTGCGGCCACCGGGTTCACGCAGTCCGGCTGGCACGCGGCGTGCCTGCCGTGGTTGCACGAACGGGACGTCGCGCTCATCGGTGCTGACACCCCTCAGGACGTGCAGCCCTCCGGCTACGACGACGTGCTGATGCCGGTGCACGCCGTGGGCCTCGTCGCGATGGGGTTGTGGCTGCTCGACAACTGCGACCTGGAGGCGTGCGCGGCGACCGCCGCCGAGCTCGGGCAGTGGGACTTCCAGCTCGCGGTCGCGCCGGTCCGGTTCGCCGGTACGTCCGGCAGTCCGGTCAACCCGATCGCCACGTTCTGAACGAGGCCCCGGCAAGCGCGCCGGGGCCGCTCGGTCAGCCTGCTCGTGCGCTCATCCGCTGGCGCATCGCGTGTTCCACCAACGTGATCAGCGTTTCCTTGGTGGACTCGCGATCGCGGGCGTCGCACGTCACGATCGGCACCGACTGCTCGATCGTCAGCGCGTCCCGGACGTCGTCGATGCGGTGGTGCAGCACGCGATCGAAGCAGTTCAGCGCCACGATGTACGGGAGCCCGCGGTCCTCGAAGAAGTCGATGGAAGCGAACGCGTCCGCCAGCCTGCGGGTGTCGACCAGCACCACCGCGCCGATCGCGCCGCGGACCAGGTCGTCCCACATGAACCAGAACCGGTGCTGACCCGGCGTACCGAACAGATACAGAATCAGATCGCTGTCC
>NZ_BAAFVK010000014.1:283842-310074 GCF_054661535.1 Actinophytocola sp. KF-1 | reverse complement strand
ACGCCGCGACCAGCGCAACAACCGTGCCCGCCTCGGCTCCAAGGGCGGCAGGCCACCCGCCTTCGACAAGACCGCCTACCGCCGCCGCAACATCGTCGAACGCTGCTTCCAGCGCCTCAAACAGTTCCGGGCGATCGCCACTCGCTACGACAAGACCACGCTGTCCTACCAAGCCATGATCGACCTCGCCACCCTCACCCTCTGGCTTTGAGGACGCTCCCTAGCGCCGCCATGCCGAGCGCGGACGCCTCATCGACGTCACCCCGGCGGGCCGCGATGACCGCCAACGTCAACTCAGCTTCTGTCCTCCGCATGGGCGAGACGACAAAGCCGTCCGCGTTCGTACTGCGTCGGATCACTTCTTTGGCGTTACGCTCAGCTAGTGCATCTTCGCCAACGATCCGATAGGTGTCCATAGCGTAGAAGTCCCATTTATCGGGATCTACCACAAAGTGGTTATCTGGTCGTTCTGGGTATGGCAACTTGTCCAGCAAAGCCGAACCCTTCCCAAGGGCTTCATGTACTTGTTCGCGCATACCCATGCGCGCGAATGCCTTGGCTTGCTGACCATAGAGCTGTACCGCGACTGAATGCGACGGTGCCGAGTGTATTCCCGATTCGGCAGCAGGGATGACAGCGCGAAGATTTCCCGCCGTCAAATGAAACCAGGCTAGCATTTCTTGTGACCATCCGACGATGCCCGGCACACCCGCCTCCTCGCCGAGCTTCATCGCCATGCGGCGGGTTGCTTCAGCGGGAGCAGACTTGCCAAGGTCGTATTCTAGGCAGCCGACTAGCAGAGCTAGCATTCCCGCGTTGTGCAGAATGTCCCGATGCTGCGGCAGGGTCATCTTGCTGTTGAGCAGTTCCGTCGCCCCTGTTGAGCCACTCCTTGCTCGTTACAATTAGCTTGCGGGCATCAGAATGTGCGTAGTCGCAGCACAACTGGTCGACTGTGATACTCAACGCGTCGATTGTTGCCGAGTTGATCGAAGAAGACCGCATGCGTTGAATCAACTCGACCGTGTCGATGCCGGTAACCGAGATCAATGCATCGTTATTGCCCGCCGAGTTCGACGCGTCAGGCTTCAGTGATTCACTTGGAGCGGAGTTAGCTTCCACCCCGCAGCGGCGACCATCACCAGCCCCGGCCTGTGTAGCCCCCGTACCCATGGGACACCCTCCCCAAGTCCTGCTGTACGCCTGTGACCAGCGTACATCGGGTGCGGCGGGTACTGCGAACGAGTGAACGTGCAACCGCAGGCGTGCTGTCCTGCCTGGCAATATTCCGGATCGGAATATGAGTATTCCGGATCATGGGTGGACGACTGTTGTTCGCGCCGTCACGGTTGGAGCAAGCGAGGCAACATCACCGAAATCAAAGGTGGTCCGCGGGCCTCGTCAATGGCCGGTTCACGAATTGATACGAGGTGTCTTGCCGATGCCCTCGCCTACTCCGGATGAGGTGATCGTGACAGCGTCTTTGACTAGCGACGTCGCCCGGGTTGCGCGAGGAATGCGGGATGCAATAGCGCTCGTTGACGAGGTTTTAGGGCTTGATCATGCGACCTGGGAAAGCACCCTGCATGTTGGGGACATTGAGTACTACACATCAAACGATGGGCCGTACCCGAACAACCAGATGCGGGTCAGCGTGCGCCCTTCTGCGGGAGTCGCCGCGTTGCATTACGCCGACCACGATGATCCGGAGGTGTCGGCCGCGTATTCGTACACGCCGAACCCTCCACGTCAAAGAGTTCACCTGATCTTCAGAGGCGAGACCGGACGACTATTTCCGCAATGCGCGATCATTCCGATCGTAAATGCGCGCGCCGCTCTTATTGAATGGCTTCGCACGTGCAAGCGACCGCAATGCATTGAATGGAGATCCGAGTGAAACATGCTCAACCATTTCACGGCCCACCACTCAACGAGGAGTTGTGAGAAGTGGCGTTCAACGTGTCGTGTTCGCCCGGTCGTGACGCGGCGGCGGCGTTCATGCGGGTCACGCCGGAGTTACCAGCGCTCGTTGTCTACTTGGACCCGGTGAATCTCGCGATCCAGTTGCCCCGTTCCCCGACGGGAACGTTGTGTTGGCGCAGTTCTGCCGGGAGCTGGCGCGGGAGGCTGCAAAGTTGGCCGCCGAGATCGACCCGGACGGCGAACCCGCCCCGCCAGAGCGCGGCCCTCGGCATCTGCTGGTGACCGGTGACGACGGTGACTCGGGTGGTGGGTACTGATGGTGCGGCAGCAGGTAGCACCGTCGTCGTTGTTCCAGGCACACGAAGAATTGTGGCGGCAGAGGCCCGCCCATGACGCGACTCCTGCGGAGTGGGCGACGTTCCACCGGCACAGTGCGGAGGTCTACGCGGCGGCGGCGAAGGTCGACGAGCCCAACCGGGGTGAGGCGTCGCAGTACGCGGTGTTCGCGATCAGGCGGGCTCGGGAGATTGAGCACCGGCTCGGGCTGGACGGTGATGACGAGTGACTGCCATGACGGCGGTAGAGGCCGAGACGCTGGAAACCGCGATCACCCGCGCGGTGGGTGAAGAACTGCGGCGCGTGCGTGAAGCTCGTGGCTGGTCACGCGCACAGTTCGTGAAGCGGCTGCCATCCGGGATCGGTGACAGGACCCTGTTGGCGTATGAGCACGGCTTGCGTCAGCTAACCCTATGCCGGTTGACGGAGCTGACCGTGGGCCTGGAGGTCGATCCGGCCACGGTCGTCGCGCGTGGCCTTCAGCGAGCACGTCTGCACCTGGACCGTCTGACCCTGCACGTCGACCTGCGGGCGCTGCTCGACCACAACGGCGCGGGTCGGGGCAAGTTCCGCCCGATCAATCAGTGGGCTCGCAACGCCCTCAACGAGACCTCGCACGGCGTCACGGAAATCGACGCCCAGGTTGTGCGCAACCTCGCGTTGTTCACGGGCTGCTCACACAAGGAGCTGGCCGAATATCTCGCCCAGTTCACCCCGCCGCCCGGTGACATCGAGGACGCGGAGAACCCGGACCAGCGGATGCACCAGGAACGGTGATGGGCGCGGAGGATGGTACGGCACGGTTTCGAGGGTTAAGGGGTGAGTAGAGGGGAGCCGGTGGCTCGTGACCGGGTTATCGGGGCGCGGTTGCGGGCGATTCGCAGGCAGCAGGCCGGGATCTCGCTTGAGGACGCGGCGATGCTGGCTGGCTGGTCAGCAAGCACGTTGAGCCGTACCGAGTGCGGGCACCGCCACGTGAGTGTTGAAGAGGTCGCGATCCTGCTGACGGCGTGGTCGGTGCCTGCCGGGCTGCGTACCGAGGTCCTGGCGGAGTTCCGGGCAGGTTGCCCGTCGGGGTGGCGGGATCGGCCGATACCGGGTATCCCCGTAGATGCTGGCGGGCTGGCCAGTTACGAAAACGACGCGCACGCGCTGGTCAGCGTCGCCACGATGGGTGTCCCCACCTTGCTCCAGACCCGAGAGACCGCGATCGGCGTGATGCGGGCGGCGGGTTGGGTCGGGCACGACTGCGACATGAACTGGGTGGCCAGACAAAAGCGGCAGCGGCGACTGGGCAACGTCGATTACCACGCCTACATCAGCCAGACCGCGATCCACACCCCGTTCGGCGGCCCGCGAGCGTGGCGTGAGCAACTCGAACACCTGTACACCGCTGGTGATCGAGGTATCGGCGTCCGGGTCATCCCCGAACACCAGTCACGAATCACGCTCCCCGCGTCCTGGACCACCATGTACTTCCCCACCACCGCCCCGGTGGTCCACATCGAACTGGCTGCGGGCGGCATCTACTTCCACGGCAGCGAAACCACCCCCTACACCCAACTCCTGCACCGGCTAGAGCAGATCGCACTGTCCCAGGACCGCACCCGCGCACTACTCGCCCACCTGCTCCAATCAACACCACAGCAAAGCGGGAGCACGCCGGTCACACCACGATGGCCGAACAACCAACCGAGCCCGGCATGAACAACGGGATTCTCGGGCGCCGCAGGTCACAGTTACGTCACCAAATAGGAGTTCGCCTACCGGCGACCACCGACAGAAACGGGCGACGCGGAGCGGACCAGCCACAGGCGCGCTCCTTGCGGTGGCCTCGGGCGCGGCGAATCAGCCCATGACAGCCGAATCATCGGCAGGGCAGGTGGCCCCTCGGGGGCTTCCGGTCTCGGGAATCCCAGCGCCAGCGGCGGACCGGCCTTCGGTCGGGCCGGTCTTGTTGACGGAAGAAGCCTTGGATGGCCGGATCGGGCCTTGTCGGCGGAACTCGCCTTGGGAAGCTGGACCGGTCTTGTGGGCGGAGCCTGCCTTGGGCGGCGGCACCGGTCTTGTGGGCGGAACCTGCCTTCGGTGGCCGGACCGGCCTTGTTGGCGGAACTGGCCTTGAGCGGCCGGACCGGTCTTGTTGGTGAAACCGATCTTGGGTGGCCAGACCGGTCTTGGCCGAACCGGTCTTCGGTGGCCGGATCGGCCTTGTTGGCGGAACTCGCCTTGAGCGGCCGGACCGGGTGTTGTTGGCGAACCCGCCTTCGGCGGCCAGACCGGTCTTTGGCGAAACCGGCCTTCGGTGGCCGGACCGGGTCTTGTTGGCGGAACCGGTTTTGGGAGGCCGCACCGTCTTGTTGGCGAACCGGTCTAGAGCGGCCGGACCGGTCTTGTTGGCGGAACCGGCCTTCGGCGGCCGGACCGGTCTTGGCCGAATCAGCCTTCGGTGGCGGAACCGGCCTTGTTGGCGAACAGGCCCTCGGCGGCCGAACCCGCCCTGTCGGCGAACCTGGTGCTTGGCGGTCGAACCCGCCCTCGGAGAACCCACTCTCGGCGAGCCGAGCCGGTCCCCGGCCGAGGGCCCCCGGCGGCCTCCGGCCCCCGGAATCCACCATACCGGCGACCACCGACAAAACGGCCGACCGCAGTCCACTTGTCCACAAGCACAGGGCCCGGCCGGAAGAACCGGCCGGGCCCTGCTCCCTTTTTGCTCCCCGCTCAGGGCTTCAGCAGCACCTTGATGGCGCCGTCCTGTTTGTGCTGGAAGATCTCGTACCCGTGGGCGGCCTCGGCGAGCGGGAGCCGGTGGGTCGCCAGGTCCTCGGTGCCGAGCGGGTCGTCGTCACCGGTCAGGAGGGGCATGATCTCGTCCGTCCAGCGGCGGACGTTGGCCTGGCCCATCCGCAGCTGGATCTGCTTGTCGAACAGCTGCATCATGGGGATCGGGTCGACCATGCCGCCGTACACACCGGACAGTGACACGGTGCCGCCGCGGCGCACGGTGTCGATGGCGGCGAGCAGGGCGCCCATCCGGTCGATGCCCGCCTTCTCGGTCATCTTCGCGGCGATCGGTTTCGGGAGCAGCGTCGTCAGCTGCTGCGCGACCTTCCCGACGGGGGACCCGTGGGCCTCCATGCCGACGGCGTCGATGACCGAGTCCGGGCCGCGGCCCGCGGTGAGCTCCTTGAGCTTGGCGACGGTGTCGCCGGGATCGGTCAGGTCGACGGTGGTCACGCCGTACTTCCCCGCGAGGGCGAGGCGTTCCGGCACCAGGTCGACGCCGATGACCTGGCCCGCGCCGAGGTGCCGGGCGATGCGGCAGCACATCTGCCCGATCGGGCCGAGGCCGAACACCGCGACGCTGCCGCCCTCCGGCACGTCGGCGTACTTCACCGCCTGCCACGCCGTCGGCACCACGTCCGACAGGTACAGGAACCGCTCGTCCGGCGGGCCGTCCGGGACCTTGATCGGACCGTAGTGCGCCTGCGGCACCCGCAGGTACTCCGCCTGCCCGCCCGGCACCTGCCCGTACAGCTTGGTGTACCCGAGCAGGGCAGCGCCCTTGCCCTTGTCCCGCACCTGCGTCGTCTCGCACTGCGACTGCAGGCCGGTCTTGCACATGAAACAGTGCCCGCACGAGATGTTGAACGGCACCACCACCCGGTCGCCCGGCTTGATGTGCGACACCTCGGCGCCGACCTCCTCCACGACGCCCATCGGCTCGTGGCCGAGCACGTCACCGGGGTCGATGAACGACCCCAGCACCTCGTACAGGTGCAGGTCCGACCCGCAGATACCGCTCGAGGTCACCTTGATGATCGCGTCGGTCGGCTCGCGGATCTCCGGGTCCGGCACGGTCTCCACGCGCACGTCCCGTTTCCCCTGCCACGTCACGGCTTTCATCGGAAATCCTTTCGGCTCAGCCCGGGTGGGTCTCGCCGCCGAGCGCGGCGAGCACCTCGCCGGAGTAGTACGACGACAGCCGTTCCGCGGCGAAGAACACGAACGACGGGGCCAGCTCGTCGGGCTGCGCGACCCGGCCGTACGGGGTCTGCTCGCCGAAGCTCTCGACCTTCTCCTCGGGCAGCGTGGCCGGGATCAGCGGTGTCCACACCGGACCCGGTGCGACGCAGTTGACGCGGATCCGCCGGTCCACCAGCGCCTGCGCCATCGCCATGGTCCACGCGTGCACGGCGCCCTTGGTGGCGGAGTAGTCGATGAGCCCCTTGTTGCCGCGCAACCCGTTCACCGACCCGGTGTTGATGATGGCGCTGCCCTCGCCGAGGTGCGGCAGCGCGGCCGCGGTCACCCGGAAGTAGCTGTGGATGTTGACGTCGAACGTCCGCTGCCACTGCTCGTCGGTGATGTCCTCGGGCCGTTCGACCTGTTCCTGCGTCGCCACGTTGTTGACGAGGATGTCGAGCCCGCCCAGCGCCGACACCGCCCGCTCGACCACCGCCTTGCAGTGCCCGGGGTCGGCGAGGTCGCCGGGGATCAGCTCGCAGCGCCTGCCCTCCGCCTGCACCAGGTCGGCGGTGTGCTTGGCGTCGGCGTGCTCCTCGAGGTAGGCGATCGCGACGTCCGCGCCCTCCTTGGCGAACGCGACGGCGACCGCCCGGCCGATGCCGGAGTCGCCGCCGGTGATCAGTGCTCGTTTGTGCCGCAGCAGGTCACGCCCGACGTACCCGGTCATCTCGTCCCGCGGCTCGGGCCGCATGTCGCCGGTCTCGCCCGGCGGGTTCTGCTGCTGCGGTGGCTGCTCGGCCATCGGTGTGCTCCCCACGTTCGGCTGCCGTGGGGGATTACCCAGGGGGTCCGCCCTCAACCGTCGCGGCGCATCGCCACCCTCGGCCACGCGTCGAGCCCGCGTGCCGCCTCCTGGGCGCGGATCGCCTGCAGGCCCGGCGTGAGGTCGGTCACGACCGTGAAGCCGATGCGGGCGTAGTAGGGAGCGTTCCACGGCACGTCCGCGAACGTGGTGAGCGTCAGCCCGGCGAGCCCGCGTGCGCGCGCCCACGCGCCGACGTGGTCGATGAGCGCCCGGCCGATGCCGCGCCGCGAATGTCCCGGATGGACGGAAACCTGCTCGATGTGCGCGTACCCGTCGACCTCGTCGGCCAGCACGTACGCGACCGGCGGGTCGCCCCAGACCCACGCCCGGCCCGCCTGTTGGTACGCGGCCAGCTCCTCGACGGCGGGCAGCTCGTCGTCGGCGATCGCCGCCATGCCGATGTCGCGGAACGGCGCACCCGCGGCGTGTTCGATGTCGCGGAGAACGGGCAGGTCGGTCAGACTGGCCTCGCGGATCACAGGAGCGGAGCGTATCGGCCGGCGGGAGGCAGCCATGGCGGAGGAGGCGGCCGCCACACTCGCGGTGGGTGTCGAGGAGGAGCTGCTGCTCGTCGACCCCGCCACCGGCAACACCGTGCCCGCCGCCGCCGAGGTCTGCCACACCGCGGCCGCCATGCAGGCGGCGGGCGAGGACGCCGCGCTGCGGTCGCAGTGGTCCGCCGCCCGCGTCGAGGCGGTGACCGGCACCTGCCCGACGCTCGACGAGCTGGCGCGGCGGCTCACCCACAACCGCATCCAGCTGACCACCGCGGCCCGCGCGGCCGACGTGTGGCTGGTGCCGAGCGGGTGCGCGGTGCTCGACGGCCCGGTCGCGCCGACCGAGCGGTTCGCCGCCCTCGCCGACGTGTACGGCGGGGTCGTCGCCGACCACCACCCGTGCGGGTGCCACGTCCAGGTCGGGGTGCCGGACGCGGAGACCGCCGTGGCGGTGGTGAACCACCTGCGCCCGTGGCTGCCGACGCTGCTGGCCCTGTCGGTCAACTCGCCGTTCACGGGCGGCGCCGACACCGGCTACGCGAGCTGGCGCGCGGTCCAGCGGTCCCGGCTGCCGGCGTCGGGGATGCCGCCGCACTTCGCGTCGGTGCGGGCGTACGAGGCACGCGTGTCCCGCCTCGCCGAACAGGGCGTGCTGGTCGACGACAACTCCCCGCTGTGGCTGGCGCGGCCGGTGCCCCGACTGTCCGCTGTGGACCTGCGGGTCGCGGACACCGGCATCGACGTCGACGCGACCCTGCTGCAGGCCGCGTTGACGGCCGGGCTGGTCCGCGCCGCGCTCGCCGACCTCGACGCGGGCCGGGAGGCCCCCGTCATCGGCGAACAGGTGGCGGCGACCGCGCTGTGGTCCGCGGCGCGGCACGGCATGGCGGGCCCCGGCATCCACCCAGTGCTGGAACGCCAGGCCCCGGCGGCGGTTCTCGTCACCGAGCTGCTGGCCGCGGTCCGCCCGGCGCTGGAGGACCTCGGCGCGACGCAGGTGGTGCGGGAGGCGGTGCGGCGGCTGCTGCGCATCGGCACCGGCGCCGCCCGCCAGCGCGCCGCGGGCGACCCGCACGAGGTGGTCCGCATGCTCGCGACGAGCACGGTCCCGGGTGCGCGATAGCCCCGAAGGCCCCAGTACGATCCGCCTTTACCTTTTCGCGGCGGTGGGAGACCACATGACCTGGGCTGGTTCGGCGGGGGCGCCTGCCGTCTGGGGCGAAATCCCGCCCCGCAATCCGGAGTTCACCGGTCGCGAAGAACTGCTGGGACTTCTGCACCGCCGCCTGCGGGACACCGGGAAATCGCCGGTCGTGCTGCACGGACTGGGCGACATCGGCAAATCCCAGATCGCGGTCGAGTACATCTACCGGAACCTGCCGGACTACGACATCGTGTGGTGGGTGACGGCCGGACACCCGGCGCACATCCGCGCCAGTCTGGCGGCCCTGGCGAACAGGCTCGAACTCGCGGTCGACGACGACAACACCGCGGAGAACACCGCCGAGAACACCGACGAGAACACCGACGAGAACACCGCCGTGTCCGCGGTGCTCGGAGAACTGTCCCGCGCGCGCCGGTGGCTCCTCGTCTTCGACGACGCGGGCCACCCCGACGAGGTGCTGCCGTTCCTCCCCGGCGGCACCGGGCACGTGCTCGTGACGTCGCGCAACGGCAAGTGGGCGTACAAGGCCTCGACGCTCGAGGTCACGCGCGGCGCCGCACCGCGCCGCCACCTCGACGGCACCCACGTGATCTGCCTGTTCGACGTCGAGAAGTTCGGGGACCGCGAACGCACCCGGCGCAACCGCATGGCCGTGCGCGACGGCATGCACCAGGTCGTGCGGATGGCGTTCGGCCGGGCCGGGATCCCGTGGGAGACCTCCTACCGCCGGGACACCGGCGACGGGATCCTCATCGCCGTGCCCGCGGCCGGCGTGGACAAAGGCGCGTTCGTCGGCGAACTGCCCCGCGCGCTGTCCGAACTGCTCGACGAACACAACGCCGCACACCCCGACGCGGTGATCAGGTTGCGGCTTTCCCTGGACGTCGGCGAGATCGCGTTCGACGGTCACGGCCCGGACGGCCCCAGCATCATTCACGCGACGCGGTTGAACGACGCGGCGCCGTTCAAATCCGCGCTCGCCCGCTCTTCCCGGCCGTTCGCCGTCATCACCTCGGCCTACGTCCACGACGAGATCGTGAAACAGCACGACGAGTACCGGCCCGCGGAATACCGGCGGATCGACGTCCAGGTGAAAGAAACCCACAGCGTCGGCTTCGTCCGCGTTCCCGGGGAACGGCCGAGGGTCACCACCTCCGTGGCACGCCGGTTCGGCACGCGGTTGCGCGACGTTCTCCGCGCGGCGGCCCGCTAGCCGTCGTCCGGTGGCAGGACGCAGAACTCGTTGCCTTCCGGGTCCTGCATGACCACCCACGGCACCGCCTGGTCGTCGGCGACCACGCGGCCGCCCAGCGCCACGAGCCGGGCCACCTCGTCGTACTGCAGGCCGGGCGCGCGCACGTCGATGTGCACGCGGTTCTTCGCCCGCTTCGGCTCGGTCACCGGGTGGAAGAGGAGCACGGGATCACCGTCGGATTCGACGTATTCCGTGCCGTGCGCGTCACGCCAGCGGCGGGCCACCTGGCAGCCGAGCGCGGCACACCAGAACGCCGCGAGCGCCTCCGCGTCCCGGCAGTCGAACACGGTCGCGATGATGCGGCTCCCCATACCTCCACGTTAACCGCTGGCCAGGCCTTCTACCGTGTGACCATGAAGTCGATCGATGTCGATTCCGTCGCGGCCGCGATGGCGAACGGGGCCGCGGATCCCGCCGTTCAGCTGGTGCAGACCCGTTTCCGCGCCGGGCTCGTCGACGGCTGGGACCTGCGGCCGGGGGACCGCGTGCTGGAGGTGGGGTGTGGCCAAGGCGACATGACCGCCGTGCTCGCCGCCGCCGTGGGGGAGGGCGGGCACGTCACCGCCGTCGACCTCGCCGACCCGTCCTACGGCGCGCCGGTCACCCTCGGCGAGTCGGCCGAGTACCTGCGCCGCACCCCGCTCGGCGACCGGATCGACTTCCGGTTCGGGTTCGACGTGCTCGCCGAGACCTTCCCCGGCGACGCGTTCGACCACGTCGTCCTGTCCCAGTGCTCGTGGTACTTCGCCTCCCTCGACCAGCTCCGCGCCACGCTCGCGCGTGTGCGGCCGTGGGCCCGGCGCCTGTGCTTCGCCGAGTGGGACCTCGCGCCCGCCACGCACGACCAGCTCGCGCACCTGCTCGCCGTGCAGATCCAGGCCGTGGTCGAGGCCACCGGCGAACGCGGCGACGGCAACGTGCGCACCCCGTTCTCCCGCGAGACGCTGCTGCGGGTCCTCGCCGAGACCGGGTGGCGGCCCGGCGAGCCGAGGACCGTCGACACCACCGGCCTGCAGGACGCGAGCTGGGAGATCTGGCTCTGCCGCGAGGTGGTGAAGGAGCGGCTGGACACCGTGCCCGCACCCGTGCGGGACCTGATCACGAGCCACCTCGACGTGCTCGACGCCGTCGCCGACCGGGTCGAGCCGCTGCCCGTGTACGCGGTGACCGCTACTCGGTGAGCAGCCCGTGCCGCTCGGCCAGCACGCCCGCGTGGAAGCGGGTGCGCGCGCCGAGCTGGTCGAGCAGCTCCGCGACCCGCCGGGTGACCGTGCGCGGGCTGACGCCGAGCTGACGGGCGATCGTCTCGTCCTTCGCGCCCGCGGCGAGCAGCGTCAGCAACCCGAGGTCGGCCTGCCCGCCGGGCTCCTGGACGGGCACCAGCGGCGCGGCCTGCTCCCACAGCAGGTCGAACAGCACGACCAGCGCGTCGAGCAGCGCGCACCTGCGCACCACCAGCGCGCTCTCGACCATGTCCTCCAGCACGAGCGGCAGCAGCGCGACCTCCCGGTCGGCGATCGCGAGCTTCATCGGCAGCTTCGGGTGCACCCGGGACTCCTCGCCGCTGTCGACCGCCCGCCGGACGGCCTCGAGCGCGCCGGGCAGCTCCAGTGACTCCGGTGCGTACAGCCCGCGCACCCGCACGGCGGCACGTAGCCGCGTGGTCACCTCCTCCTCGGACGGCGACGCCTGCGCGGCGTAGGGCGGGCGGTCGATCACCAGCAGTTCGCCCTCGCAGTCACGCACGAGCTGGGTGAACCGGTCGCCGACGGCACGCTGCCCGACGAGGATCTCCAGCAGCTCGTCCGGCTGGCGCACCACGTTCATCTCCGCGGCCAGCGCCCGCGCGGTCGCCTGCAGCGTGGTCAGCTCCCGCTGCCGCCGTGCGACCAGCAGGTCGATGGCTGTGTCCGGCCGGGCCGCGAGGAGCCGCACCGGCCTGCCGGGCAGCCGCGTCACCAGCCCCAGCTCCTCCAGCTCCGCCACCGCCTTGCGGGTCACCCGGTCCGAACGGTGCACCGACCGCGCCAACTCCCCCGCCGTCCGGCCGGGGTCGGCGAGCAACGCACGGTACACGACCTCGGCGAATTCCGTGATCCCCAACGCTTCGAGCATGCCGGTCATCGTGGCCAGTTCTCGCCATGGCGGCAATACGCCAGGTGGAATCGTTCCCATGATCGTGGCCGTGGCGTAGGCATGGGCCATGCATCTGCCGAGACGTCTCCCTTCCCGTCTTGTGGCTGTGCTCGCCTGCGCCGCGCTCAGCGTGCCCGCGGCGCGGGCCTCGGCCGCTCCCACCGCGGCCGACCAGGCGGCCGGCCCGCAGGCTCCCACCGGGCCGGCCGCCACCGTCACGCTGATCACCGGCGACACCGCGACCGTGCGCCACGGCGCCGACGGCGTGCCGCGCGTGACCATGCGGCCCGCTGCTCCGGGCACGTCCTTCACGACGCTGCGCCGGGGCGCGGACGTGTACGTCGTCCCCGCGACGGTCCAGCGGCTGGTGCCGGACACGCTCGACCTGGAGCTGTTCAACGTCACCGGCCTGCTCGCGCAGGGCTACGGCGACGCGGAGACCGACTCGGTCCCGGTCATCGTGCGTGGCGGCCCGGCGCCGCTGTCGACCGGCGCGGTCACGCTCGAGAGCATCGGCGCCACCGCGACGCGGCTGCCGAAGAAGGCCGGCTTCGCGCCCCTCCGCGCCACGCCGGGCGGGAAGGTGTGGCTCGACCGGCGGGTGCGCGCGGCCGAACTGGACGCCAACCTCACCCGGATCGGCGCGCCGGAGGCCTGGGACGCGGGCCTGACCGGCGCGGGCGTGGACGTCGCCGTGCTGGACACCGGCGTCGACACCAACCACCCCGACCTGCGTGGCCGGGTGGCCGAGCAGGCCAACTTCACCGACGACCCGACCGCCGAGGACGGCAACGGGCACGGCACGCACGTCGCGTCCGTCATCGGCGGGACCGGCGCGGCGGCGGACGGCGCGCGCAAGGGCGTCGCGCACGGCGCCCGCCTGCTGTCGGGCAAGGTGCTCGGCGCCGACGGGTTCGGGCAGCTGTCGTGGGTGATCGAGGGCATGGAGTGGGCGGCCGCGCGGGGCGCGGACGTCGTGAACCTCAGCCTCGGCGGCGACGCGGGCAAGACCGACGACCCGACGGCGCAGGCGCTCGACCGGCTCGCCGAGGAGACGGGCACGCTGTTCGTCGTGGCCGCGGGCAACGCGGGGCCCGGCACCAGCAACATCGGCACGCCCGGCATCGCGGCGAGCGCGCTGACCGTCGGCGCGGCGACCGCGTCGGGGCAGACCGCGTACTTCTCCTCGCAGGGCCCGACGCTCGGCACGTGGCGGGTGAAGCCGGACCTCACCGCACCCGGTGTGGAGATCGCCGGCGCGATGGCGGGCAGCGACGGGTACACGCGGATGTCCGGCACGTCGCAGGCCGCGCCGCACGTGGCGGGCGCCGCCGCGCTGCTGCGGGAACGCCACCCCGACTGGGACTGGCGGCGGATCAAGACCGCGCTGATGACGACCGCGGACGCGCAGTACCCGGGGCCGCGGCCGTACGCGGAGGGCACCGGCCTGCTCGACCTGCCCGGCGCGCTGACGGACACGCTGCGGCTGGACCGCGGCAACGTCGACTTCGGCTACCTCAAGCACGGCGAGAACACCGCGCCGCGCACGATCACGCTGTCGCTCACCAACGACGGCACGGCGACCGAGACCGTGGCGCTGACCGACGAGGTCCTCGCCCCGAGCGGCGAGCCGACCGCGGCGGACCACGTCACGGTGTCGCCGGCGCGGGTGACCGTGGCGCCGGGGGCGACCGAGAAGGTGACCGTGACGCTGACACCCGGCCGCGGCGGTCTCGGCGTGCACACCGGCGCGGTGACCCTTGCCCGGCAAGGGAAGGAGCCGACGCGGCTGCCGCTCGGGTTCTACAACGAGGCGCCGCGGCAGGACGTGGCGCTGACCGTGCTGAACCGGCGCGGTGAACCGGACGCGTACGGCACCGTGTGGCTGGGGAACATGGCGGACATGCACCCGTCGACCGGCGGCGGGTTCGTCATCGTGCAGCTCGACGAGCACGGCCGGGGAACGGCCCGGATCGTGCCGGGCCCGGTCAGCGTGATCGCGCGGATCACCACGCCCGCGGCGGGCAGCACCCCGGAGACCGTGTCGTTCGCGGGCACGCCGGAGCTGGTGGTCGACCGCGACCTCGCGTACACGATCGACGCCACGAAGGCCAAGCAGCTCAAGCCGGTCACGATCGACGGCGGTGGCCGGACCACGGTGTCCACTGTGTCCGTCTACTACGCACACGAGGACGCGGCCCGCGGCGGCTCGATCGGCGACAGCATTTCCACCACCGGCGAGGAACTGGCGCGCGGCACTGTGTTCCTGCAGCCGACCACCCCGGCCCGGCACGGCCGCACCACGTTCGAGACCCGGTGGGAACTCGACCGCGGCGACGACCGGTACGGCGTCGTGGTCGGCGGCCCGACCGTGCCCGACCCGCCCGCGTACCGCGCGAAGGCGAACAGCTTCGCACGCGTCGAGTCGGACTACCGGACACTCGGCGGCGAGCGGGACACCTACCTGACGTACCGCGAACCGTCCACCCCGCTGGTGATCGGGACGGCGGTGTTCGTGCACGACCTGTCCGCGCCTGCGAAGCGCACGGAGTGGCTGACCGCGAGCGCGGACGTGCAGTGGCGGCAGTGCGTCGCGGGCCCGAGGGGCGAGGTGGCGCTGCTGTGCCAGCCGCCGACGACGTACCGGCCGGGGGAGCGGCGGCCCGCGGTGTGGTTCCGCGGGGTGGCGCCCGCGGTGACGTCGGCCTCGCACAACCGCGAGCGGATCGAGGTGCCCCCGCGCCTGACCGACGGCGAGCACACGGGTTCCGTGTGGGACCTCCCGGCCGCCGGGAACGACTCGCTTCGATTGTACCGCAACGGTGTCGAGCTGCCGGTCTTCGGGGACAGCTGGTACTTCGACTCGCCACCGGAACCCGCGATGTTCCGCCTGGAGCACAAGTCCACACCGGACACGTCGCGGTTGCCGATCGGCGCGTCCACGTCGACCGTGTGGACGTTCCCGTCGCAGGCGCCGACCGACCCGGACGCGTGGGACACGACGCCCCGCCTGCTGTCCGTGGACTACCAGCCGGCGACGGACGCGTACGGCAGGCTGCCCGCGTGGCGCGTCCTCGAACTGGGCGTGCGGGTGACGTCGACCGCGGGGGACGACGGGTTCCGGCTGGAGCGCGGGTCGCTGCGGTTCTGGGCGTCGGTCGACGGCGGGAAGCGGTGGCAGCGGGGGATCGTGGTGCCGCGCTTCGACGGGACGTACCGCGTGGTCGTGCCCGGGGTGCTGCCGAGGCCGGGCCAGCAGGTGTCGATCCGGGCGGCGGCCACGGCAGCGGAGGGCCGCTCGATCGACCAGACGATCGTGGCCGCGTACCCGGTTCGCTGAGTCAGTAACAGCTATCAGCTATATAGGTGTCCGATTTTAATCATGCATGGTGGAGGGGGTCACCTGCCGACACGGGGTCGCCCGACGAGGTGCGGAAACCGGCTGGGGAAGGGGAAACCCCTCGGGTGCCGCGTCCTCGTCGGGCGGTCCTGGTGGTGATGCGGCAGAAACGCGGACCAGCGCTACCAGGGCAGGTCGTTGCGGAGGCGGTCGAGCCAGCGGTCGATGGTGTCTTCGTAGCGGCCGGGGTCGTAGGTGCGTTGTGCGTGGTCGGCGACGGGGATGACGGCGTCGCGGACCTGGTCGGCCCACTGGGGTTGCGCGTAGAGGTGCATGTAGTAGCCGGCGCGCATCTGGATTCTGGCGATGTGGTCGTAGCCGGCGGTGATGCGGACGAAGTCGACGCCGTAGGCCTTGGTGTCGGGTGCGGGTGCGAGGCTGCGCAGGACGATGACGGTGGGGTGGGCGTCGAGGACGCGGGTGGTGCCGTCGGCGCCGTGGGCGATGGGTTCGTCGTTGAGGCCGATGATGTCGATGGTGTGCCAGTGGCTGTAGTAGGGGATGGCGCCGGCGTCGTGGAGCGCGATCGTGCGTTGGTCCTCGGGGATGTCGGTGTGGGCGAGGCCTTGTCCGATGGCGACGTGTGCGCGGGCGAGGTCGGGGCCGTAGTTGGCGACGATGGGCAGGTCGGGGGATTTGACCCCGGCGACGGCGGTCCAGGCGATGGCGATGGTGCCGGCGCCGGCGGCGAGCCAGCGGGGGCGGAGCGGGCCGACGGCCAGACCGGCGGCGAGGCAGAGGACGGGGAACGCGTGGTAGGCGAAGCGGTGGAGGTAGTCCATGCTGGGGCCGGAGACCACGTAGGTGAGGTAGGTGGCGCCGACGGTGGCGCACAGCACGGCACCGGACCAGCGGGTGTCGCGGCGGATCAGGAGCGCGACCGTGCACAGCAGCAGGGGGAGCAGGACCGGGACGGTGTTGGTGAACCACACCTGTCCGGCGTCGATGTTGCCGAACTTGACGTAGAAGGTGTTCGGGAACAGGTGTCCGTAGTAGGTCCACCGCCCCACGAAGTACCCGCCGCCCATGATCGCGGCGGCCGCGGTCCAGGCCCAGGTGCGGCGGTCGCGGCGGGTGGTCCAGAGCCAGGCGAGGAACGCGGGCAGGACGGCGAGCACGCCTTCGGGGCGCAGCATCCCGGCGAGCACGAGCAGCAGCGGCGGCTCCCACACGCGGACCGGCCGGTCGTTGATCGCCTTCAGTCCGAGGATCACCGCGCGGAGCACGAGTGCGGCGAACGCGACGGTTTCCAGGCCGCTGGTGACGTGGAAGTAGGTGGGCACGAACACCACGTACGCGCCACCGGCGACGAACGCGGAGGTCAGGCCGTGGCGTTCGTGGCAGTACCGGACCAGCAGCACGAGCGCGGCGGCGCCCGCGGCGAACGCGGTCAGCTTCGCGACCAGTGCCAGGTCGAGTCCGAGCAGCGCGAACGGCGTGTGCCAGGCCATCCACAGGAAGTTCGTGAAGCCCTCCACGGGATCTTCGCCGACGTTCCACACCGGGCCGTGCCCGGCGGCGAGGTGGTCCGAGTACCGGAAGGTGATGAACGCGTCGTCGATGGTGAAGAACCACGCCGCCCGCGTCCCCAGCATGAACAGCACACCCAGCCCGAGCACGGCGAACAACCAGGTCCGCCGGACGCGCGAGCGGTGTGGTGATTCGTCGGTGGAGGTGATCGGGACATCGGAAACGAGAGTCAAAGCCGCCCCAGAACATTCGGCTGTCATCCCCGAGCCGGGCGAAAGTTATCACTCGAACGGATGACGCTCAATCGGGGGGTTGGCTGCTCTCACTTCAACGCCGCGTTGAGTTCAACGGATGGCTGATGACGGGCCCGACGTGCGCTGTTAACGTCCGCGAACGTGCGGTTCTCCCTGTTTTTCGAGATGCAGATCGCTGATCCGACGCGGGCTTCCGAGTTCCGGGTGTTCCACGACTGTGTGGAACAGGCGGTGCTGGCGGACGCGGTCGGTTACCACGGGGTGTGGGCCGCGGAGCACCACGGGCTGTACGAGTACGCGCACTCGTCGGCCCCGGAGATCTTCCTCGCGCACCTTTCCGGGCGCACGAAGAACATCCGGCTCGGCCACGGGGTGACGCTGACGCCGCACCGCTACAACCACCCGATCCGGATCGCCGAGCGGGTCGCCGCGCTCGACGTGCTGTCCGAGGGGCGCGTCGACTGGGGCTCGGGCAAGAGCGGGAGCCGGGTCGAGCAGGACGCGTTCGGCAACGACCCCGCCGAGCTGCACGACCAGTGGCTCGAGGCGCTGCGGATGATCCCGCGGATGTGGCAGCAGGACGTCTTCGAGTGGCACAGCGAGCGCTACGACATCCCGCCGATCCAGGTCGTCCCCAACACCGTGCAGCAGCCGCACCCGCCGATGTTCGCCGCCTGCACCAACCCCAAGACCGCCGAGCTGGCCGGGTCGCTCGGGCTGGGCGCGCTGAACTTCGCCGCCGGCACGGACGCCGAGCTGGCCGACAAGGTGCTGCGCTACCGGGAGCAGTGGGAGGCCGCCGAGCCGGACGGGTACCGGAAGACCAACCGGTACGTGTGCACGCCGACCGCGCTGGTCCTCGACGACGACCGGCTCGCCTGTGAGCACGGGTTCCGCGGCGCCCGGTTCTTCTGGGAGGCCATGCAGCAGTACTACGCCTACAAGGACCGGCCCGTCGGGCGTCTCCCGATCAGCAGGGCCGACCTCGACGAGGACGCGCTCGCCAAGGCGATGAGCACCCGCTCGGAGGCCGCGCTGACCGGCGTCATCGGCGACCCCGCGGCCGCGCGGGAGACCGTCGGACGGTTCGCCGCTGCCGGGGTGGACGAGCTGGCGCTCGTCATGCAGGTCGGCACCGTGCCGCACGAGCTGATCATGACCTCCATCCGGTTGTTCGCCGAGAAGGTCATGCCGGACTTCGCGGACTGACCGGGATGACCGACACCATCACCGGCCTGCTCGCCGGCAACGCGGCACGGGCGGGGGAGCGGACCGCGTTCCACTTCCTCGACGGCGACGGCGACGGCACCGTCCTCACCTGGGCCGACCTCTACGCGCACGCGCTCGGGTTCGCGCACGAGCTCACCGCCCGCGGGTTCGCCGGGCAGCGGGCGCTGCTCGTGTACGACAGCGGCACCGACTTCCAGGTCGCGTTCCTCGGCTGCCTCCTCGCCGGCGTCACGGCCGTGCCCGCACCGCCGCCGCGCGTCCCCTACGCCCGGTCGCTGCACCGGCTCGCCGGGATCCAGCGCGACTGCGCGGCCCCGGTCGTCGTCACCCGCAAGGCCACCATCGCCGCGCTGCGGGAACACCTCGCGGTCACGCCCGAGCTGGCCGGGGTCGAGTGGCTGACCGTCGACGACGCCGCCCCGGCGCGCGACGAGCGCGGGCTGGCGCCCTTCGGCGCGACCGACCTCGCCTACCTGCAGTACACGTCCGGGTCGACGTCCAGCCCCAAGGGCGTCGCCGTCACCCAGGCCGACGTGCTCGCCAACTGCGCCGCCATGCACGACGCGTGGCGGCACGACGCGGACAGCGTGCTGGTCTCGTGGCTGCCGATGTTCCACGACATGGGCCTCGTCTACTGCGGGCTGCTGCCCGTCGTGCACGCGATGCCGACGGTCCTGATGACGCCGAGCGCGTTCGCCGCCCGGCCGCTGCGCTGGCTCACGGCGATGGCCGAGTTCGGCGGCACGCACTCGATCGCGCCGAACTTCGGGTTCGACCTGTCCGTGCGCAAGATCGCGCCCGCCGACGCGGCCGGGCTCGACCTGTCCCGGTGGCGGGTCGTGGTCAACGCGTCCGAGCCGATCCGTGCCGCGTCGCTGCGCCGGTTCACCGAGGCGTTCGCCGCCACCGGCTTCCGCGGCGAGGCGATCCTGCCCGCGTACGGGCTCGCGGAGGCGACCCTGATGGTCACGTCCGCGCGGGCCGGCGCCGGGCCGGTGACCGGGGAGTTCGACCCGGACGCGCTCGCGGCGGGCACGGGCGTCCCGCGCGCGGGCGGGCACGAGGTCGTGTCGTGCGGGTCGGCGCTCGCCGGGTTCGACATCCGGGTCGTGGACCCCGGCACGGGGACCGCGCTGTCCGACGGTCGGTGCGGCGAGGTGTGGGTGGCCGGGCCGAGCGTCACCGCAGGCTACTTCCGGCACCCGGACGCCACCGCCGCGAGCTTCGGCGCCACCCTCGACGGCCGGTCCGGCTACCTGCGCACCGGCGACATCGGGTTCCTGCGCGACGGCGAGCTGTACGTGACCGCGCGCCGCAAGGACCTGATCATCGTGGCCGGGCGCAACCACCACCCGCACGACATCGAGGCGACCGTGTTCGAGGCGCACCCCGCGCTGCGGCTCGGCTGCGCCGCGGCGTTCGCGGTGGACGACGGCGCCGAGGAGCACGTGGTCGTCGTCCAGGAGGTGACCGACGACGCGGTCGCCCGCCCGGTCGCCGCCGAGGCTGTCGCCGCCGTGCGCAGGGCCGTCGCGGAGGCGCACGAGCTGCGGGTGTCGGCCGTCGTGCTGATCCGGAAGTCCACATTGGACAAGACGTCGAGCGGCAAGATCCAGCGGTCGGCGAGCCGCGCCCGGTTCGCCGACGGCACGCTCGACGTGGTGGCGTCGTGGCGGAGCACCCGGTTGGGCGGCAGCGGCGAGGTCGAGTACGCCGCCGACGTGCGGACATGGCTGCGTGCCAGGGTGTCCGCGCTGACCGGCGTCGCCGAGCGCGACCTCGCCGACGGTGCACCGCTCGCCTCCTACGGCATCGGGTCGGTGGAGGCCGCGGAGCTGACCGGTGGTCTCGGGGAGGTCGTGGGCAGGTCCCTGCCGGACAGCTACCTCTACGACCACCCCACGATCGACCGCGTGGTCGCCGCCGTCGAGGGCCGGGCCGCCGCTCCCGTCCCCGAGGTGCGCACGACGCACGTGGGCACGGACGACGTCGCGATCGTCGGCATCGGCTGCCGGGTGCCCGGCGCGTCGTCGCCGCGTGAGTTGTGGAAGCTGTTGCGCGGCGGGACGGACGCGGTGGGCGAGGTGCCCGCCGACCGGTGGCCCGCGATGCCGGCACCCGCGTTGCGGTGGGCCGGTCTCGTCGGCGACCTGACCTCGGTCGACACCGACTTCTTCGGGCTGTCGCCGCGCGAGGCGGCCGCCATGGACCCGCAGCAGCGGATGCTCCTCGCGGTCAGCTGGGAGGCCGTCGAGGACGCCGGGCTCGACCCGACGGCGCTCGCAGGCACCGACACCGGCTGCTTCATCGGCGTGTGGAGCCCCGAGTTCGCCCTGCGCGCCGGTTTCGCCGACCCCTACCTCGCCACCGGCAGCGCGCACAGCATCGCGGCGAACCGGCTGTCCTACCAGCTCGACCTGCGCGGCCCGAGCATCGCGATCGACACCGCCTGCTCGTCGTCGCTGGTGGCGGTGCACCTGGCGGTGCGGTCGCTGCTGGACGGCGAGTGCTCGGTCGCGCTCGCGGGCGGCTGCAACGTGGTGCTCTCACCCGAGGTCACGGCCGCGTTCGCCAAGGCGCACCTGCTGTCGCCGACCGGCCGGTGCCGGTCGTTCGGCGCGGACGCGGACGGGTACGTGCGTGCCGAGGGCGCGGCCGTGGTCGTGCTGAAGCGGCTGGCCGACGCGCGTGCCGACGGCGACGACGTGTACGCGGTGATCCGCGGCAGCGCGGTCAACCACGACGGCCGCACCAACGGCCTCACGGCGCCGTCCGGCGCCGCGCAGGAGGCGGTGATCCGCGCCGCGCACCGCAGGGCCGGCACCCGGCCCGCCGACGTGGACCTGGTGGAGGCACATGGTTCCGGCACACCCGTCGGCGACCTGATCGAGGCCACCGCGCTCGGCGCCACGGTCGGCGCGGGACGCGCTGGGACGCCGTGCGTGGTCGGGGCGGTGAAGAGCAACCTCGGGCACCTCGAAGCCGCCGCGGGCGCCGCCGGGCTCGTGCGGGCCGCGTTGGCGCTGTACCACCGCGAGGTGCCGCCGACCCTGCACGTCGACCGGGTCAACCCCCGGCTCGACCTGGACGCGCTGGGGCTGGCCGTGAACACCGCGCCCGTGCCGCTGCCGGACACGCGGCCCGCGCTCGCGGGGGTCAGCTCGTTCGGGTTCGGCGGCGCGAACGCGCATGTCGTGCTGGCCGCGGCGGACAGGGTGCCGTCGATGTCGGTCGTGCCGGAGCGGGCGGTGCTGCTGCCCGTGTCGGCCCGCACGGAGACCGCGCTGGCCGCGCTCGCCGGACGCTACCGGGCGCTGCTGGACGACCCGGCGGTGTCCGTGGCGGCGCTGTGCCACAGCGCGGGGCGGCGTGCCCAGCACGCGTTGCGCGCGGGGGTCGTCGGGACCGACCGGGCGGCGTTGCGCGCGGCGCTGGACCGGGTGCGCGGTGTCGCCGCGGCGCCGGGCCCGCTGCGGTTCGCGTTCGGCGAGCAGGGGCAGGCGACCGGGCTCGGTGCGCGGTTGTTCCTGCAGGAGCCGGTGTTCCGGGCCGCGGTGACCGCCTGCGCCGACGTGGTGCGGGACCTGGCGGGGTGGGCGCTGACCGACCTGCTCGTCAGTGGTCCGGCGGTCGGGCCGGCGGTGGCCGCGCCGGTGCGCGTGGCCGTCCACATCGGACTCGTCGATCTCCTGGCGCACTGGGGGATCCGGCCGGACACCGCGACCGGCGACGGCGTCGGTGCGCTCAGCGCCGCGTACGCGCTCGGCGCGCTCGACCGGACGGCGGCCATGACACGGGCCGTGCGCGGCGAACGCGGACCGTCGACCGGGGCCGGGAACGCGACGGCCACTGTGGACTGTCAGGCGGGCGTCCCGGGTGCGATCCCGCTGCTCACGCCGGGCGCCGACGACCGGGCCGGATTGCTCGCCGTCGCCGCGCGGCTGTACGAGACGGGGTACACCCTCGACTGGGCCGCGGTGTGCGGCACGAACGCCAGGGTGCGCCCGCCCGCCTACCCGTGGGACGGCGTCGACCTGCCGCTGCCCGGCAGCGCACCGAAACCGGTCCCTGTCGAGGAACCCGCCCCGGTGTCCACATCGGAGCGCGACCTCAGGGAGGTGGTGCGCGCCGCGGTCGCCGACCTGCTCGGCACCACGCCCGACCGCGTCGACAACCACAGCACGTTCAACCGCCTCGGCATGGACTCGATGACCGGCGTCGACCTGCACGAACGGCTCGAGGCCGACCTCGGCGTCGAGCTGCAGGAGACCGCGGTGCTCAACTACCCGTCCGTGGCGCGGATGGCCGAGTTCCTCGCCACGGTCGCGGCGCCCGCCAAGGCCGCCGAGCCCACCGAGCCCACCGACGAGGAGGTCGTGGACGCCTTGCTCGCCGACCTCCTGCCGCTGCTCGAGACCGACCACCCCGGGAAGGACTGACGTGAACGACCTCGCCGAGCGGATCGCGCGGCTCACCGACGCGCAGCGGCGCATCCTGGCCGCCCGGCTGGGACTCACCGCGGCGGACGCGGCACCCGCCGCCGACGACGACGCGGTCGCGATCATCGGCATCGGCTGCCGCCTGCCCGGCGGGATCGACTCGCCGGAGTCGTTCTGGCAGGCCCTGTGCGCGGGCCGCGACCTCATCTCCGAGACCCCGGCCGACCGCTGGTCCGCCGACGAGTGGTTCGACGCCGACCCCGCCACGCCCGGCACCACCAACTCCCGCTGGGGCGGCTACCTCGACGACGTCGCCGGGTTCGACCGCCGGTTCTTCCGCATCTCCGCCGACGAGGCCGCGCGGATGGACCCGCAGCAGCGGCTGCTGCTGGAGACCGCGTTCGACGCGCTCGCCGACGCCGGCGTCCCGGCCGCGTCGCTCGCCGGCAGCGACACCGGCGTGTACATGGCGTCGATGACCGACGACTACACCTGGCTCCAGACGGTCGATCCCGCGCTCGTGACCGTCCACACCGGAACGGGAACGCAGCGGAGCATCCTCGCGAACCGGCTGTCATACGAGCTGGACCTGCGTGGCCCGAGCATCGCCATGGACACGGCGTGCTCGTCGTCGCTCGCCGCCGTGCACCTCGCGTGCCAGAGCATCCGCACCGGCGAGTCCGAGATCGCGCTCGCGGGCGGGGTGAACGTGATGGCGTCGCCGGTCACCACGGTGATCTACGCGAAGCTCGGCATGCTCGCGCCCGACGGCCGGTGCAAGACGTTCGACGCCGCCGCGAACGGGTTCGTGCGTGCCGAGGGCGCCGGGGTCGTCGTGCTGAAGCGGCTGTCGGCGGCGCTGCGCGACGGCGACCCGGTCTGGGCGGTCGTCCGCGGCACCGCGATCGGCCAGGACGGCCGCACCAGCAGCATCACCGCGCCGAGCGGGCCCGCGCAGACGGCCGTGATCCGGCGCGCGCTCGCGCAGGCGCGGGTCACGCCGGACCAGGTCGGGCTCGTCGAGACGCACGGCACCGGCACCGCGCTCGGCGACCCGCTGGAACTGGAAGCGCTCGCGACCGCGCTCAACGGGGGCCGCCGGTGCCTGCTCGGCGCCGTGAAGACCAACCTGGGCCACCTGGAGGCCGCGGCCGGGGTCGTCGGCCTGATCAAGACCGCGCTGTCGCTGCACCACCGGCTCGTGCCGCCGGTGCTGCACCAGCGCGAGCTCAACCCGCGCATCGACCTGGCGGGCACACCGTTCGTGATCCCGGCCGCGCCCACGCCGCTGCCGGACGGGTACGCGGGCGTGAGTTCGTTCGGGTTCGGCGGCGCGCTCGCACACGCCGTGCTCGCGCCCGCGCCGCCGGTACCCGCGCCCGCACCCGCTCCCGGACCGCGGCTGGTCGTGGTGAGCGCGCGGGCGAGGGCGGCGCTGACCGAGCTGGCCGGCGCGTACGCGGACCGGCTCGGCGAGGTGGCGCTCGCCGACGTGGCGCACACGACCGTGCGCAGGCGCGACCTGCACCCGTTCCGGGCGGCGGTCGTCGCGGACACGGCGGCCGACGCGGCGGCCGCGTTGCGCGTGGTGACACCCGTACGCGCGTTCGACGAGCCGGGCGTCGCGTTCGTGTTCCCGGGCCAGGGCGCGGCGGGCGCGGCGAAGGAGCTGTACGCCGAGGACCCGGTGTTCCGGGCGGCGGTCGCGGAGTGCGACGCCGAGTTCCGCGCCGCGACGGGTTGGTCCCCGGCCGGGGCGTTGACCGGTGGCGAGGTCACCGACACCCGGCAGGCGCAGGCGGTCAGGTTCACCCTGCAGGTCGGGCTGGCCGCGGTGTGGCGGTCGTGGGGACTGCGGCCGGTCGCCGTGCTCGGGCAGAGCCTGGGCGAGGTGGCGGCGGCGCACGTGTCCGGCGCGCTCGACCTCGCGGACGCGGTGCGGGTCGTGGTCGCGCGGGCGTCGCTGATGGCCCGGGTCGACGGGCAGGGGGCGAGCGCCGTCGTGGAGCTGCCCGCCGCCGACGCGGGCGGGTTCGGACTGGCGGTGGCGGGCGTCCTGTCCCCGACGACGACCCTGGTGTCCGGTGCGCCGGAGGTGGTGCGCCGGGTGGTGTCGGACCTCGGCGCGGACGGCGTGTTCGCGCAGGAGCTGCGGGACGTGCGGGTCGCGTTCCACTCGCCGGAGATGGCGGCGCTGGCACCCGAGCTGGCGACGGCCCTGGCGGGGATCACGCCGACGTCACCACGGATCCCGTTCGTGTCGACGGTCACCGGGGCGGAGGAGACACGCCTCGACGGGGCGTACTGGGCGCGGAACCTGGCGTCGCCGTTCGACCTGCCCGCGGCCGTGCGGGCGGTGCGCGGGGTGCGGTGCTTCGTGGAAGTGTCGTCGCATCCCGCGCTGCGCAGGGCCGTCGCCGCGGTCGCCCAGGACGCGGTGGTGGTCGGCTCGCTGGTGCGGTCCGAACCGGACCGTCGGGCCCTGCTCGCGGCGGCGGGCACGCTGCTCGCGGCAGGCGTGGCACTCGACCCGGCGGCGCTCGTACCTGACGGGCGTGCCGTGCGGTTGCCGGGATATCCGTGGCAGCGCGAGGAAGCGTGGCTGCCCGCGCGACCGGTCCGCCGGGCGGGTGATGTGCCCCCGGTCGAGCCGGCGCCACCCGCGATCGAGCCGCCGGTCGTCAAGCCCGCTGAGGTTGTCCAGCCTTCGGAGGTCGCCGACGAACTGGAGGAGGTCCTCCGGGAACTGTGGGCCGACGCGCTGGCGGTCGAGCCCGAGCTGATCGGCCGGGACACCAACTTCTTTCAGCTGGGTGGCAACTCCCTCAAGGGTTTCGGCCTGGTGCGGCAGATCTCGGAACGCCTCGACGTGCGGATCCCGATGGATCAGGTCGCGGACCTGCTGACCATCCGGGAACTGGCCGATCACATCCGCGTGCTGCGGGGGCGTGCCCTCGACGGGAATGGTGCAGCCGAGGTCAGCCCGCCGGTTGCCGAAGCTGCCCCGACTGCGAGCGTGCTGCCTGCCGCCGATGGTGGGCAGCCCGCCAAGGCCGCGCGGCGTGCTGAGGGTGGGCGGTCTGCGGCCGAGGGTGCGCCTCCTGCCGAGAGTGAATCGCCTGCTGCCGAAGCTGCGCCTCCTGCCGAGCCTAGCCCACCCAATGCCGAGGATGCGCGGCCTTCGGCGGCTGCTGCGCCGCCTTCGGTGGTCGCCGTGTCGCTTGCCGAGGGTGGGCTGCCTGCTGGTGGGGCTGCGCCGCCTTCGGCAGCCGCGCAGGCTGCCGAGGTTGCCC